>CALFEY010000090.1 GCA_937958295.1 uncultured Pseudomonadota bacterium
TCGGCGGCGGCTCGGTGCGTATTCACCGTCCCGAGGTGCAGCAAAAGGTCTTCGCCGCGCTCGGCATCTCGCCCGAAGACCAGCAGAAGAAGTTCGGCTTCCTCCTCGACGCGCTCCAGTACGGCGCGCCGCCGCACGGCGGCATCGCGTTCGGTCTCGATCGCATCGTCACGCTCATGTGCGGCGCCGAGTCGATCCGCGACGTGATCGCCTTCCCCAAGACGCAGCGCGGGCAGGACCTGCTCGTGGATGCGCCCACGGCGGTGACCGAGCAGCAGCTGCGCGACCTGCACATCCGCGTGAGGCCCTCCGATTCGGTCAAGGTGGCGTAAGCGCGCTTGGCGAGCGGTTGCAGTAAACTGGGGCGCATGCGGTCGATGCGCCCCTTTTCATGGCTGGCGGCGTGGCTATGCGCCGCGCTGCTGCACGCCCCCGCGCCGGCGTTCGCCTTGGCAGCAGCCGAAGTCGCGGTCGACGCCCTCCCCAAGGAAGCGCGCGTCGTGCTCGTGCAGATCAGAAGCGGCGGGCCCTTCCGCTACGAGCGCGATGGCGTGGTCTTCGGCAATCGCGAACGGCTGCTGCCGCAGAAGGCGCGCGGCTACTATCACGAGTACACCGTCCCCACCCCTGGCGCGCGCAACCGCGGCGCCCGCCGGATCGTGTGCGGCGGTTCCAACAAGCAGGACCCCGTCGTGTGCTACTACACGGCCGACCACTACCAGTCCTTTGCGAGGATCCGCGAATGAAGGTCCCCGATCTTGCGAATGTGGAAGCGGCCGGCGTGCACCCGTGGACCGGCCAGGCGGAACCCCTCAGGGCGGCGGCCGCGCAGGCCCATCTCAAGTTCTCGGCCTGCGCGCTTGGGCACGCACAGGATCGCGCGGCGGTCTTTGCCGAGCTCGACAGCAAGCTCAAGCTGCCCGACCACTTCGGGCACAACTGGGATGCACTCGCCGACGTGATCGAGGACCGCGACTGGCTCGGCAAGACGGGCCGCGTGATCCTGGTGACGGGTGTGACGGCCTATCGCAAGGATCATCCCAAGGATTGGGCCACCCTCGAGGACATCCTCGCCGAGGCCGCGGAGTTCTGGAAGGAGCTGCACGTTCCCTTCTGGGTGTTCACCGCCTAAGACGGCGCCGTCGTGGTGGCGCGCGTCGTCCGGTCCCCGACAGTCTTAACCCCGATCCGCCCCGTGGTGCGTTACAAGATCCCGATATCGACGCTCGTGCTCGTCTACACGCCGGGCCTTGCGGTGCTCCTGCTGGAGCGCGCCGATTTCCCGGGACACTGGCAGTCCGTGACAGGCAGCCAGGAGCCGGGGGAGACGCTCGCCGAGACGGCGCGCCGCGAGCTGGCCGAAGAGACGGGCATCGACGCCGCGCTCTACGGCGGCGTGGTCGATTGGAAGATGCACAACGACTTCGAGATCTTCAGGCAATGGTCGCATCGCTACGCCCCGGGCACCACCCACAACACCGAGCACGTGTTCGGTCTTGCGGTGCCCACGGAGGTGCCGGTCACGCTCGCCCCCCGGGAGCACCTGCGCTTCGCGTGGCTGCCTTGGCGCGAGGCTGCCGCCCGTTGCTTCTCGTGGACCAACCAGGCGGCCATCGAAGCGCTTCCCGCGCACTTGGCCGTCCAGACAAGGAAACTCGCATGACCCGACCGTTCCGTCACGCCACCCTGCTCGTCGCCGCGGCCGCCTTCGCCTCCTCGAGCCTGCTGCGCGCTGCCGAGCCGCCGCCGCCCACGGTGCCTGTGGTCACCGTATCCGCGTCGGCCACCAGCACGGTGGCCAACGACCGCATGTTCGCCTGGCTACGCGTGGAAGTGGACAACCCCGATCCCGCGCGCGCCGCCGCCGACGTGAACGGCAAGATCGGCAAGGCGCTCGCGCGCATCAAGGGCACGCCGGGCGTGGAAGTCAAGACCTCCGGCTACTCGTCCTACCAGGTGAGCGAGAAGAACCAGCCCTCGCGCTGGCGCGTGACGCAATCGATTACGCTCGAAGGCGCCGACTTCGCCACGGTGGCCGCACTCCTGACCCGGCTGCAGGCGGAGGACGGCCTCGTGCTCTCCGGCATGAACTTCGACGTGAGTCGCGATGCCCGCCGCAAGGCCGAGGACGCGCTCACCGACCAGGCGATCAAGTCGTGGCAGGCGCGTGCGCAGAACGCCGCACGTGCCCTGGGCTACGACGCCTGGCGCACCGGGCGCATCAACGTGATGACCACCGAGCCCAACCGGCCGATGCCGATGATGCGCATGGCCGCCTCCTCCGTCGCGGCGGCGCCGCCGGTGAGCGTCGAGGGGGGCAACACCGAAGTCAGCGTGACCGTGTCGGGGGAAGCAGTGCTGGATGGCGCGCGCTCCCGATAGCGGAATCTCCCGGTCACTTCGCGCCGCTCGCCGGATCGCTGCCCGCGCTCATGCGAAGACCACCGTCTTGGAGCCGTTCAAGAACACGCGCCGCTCCAGATGCGCCCGGACCGCGCTGGCGAGCGTCTGCGCCTCGATGTCGCGGCCGACGGTCGTGAGCTCCTGAGCCGACATCGCGTGCGTCACGGGAGCGACCCGTTGCTCGATGATGGGTCCCTCGTCGAGGTCGGTCGTGACGTAGTGGGCGGTGGCCCCGATGAGCTTGACGCCGCGCGCGTGCGCCTGATGATAGGGCTTGGCGCCTTTGAAGCTCGGCAGGAACGAGTGGTGGATATTGATGGCCCGGCCCACGAGAGCCTTGCACAGGTCTGAGCTCAGTACCTGCATGTAGCGCGCGAGCACCACGAGCTCGGCGTCGAGCTCGCGCACGAGGGCGAGCACCTGCGCCTCCTGGCGAGCGCGGGTTTCGGGGGCCACGGGAAGCCAGTGGAACGGCACGCCGTAGCCACGGACGAGCGCCTCCGCATCGGGGTGATTGGACACGACCGCCACGGGCTCCATCCGCAGCGCGCCGGTACGGTGGCGGTAGAGGAGATCGTTCAGGCAATGGTCCTGGCGCGACGCCATGATCAACACCCGCGCCCGGCGCTGCTGCTCCTCGATCGACCAGTCCATGCCGAAGGACACCGCCACGTCGGCGAATCCGCCACGCAGCGCCGCAGCGACCGCCCCGTCCAGTGCCTCGAAGACCACCCGCATGTGGAAGCGGCACGTGTCCGGATCGCCGAACTGCGCGGACTCCAGGATGTTGCAACTGCGGGCCGCGAGGAACGTGCCGACCGCACCCACGATGCCCGGCCGGTCGTCGCACACGAGCGTCAGGATGTAGCGGGGTCCGCGATCCCCGGAGGCGCGATTGGCATCCGGCGAAGTTGCACCATATACTCTCGTCATATCAGCTATGCCCAACAAGAAGAAGACTACGCACGCACCGGCCCGGGTCCCGCGCGTGCCCGAGGCTCCCGCAGAGCCCGCGACGCTCACCGACCGTGCCTACGCGCTGCTCGAGGAAATGATCGTGCACGGGACGCTCGCGCCCGGTGCGGTGGTCACGGAGACGATGCTGGCCGACCGCCTGGAGATCGGGCGCACGCCCATCCGCGAGGCACTGCAGCGCCTGGCCCGCGAGCACCTCGTGAGCATCCAGCCGCGCCGCAGCGTGACCATCGCGCCCATCGACGTCCGCGGGCAGCTGCGCATGCTCGAGCTGCGCCGTGCGGTGGAAACGCTGGTTGCGGTCAGCGCCGCCAAGCGCGCGAGCCTCGACGAGCGCGAGCGGTTCGGCGAGCTCGCCGACGCCTTCGAGCGCAGCGCCAAGGTTCGCGACGAGGTCACCTTCATGCGCGTGGACCGCGAGTTCAACGAGCTTTGCATCCTGGCGGCGCGCAACGAGTTTGCCGCGGCCAGCATGCGCCTCATCGCACCGCTCGCGCGTCGCTACTGGATCCACTATTCGCCCAAGACCGGGGACTTCCTGCTGATCGCCCGGCTCCACGCGAGCTTGGCGCGCGCCATCTCGCTCAATCGTCCGCGCGACGCCGCGCGCGAAGTGGGCCAGCTCCTCGACGCCGTCGAGGTTTTCACGCGAGGCACCGTCACGGCCGATTTCTAGGCACGCCCGCGAGATCGGCCAGGCGTGCCCGTGCGTCGTCAGCCATCGCGTAGCCGTGCTCTTCCGCCGGGAACGTTCCGGCACGCACCTCCGCGCAGTAGCGCGACAACGCCTCCACCGCGGTGCCCGCGACGTTGGCGTACCGCTTGACGAACTTGGGGGACAGCCGGTCGAAGGCGCCGATGAGATCGTAGGCGAGGAGCACCTGGCCCGTGGTGGACGGCCCGGCCCCGATGCCGAACGTGAAGATGTCCACGGCCGCGTCCACAGCCGCGCCGACCGGCGCCGGCACGGCCTCCACTTCGAGCCCCACGCCGCCGGCCTCCTGGATGGCCACCGCATCCGCCACGATCTCCAACGCTGCCTCGGCGCTCCGACCCTGGATGCGAAAGCCGCCGTAGTGGTGCATGAAATGCGGGCACATCCCCACGTGGCCCATCATCGGAACGCCGGCGTCGGCCACCGCCTGCAGGACCTTGCGCTGCCGGCGTCCCGCCTGCAGCTTCACGCAGTCCACGCCGCCCTCCTTCATCAAGCGAACGGCATGGCGGACCGCGCTCTTGGGCGTGGCCACCGAGCCGTAGGGCATCGCGCCGATCACGAGGGTGTGGGGAGCGCCCCGGCGCACCGCCTGGCAGTGCGCGATCATGGTGTCGAGCGTGAGCGGCAGCGTGTTGTCGTGACCGTAGCTGATCATCGACAGGCTGTCGCCGACGATGAGCGCATCGGCGCCCGCGCGCTCTGCCCACTGCGCGGTGAGGAAGTCCGGCGTGGACACCATCACGATCTTGCGCGCCTCGCGCTTGGCCGCCTGCAGGTCCGGCAAGGTCAGGCGCTTGCGCGCTGCGGGCTCGCTCATGGCCGGAACTCGCTCTTCCCCGTGCCTTCCATGAGGCCGCTCAGCACGCGCGAAACCGCGTCCTCGTGCGCGGCGAGCGCCGCGGCATCCATGTCGGCCACCGGCCGAGGCTCGTGGTCGAAGTGGCCATGCCGGTCCACCCCGCGTACGACCATCGCGGAGTCGCGGAAGCGCAGCTGCCGCACGTGCGTGGGCATGTAGCGGATGGCCACGCCGATGCGCCGGTCAGACGAGCGGTTGGGCTTCGAGCCGTGCACCAGCTTGATGTGATGCAGGGACATTTCCCCCGGCCGTAGCGCGAGGCCAACCGCCTTGCTCTCGTCGACTTCCACCGCGAGCTCCTGGCCGCGGGAGAGCAGGTTGTCCTTGTCAAAGGTATCCACGTGCGGGAACTGGTCGACGAGGTGGGTGCCCGGAATCACCTGCATGTAGCCGCTCTCGTCCGAGGCTTCGCTCAGGGCCACCCAGGCGGTGACGACGTCGGCGGGCTCGAGGCCCCAGTACGTCGAGTCCTGGTGCCAGCTCACGAACGAGCGATTGTCGGGCTCCTTGGCAAAGAGGTGGACGTTCCAGCAGAGGATGTCGGGCCCGAGCACGTCCTCCACGGCGTCGAGGATCCGCTCGTTGCGCACCAGCTCGTCACACCACGTGAAGAGCAGGTTGACCTTGTGCCGCAAGTTGCTCTCGAGCTTCCGTCCGGTCTTGCGCTCGTAGGCCTCGAGGCGATCGCGGAACGAGCGCGCCTCGCCCTCCTCGAGCACCCGTATCGGCGCCACGAACCCGTCGTCGGTGTACTGCCGGATCTGCTCCTTGTTCAACATGGCATTCCTCCACAGTTATCATATGTGCAGAATATATCACCATGAAATGCACTCCCCCGACAAGTGTCCGGGCGAACCCCAGGACAATCTTGACAAGCATTCTTGGCACCCGGTATGGTGAGAACATATCAGGGCCGTTAAGCGCCTTCCCGGAGGAACCACACCATGATGAAGTCCATACGCGCCAGCGGCGCGGCAGCTCTTCTCGCACTGTCCACGCTGGGTCCGGCTCACGCCCAGGAGACCCTCAAGATCGGGCAGATCGAGGCGCAGACCGGGCCGCTCGCCACCTACGGCTGGATCAACCACCAGGGCGCCGCGCTCGCCGTGGACGAAATCAACCGCGCCGGCGGCTTCGAGGTCGCGGGCAAGAAATACAACTTGCAGCTCGTGGCGCCCGACAACCGCGGCAATCCGCAGGAGGCGCTCATCCAGCTGAAGCAGCTCCTCGAGCGTGATCGCGTCAAGTTCGTCTTCGGCCCCTTTCTGTCCAACGTGTTCAACGGCGTGGAGCCCTATGCCAGCCAGAACAACGGCAAGTTCCTGCTGATGGGCGGAGCCACGTCCATGCACGCCGCCGCCGGCCAGGCGGGCAAGGACTACGTCGTGCGCACGTGGAACTGGGATGGCGGCGAAGGCGGCTTCGGCAGCGCGATGGTGGCCTACCTCAAGCAGCAGGGGGCCAAGAAGGTCGCGATGCTCATGCAGAACGACGCGGCGGGCAAGGTGCTCGTCGACACCTACACCCAGATCTTCAAGCAGCATGGGATCGAGCTGCAGGTGGAGATGTTCGAGCCCGGCACCAAGGACTTCACGGCCGTGCTCGCCAAGCTCGCCCAGGGCAAGCCCGACTACCTCTTCCCGGGTTACGTCGACGCCGTGCTGCACGACATCGTCCGCCAAGCCACCGAGACGCAGCTCTTCACGCGCTTCTTCCTGGTGCGCGGCTCGCTCGCCCCCGGCCTCAAGAACAAGGACCAGATCCAGGATTACATCGTCTACACACCCAAGTACTTCGAAGAAGCGGAGAAGACGGAGGCCAAGACCAAGGCCTTCGTCACGGCGTACAAGAATTTCTACAAGCGCGACTTCCCGTACGACGTGGCGCCGCTGTGCTCATCGGCCTGCTATGACCACGTGTACATGCTGGTCGATGCCATGAAGCGCGCCGGCACGGTCGACGACGTGGCCAAGGTCAAGGCCGCGCTCACGTCCACGCCGTACAAGGGCGTGTGGAACATCGGCTACACCGGGAGCGAGGCTGTGTTCGGCTTCGATGTCGTCCACATGAAGAAAGGTGGCGCCATCAAGGTCACGAGCGTCGATCCGCTCAAGCGCTAGCCGGCATGTCGCAGGTCATCGTAGGACAGCTCCTCAACGGCGTCATCGTCGGCACGCTGTACGGCATCATCGCCCTGGGCGTCACGCTCACGTTCGCGATCACCGGGATCGTGAACTTCGCGCTTGGGGCGTTCATGATGCTGGGGGCCTACGGCACGTGGTACCTCGCCGCCGAGCATGGCCTGCCCTACCCCCTCGCGGTGCTGGTCGCCACGCTCGGCACGGCAGTGCTGGGCCTGGTGGCCGACCGCGCGCTGTTCCGCTATACCCGCAACGACCTCATCAATGGCCTGCTGGTCTCGATCGGCCTCATCGCCGTGCTGGACAACGTGGTGCTCATGATCTTCACCGCCACGCCGCAGGCGCTCGATCCCCCGCTGACCGGCAGCATCGGATTCCTGGGCGTGTTCCTGCCCAAGATGAAGGTCGTCGTGTGCCTGCTCCTGATCCTCACCGTCGCCGGCACGTGGCTGGCGCTCCAGCGCACGTGGATGGGCCGCGCCGCCTTCAGCTACGCGCAGTCGGCGGAGGGCGCGAAGCTCATGGGCGTGCGCACCGAGCTCCTCCAATCGGGCGTGTTCGTCTACTCCACCGCCTTGGCCGGGCTCGGCGGCGGCTTCTACGCGAGCCTGTACTCGATCGATCCCACGATCGGCAACCTCTACGTCCTCAAGGCAGTGGAGGCGGCGATCCTCGCGGGCATCGGCAGCATCCCAGGCGCGCTCGCGGGCGGCATCATCCTCGGAGCCATGGAGAGCATCGGAGCGCTCTACTTCCCGCTTTCCTTCCGTGACGCCTACGGCCTCGTGCTCCTGGTGCTCATCCTCCTGTTGCGGCCGAGCGGCCTCTTCGCAGCACAGCGATGACCAGGCCGCGCCTCCTGACCGTGGCGGCGATCGCGGTAGCGGTGATGCTGCCGCTCGTCGTGAAGAGCGACCTCACGCTCACCATCCTCGTCTTCTCCTTCCTGCTCGCGATGCTGGCGGTGAGCTTCAACCTCATCTTCGGCTTCACTGGCCAGCTGTCGATGTTCCACGCCGCCGCCTACGGCATCGGCGCCTACGCCACGCACATCGGCATGCGCGACCTGGGGCTCGCGTTCTGGCCGGCGGTGGGCTTTGCGATGGCACTCGTGACCGTGCTGTCGGCGATCATCGGCACGATCTGCTTCCGCTTCCGGCTCAAGGCCTTCTACTTCGCCGTGGTGACACTCGCGTTCGCGGAGATGGCGCGCCTCGTGGCGGCAAACTGGCATGGCGTGACCAACGGCACGCTGGGGCTCACGCTCACCGCCAAGCCGAGCATCGGCTGGCCCGGCCATGCGATCGCCATCGACAACACGCTCGCCTGGTACTACCTGAGCCTCACGGCGCTGGCCATGACCATCGTGGTGTGCAGCCGCTGCGTGCACTCGTGGATGGGCCGCTGCTTCGTCGCGATCCGGCTCAACGACGCCTTGGGCGACGCCCTCGGCATCGACATCTTCCGCTACAAGCTCCTGTCCTTTTGCATCGCCAACGCAATCGCCGCGATCGCCGGTGCCCTGTATGCGCACTTCCTAGGCTATGTCGATCCGTCGTTCCTGTCGGTGGATCAGTCGCTCGCCATCGTCGCGATGGTCCTGCTGGGCGGCAAGGGCCGCGTGGCCGCGCCGGTGGTGGGCGCCATCTTTCTCACCCTGCTCCCTCATCTCATCCACTTCAATGCCGAGGTGCGCGCGATCATCTACGGCTCGATCCTCATCCTCGTGATCCTGCTGCTGCCCAAGGGCATCGTGGGGACTGCGGCCGAATGGAGCCGGCGCCGGCATGCTTGAAGTCGAGCACCTGACCAAGCGCTTCGGCGGGCTCACCGCAGTGGCCGACGTGAGCTTCGCCATCGCCCAGGGCGAGATCGTGGCGGTGTTCGGTCCCAACGGATCGGGCAAGACCACGCTACTGTCCATGATCGCCGGCGTGCTGGCGCCCACCGCCGGCATGATCCGCTATCGGGGCACGTCGCTCGTGGGACTGCCCCCCAATCGCGTCGTGGCGCTCGGCATCGCCAAGACCTTCCAGAATCCGCAGCTCTTCGAAGAGTTGACCGTCGTGGAGCACCTGCGCATCGCGGGCCACCTGATGCTCAAGCGCCGGCTTGGTTGGCGGCGCCTCCTCACGCTCTTCGGCGGCGCGACGGACGGCGAGCGCACGGTGGACGCGCGCGCCGATCGTGTCGTGGCGCTGTGCCGGCTCGACCGTGCACGCGACACCATCGCGGCCGACCTGTCCTACGGGCAGGAAAAGATGCTGGGCGTGGCGATGGCACTCATGTGCGAGCCCGAGCTCCTGCTGCTGGACGAGCCGGCGTCGGGTCTCGGCCACGGCGAGGTCACGGAGCTCGAGCGCGTGCTGCGCGACCTGCGCGACCAGGGCACCACGCTGTGCATCATCGACCACCAGGTCAAGTTCCTCGGTCGTCTCGCCGACCGCGCGATCTCGCTGCAGCACGGCGCCAAGATCGCCGACGGCCCGCCGCAGGACGTGCTGTCGCGGCCGGAGGTCATCGCCGCCTATCTCGGAGCCAGCCATGCTGCAGATACGGCAGCTTGACCTCCGCTTCGGCAAGAACCAGGTCCTGCATCAGGTGGACCTCGATGTCGCGCAGGGTGAGGTCGTCGCGCTCATCGGTCCCAATGCCGCCGGCAAGACGAGCACGTTGCGCACGATCCTTGGCCTCAACCGCGCGGCGGCGGGTGAGCAGATCTTCGAAGACGTGGACATCCGCGCGCTGCCCACCCACGAGCGCGTACGTGCCGGCCTCGTGCTCGTCCCGGAGGGACGCCAGGTGTTCGGCCAGTCCACGGTGCTCGACAACCTCATGATGGGCGCCTACCATCGCGCCGATCGCGCGCGGTGCGCCCCGGATCTGGAGCGCGTCTTCGAGCTCTTTCCCCGCCTGTGGGAACGCCGGCGGCAGAAAGCCGGCTCGATGTCCGGCGGCGAGCAGCAGATGCTCGCGATCGGGCGCGGGCTCATGGCGCTGCCCAAGTGCCTCCTGCTCGACGAGCCCACGCTCGGCCTCGCGCCGGTGATCGTGGCCGAGCTGCGCAAGGCCCTGCAGATCCTCGCGGCGTCGGGACTCACGATCCTGCTCGCGGAGCAGAACGCGGCCTTTGCGCTCGAGACTTCGCAGCGGGCCTATGTGCTCGAGCTCGGGCACATCAGCCTCACCGGCCCCTCAAGCGTGCTGGCGCGCGACGCCCGCGTGCGGGAGCTGTACCTGGGCTAGCAGCGCGCAGCTCGCGTGCCACCGCGCGATCCCCGGATGGCTCTGTTGCACGTAGCGCAAGAGCTCCTGGATCTGGCCGGTGGTGGCGCGCGCAGCATCGTCCGGCGTGACCGGCACCACCGCGTTGCGTGCAAAGCGCAGATACTTCGCGAAGGCCCCGCCGCCAAGCACCGCCATGGCAAGCGGACCCACGAAGCCGAGCAGACGGCCCAGCACCCGGGCGCGATCCGGCGCGTCGAGGCGGACGATGCTGTCCGCCCATGTCGCCGGCGGTGCGAGCGCCGTCTCGTCGCGCGTCAAGCCTTCTCCGTGGCCGCTCATTGCTGCGTGCACGGCGTGAGGCAGCGCAACGGAAGCGCGCGCGCCACGGGTGCTGCGTCGGGTGCCCTGGCCGGCGCGGCGGCGCTCGCGACGGCATCCGCACCACGCGCCCTGCGCCACCGGCGATACACCCACAGGGCAAGCGCGATGATCGAGCCGCCCGGCAGGAGCACTTCGATCGCGACGTAGGGTCCAAGGGAACGGATGGAGGCCACCATGCGCGCGAAGGCGCCGCGCAGCGCGCGCAGCGCCGTCCACCCGCGGCTGTCGTTCACGGTAGCGCTCGGCGCGAAGACCGGTGCGACAGCAGCCATCGGAGTAGTCGCGGCGGACGCGGCGGCGGGGATGTCGGAAGCAAGGCGGGGATTCATCTTTCGTCTCTTCTTTACTGCCCAGGCACTAAATGCCTAGGCAACCATGTGGTCAAAAAAACTCATGCGTTGGCGAGCATGCGGAGCAGAAACCCCTCAAGCTGCCGGGCCTCCGCGGGGCTGAAGCCATCGAGCATCCGGTTAAGCACCTGCATGCCGACGGCACGCAGCTTGGGCACCACGGCCTTGCCTTCATCGGTGAGCTCGAGCTGGAAGGCACGCCGGTCTTCGGGGTTGGGCACGCGGCGCACGAGACCGCGACGCTCGAGCCGGTCGAGCATGCGGGTCATCGCGCCGGGATCGTAGGAGATGCCCTTGCACAGGTCCGACGCCGAGCTGACCTCGCCGTGGGCGATGGACATGAGGATCACGTACTGCGCGGCGGTGATGTCGAGCGGCGCGAGCTCGGCCTCGAAGGCGGCGCCCAGCGCGCCCTTCACCTTGCCGAAGAGGCTCGCGATACTGCGCTGAGGGTCGTAGGTCCTCGCGTCGTAGATCGGCGGGTGGGTGGCAGTGTCGTGGCTCACGATGCTGACAATATAGTTGCCCAAGCAATAATTGTCAAGGCCATGGATTGCGATGAGCCACCTGCCGTTGCACGCCCGGTCCAAGCAGCGCGTCCCTTGTTATCCAGCACGATGGTACCATCTGCTTGGATGGTAAGTGGATGGTATACAGATGGCCGATGACCTTGTTTCGATCCCCGAAGCCCGCCCCCGGCTGGCCGAGACCGAGAAGCTCACGATCAACCTCGGGGTCGTCGACCTGGGGCAGATCGACCTGCTGGTGCAGGAAGGGTTCTATTCGAATCGCACCGACCTCATCCGCACCGCGATCCGCAACCAGCTCGCGCAACACGGCGAGGCCCTGAAGAGCACCGTGGCGCGGCGCACGCTCGTGCTCGGCCTGCAGAGCTTCTCGCGCGCGGATCTCGAGCGCGCGCGTGCGTCGCGGCGAATGCTGCAGATCCACGTCGTGGGGCTCGCCCGCATCGCCGCCGACGTGCCGCCCGACCTCGCGCGGGCCACCATCGAGTCCGTCGAAGTCCTCGGGGCGTTTCACGCCAGCCGGGAGGTGCGCGAAGCCCTGCGCGACCGCATCCGTTGAGGCATCACGAGAAAAGGAAACATGGCATGAGCAATTTCGATCCCTTCCGCAGCCCTGCGTTCGACGCGACCGCGGTGACGGCCACCATCCAGCGCGCGCTCGCCAGCGCGGGCCTCGACACCACGGCCGGACCCATGCGCCGGGTCACCCGCACCATCGAAGACGCGCTCGCGGCCGCCGGGCTCATGCCTCGCGGCAGCGGGCAGGCGGAGCCCGGCATCACCATCGAAAGCACGGCGCGCGAAGTGGAGGACGAAGACGCGCCTGATCGCAAGCGGCTCGACGGTCCTCGCCCGAGCAAGCGTCCCGCCACGACGGAAACACCGCCCCCCCCGCCGGGCGAGTTCCTCGCGCGCTCGTTCGTGGCGGCGTCCGGCGCGCGCGCATACAAGGTGTACGTCCCCGCCGGCTACGCCGCGGGAGCAACCGACGTCCCCATGGTCGTGATGCTGCATGGCTGCACGCAATCGCCCGACGACTTCGCGGCGGGCACGCGCATGAATGCGCTGGCCGACGAGCACGGCTTCATCGTGGTGTATCCCGCGCAGAGTGCGGCGGCCAATGCACAGAAGTGCTGGAACTGGTTCCGGACGGAGGACCAGGTACGCGAGTCCGGAGAGCCCGCGGTCATCGCCGGGATCACCCGGGAGGTCGCCGCGGCGTATCGCATCGATCGCCGCCGCATCTTCGTCGCAGGCCTGTCGGCGGGCGCCGCGATGGCAGTCATCCTCGCCACCACGCATCCCGACCTGTACGCCGCCGTGGGAGCGCACTCGGGACTCGCCTACCGCGCCGCAAGCGACATGCCCTCGGCCTTTCGAGCCATGCACGGCGGAAGCGTCCTGGTCACCTCGCCGGCAGGCACCGCGCTGCCGGTTCCCGTCATCGTGTTCCACGGCGACAGCGATCGCACCGTCCACGCCGCGAATGCCACCGCCATCGTGCGTCAGGCAGTCGGCGCGCATGCGGGCGCGTCGAAGCCGCACGAAGCGTCGTCGGGAACGGGCGCGCGTGGCAGGCGCTTCAGCCGCAAGGTCTACGTGGCCGCGAACGGGGGCGTCGTGGCCGAGCACTGGGTGGTGCACGGTGCGGGCCATGCGTGGTCAGGCGGCAGCACGGCGGGATCGTTCGCCGACGAGGCCGGCCCCGACGCCTCGCGGGAAATGATCCGGTTCTTCCTCTCGCTGCCGCGCGCCGGCACCGCGTGAACGCCGTGCGCTTGTCGGCGGAGCACGCGGCATCGCCGCGAGGGACGATCAGTACACCTGCCGCGTGATCTTGCGGGTGCCCGCCACGCCATCGATGGTGTACGTCATCGTGCCCGTGGCGGGCCCCGTGAACGCGAAGGTCACCTCGCCCGCGGCAGCCGCCGGGTTCACCGCGGTCCACGGTGCCATCAAGGCGGCGCCGCCGCTCACGCGATAGAGCGTGCCGGAGCAACCCGATTCATTCACCGCACAGTTGCTGACCACGTACCACACGGGCTCGCCCGCGGCATCGTAGGTAAACCACGCGGCAAAGATGATGCCGAACTGCTGCGTGAGGGACACGCCCCAGCCAGACTCGTTCTCGTTCCACCACAAGTCGGTGTAGTCGACGACCGGGGTCGGACCGCTCGTGGCGAAGATTTGCTGCGTGATGGCCTTGGTGCCGCTCACGCCATCGATCGTGAAGGCGAAAGTGCCAGCCGACGCGCTCGCGAAGGTGAGCGTGCCGCTCCCCACGGTGGTGAGGGCGAGGCTATCGGGAACCCACGTCAGCGTGGGCGCCGTCCCGCCCTTCACGCGATACAGCTCGCCGGCGCAGCCAGTGGCCGTGACGGGGCAGTTCGGGATCACGTACCACACGGGACGCCCCGCCTCGTCGTAGGTGTAGACCGCCACAAAGATCTGGCTGCCGTGCTGCGTGAGGCTCATCCCCCAGCCCGATTCGTTGGCATTCCACCACAGTCCCTGCCAGTTGTTGGCAATGGCCGTGGCCTTGCTGACCAGCACGAGGTTCGACCTGACGACGGTGGCACCGATCGCCCCCACGACCGGCAGCGAATCGAAGGGCGAGCCGGCATTCACGCGCGGCAGCGCGGCAATGGCATCGACCACGGCCATGCTGCTCGCGCTCACCTCGCCGAACACAGTGAAGCCGCCGTTCTGCCGGTCGAGGTTGGCGCTGTTATCCGCGAGGTTGATGAACCACTGCGAAGTGGCGCTGTTGGGGTCGCCGCCCAGCTTCGCCATGGCGATCGTGCCGCGTCGGTTCGGGCGGCTCACGCTGAACTCGTTGATGAGCGAGCCCCGCGACGGCACGGCACCCACCTGGCCGGTGGCATCGTCCCAGACAAAGCCTCCGCCCTGGATCACGAAGCCCGGCGCGCTGCGATGCACGAAGGTATTGCGATACGAATCGCCGTTGACGTAGGCGAGGAAGTTGGCCACGGTCCGCGGTGCGGCGTCGTCGTAGAGGACGATGTCGATGGCGCCGAGCGACGTGGTCAGGCGCACGGTGGTGGCCGTCGCGGTGAACGGCACGGCCCATGCGAGCAAGGCGACGAGCGCGGCCAACAGGGCGGGACGAGTGCGTAGCGAAGGCATGCGGCATTTCCAAAGGGGCAATGAAGGCGCCGGCATTCTACCCTTGTGCCGATCGGGCCTGGGGCCGCCGCGACCCTTTGCAGTCGGGCGGCGAGAGGGCCGGCGCGCGGATGCGCGACAATTCGGCATGGTCTCCACAATGCGGCATCGAGAATTCACCGTGGGCATGCGCGAGATGGCGGCCCTCGGTCCAGGCATCGCGGCATGGGGCGTGATGACCGGCGTGGCCATGGTGAACTCGGGCCTCGACTTCGTTTCGGTCCTGGTGATGAGCGTGTTCGTCTTTGCGGGAAGCTCGCAGCTCGCCGCGCTGCCGTTGTTCGCGGCGGCCGCGCCCACATGGGTGATCCTGGCCACGGCGCTGTGCGTCAACCTGCGCTTCGTCGTCTTCAGCCTTCACCTGCGGCCCTACGTGATGCACCTCCCGCTGCCCACGCGTCTGCTGAAGGGCTATCTCTTTGCCGACTTGAGCTACGTGCTCTTCACCCGCCGATTTCCGCGTCCCGCCCACGACGCCCCCGGCAAGGCGGCGCAAGACGCGTACTGGACCGGCAGCGGCGTTGCCAGCTGGTTGATCTGGGCGATCTCGAGCCTCATCGGCGTCGCGATGGCGGCGTCGGTCCCCATCGCGTGGGGATTGGGCTTTGCCGGCACGCTCGCGCTGCTCGGCATCACTTGCTCGCTCGCCACCTCGCGCTTGCGCACCGTCTCGGCCGGCATCGCCGGGGCAGCAGCGGTGGCCGCCTACGCACTGCCGCTGAAGCTCAACATCCTCGTGGCCATCGCCGCCGCGGTGGCCTTCGGACTCCTGCTGGAGGCGACCGGCGCCAAGGCGTCGCGCGACCGTGCCACCGCGCCCGTCGGGGATCGCGAATGAGCCACGTCGATCTCGCCACGCTCGTGACCATCGCCGGCATGACGCTCATCTCCGTGCTCACGCGATCCTTCTTCTTTCTCTCGAACAAGGCGTGGGAGCTGCCAGCATGGGTCACGAGCGGATTGAAGTACGCACCTATCGCAGCACTCGCCGCGGTCGTGGTGCCGGAGATCGTGACCAACGGCGGCCAACTCATCGCCACGTGGAAGGACGCGCGCCTGTTCGCCGCGGCGGTGGCACTGGCCTGGTACTTCTGGCGCCGCGGCCTGCTCGGCACCATCCTCGCGGGCATGGCGGTCTACCTGCCGCTGCGCCTGGGCCTTGGGTGGTAGTGGAACGTCCGCTCCGCATGCGGACAGGGGCTACGACGGCCGTTCCTACGCCGGCCTGTCCTGGCGCAGGGTCCGCTCGAGGAGCTGCTCGTAGATGGGACGGCCCCCGCATGCCTTGGCCGACATTTCCGCGGCAACGCACGTGGCCATCACGTGCAGGCAGAGGACGTACGACCCCGTGAGCTCCAGGGCCAGCACCACGGCGACGATCGGCGAGCGCACCGACGCGGTAAACAGCCCCGCCATGGCGGCAATGGCAAAGGCCACCGGCGTGGCGCCCGCGGTGGGCAGCAGCCACCCTAGCGCGTCTCCGAATGCCAGACCGATGCACACGGCCAGTGCCAGGATCGGCGCGAAGATCCCGCCCGGGACGCCGCTCGAGTAACTGCCCACCATCGTCACGAAGCGCACGACGGCGAGCATCAGCAGCAAGCCCATGCCCGGGCTCTTTGCAACGAGCTCGTGGATCACGACTTCGCCACCCGTCACGGCCAGGGGCGCCACGATCATGAGCGCCCCCACCAACCCGCCCACCACGGCAGGGTAGATGTAGGGCCACTGCGCGTGGCTGCGAGAGGCGAATGCAACGGTCCCGAGAATGCTCGCGTTCAGGGCCACCCCCACCGCGCCAAGCACGGCGCCGAGCAGCAGGAACGCGGGCAGCAGCGTGAGCGATACGTCCAGCGCCTTCAATTGCAGGTCGGGCACCGTGCCGCCGATGAACTGCGTGACCGCCGTGCCGGCAAT
Source organism: uncultured Pseudomonadota bacterium (assembly GCA_937958295.1). GTDB lineage: Bacteria > Pseudomonadota > Gammaproteobacteria > Burkholderiales > Casimicrobiaceae > VBCG01. The sequence continues at coordinate 16,686 of CALFEY010000090.1, forward strand.
GACCGCTAGAAACACCCCGAGATAGGTGCGCGCCGTGTATGGAAACTGCTTACGCGTCTCCTCGATGATGAACAGCACCGACGCCAGCGGCGCATTGAATGCGCACGCGAGGCCGGCCGCCGCGCCGCTGGCGAGCAGCCCGCGCCGCTCCAGCTCGCTCACGCCGTAGCGATCAGCCAGCGCCGCGCCCGCCGAGGCACCGAGGTGAATGGTGGGACCCTCCCGACCGAGCACCATGCCGGAGGAAATGGCGATCAAGCCGCCGAAGAACTTGACCGGAAGCACGCGCAGCCAGCGCACCTCGCGCACCCCCGACATCGCCCCTTCGATCTCCTGGATGCCGCTGCCGCCCGCCTCAGGGGCGAAGCGTCGCACGAGATACGCCGCCGTCACGGCACAGGTCATTGTGACGAGCGCGGCCGCCACGACGAGCCCCGTCCCCGACACGGCCTGTGCAAGCCACGCCGGCCAGGCCGACAGAAGGTCGATCAACAGGTGAAAGGCGGAACCGAGCGCCCCGGCCAGCACGCCGGTGGCCACGGCAAGGGCCGCGAAGCGGAGCCTCTCCCGCGGATCTCCTCCCCCGCTTTCGACCCGCAGGATCTCCTCTGCAAGTCGGGCATCAGTATCCGGAGTCGAGGTCACGTCGGTGTTCGTGGCGGAAAGCCCTGGAGGTTACCGCATCATCGGGCGAAGGGAGCGACTGGCGCGACCGCATTCGATGTCGCCGCCTCGTGCACGCCATGCGCCGCGATCGCGCACGAGAATTGCTACGATGCTTCACCATCGCCAGGGAGAAAGCCGCATGGGCATCGCCGCGCACCTTCGAACGATCGTCGCAACGCTCGGGACCAGCCCTTCGCGCCTCCGCCATGCGGCCGTTGCGCTGGCCGGCCTGTCCCTGCCTCTGGCCGTTCACGCTGGCACATGGGTCGATGTCATCGAGTACAAGGACTCGGCGCTCGACCATTACTTCATCACGGCCGCGCCGGCCGAAATCGAGGCGCTCGACCGAGGAGCACACGGCGGGGCGTGGAAGCGCACCGGTATGAGTTTCATTGCGTGGCAGGTCGGCGAGCCGCCGCCCGGCGGGCAGCAGGATCCGATCCCGGACGATTTCATGGCGACCTGCCGCTTCTTCGGCACCGACCGCTACCGCCCTGACGGCAGCCGCATCGGCCCGAACAGCCATTTCTTCACCGCCAGTCCGAGCGAGTGCGACTACGTCAAGACCGGGTGGCCGGCCTTGGCCGATGACGGCAAGATCTACCCGGCTTGGTCACTCGAGGGTATTGCTTTCTACATTCCGCTGCCCGGTGCCAATGGCTGCGCCGCCGGCACCATGCCGATCCATCGCATGTACAACAACGGCGCGGGCGGGTCCGCGAACCATCGCATCTCCCCCACCTTGGACGGCATGGACCTCGAGGGACCGAACGCGTGGGTGTACGAGGGCGTGGTGATGTGCGCGCCGAAACGCGCCCCCTCGTAAACGCGCCGAGCATGCGCTCGGGCTCGCCGGTCGCGGGTCGGTACAGGCTTGGCGATCAGCCTCGCCGCTGATTTCCTTCGGCGACACCTTCTGCCCGTCGGCACCGTCCGCCACACTCTTCGCACCTCCGCACCTCCGCACCTCCGCACGTTCGCCACTGAGCACCGACGGCGCCGCGGCCATCCTCGGATCGCGCGCTTCAGTGGGATCGTAGGAACGATGGGTTGCCGCGGGATCCTCACCCCGCCAGGGACGGGTGATTGCCGAGCCCCGATCGAACCGTAACGACAGCGCTCATCGCCGCACGCCCGTTCATGCGGTGCAGTCCGGCGCATGACATCCCATCCCATGCGACGAACCCGCCCCACTGCGCGGCCGCGCAAAGAACTGCCCATTCTTCAAACGTCGACCGGGCGTGATCCCACCATGCCCGACGCGCCGCATCAGTACTGCAAACGTCGTCGCCACCAGGACAATGTTGTTCTGCTCTGCGATACAACATACAGAACGTGAGATCGACAAGCCACGCATTCGAGCCCTCTTTACAGATGCTTTCCGAAGAGTATTCTTGTCTTACGGTTTGTTCTGCTCTGCGGAACATCAAAAACAAATGAAAAGCACATCCAAACCCACGAATACGAAAGGCGTCGTGCGCGCCACGAGCTCTCGCAGCAAGGAGGCGGGTGGCATACAGGCCGTCGCCATGGCTCTGAAGCTGGTGGCCCATCTATCCAGGCAACGTGAACCCGTCGGCGTGACGGCCATCGCAGAAGCTTTGGGAACGACCAAGAGCCGCATACACCGACACCTGCAAACGTTGATTCAGCAGGGCTACGCGCGACAGGAGCCGATCAGTGAGCGGTACCACATCGGCCCGGCCCTCATCAATATCGGCATCTCAATCAGCGAGAACTATGACCTGGCGCGCATGGCCCGCGGCGCGTTGACAGGATTGCGGGAGGCGCTCGGGCATTCCGCCGTCGTATCGCGCATCGAGCCCGACGGTGTTCGCGTGCTCCTGACCTTGTCCGGCAAGTCCCCGATCGAGATCGGGGTCAAGCCGGGCTCGCTCCTGTCGCTGCACGCCACCGGCCAGGGCAAGGTGACGCTGGCATTCGGGACGCAGGAGACGCGAGAGCGCGTCCTGGACTCCAAGCTCGAAGCCTTCACCCCGCACACCATCACGACGTCGCGGGCCCTCGCCACGGAGCTCGCGCGAGTGAAGAAGCAGGGATGGGCAACGGCGCCGAATGAAACCTTGATCGGCATGAATGCCTTGGCCGCTCCCATCTTCGATGGCCGCGGCGTGCTCGCCGGCACCATCTCCATCGTGGATTCGATCCAATACATCCCAGCCGTGCCAACGGCCGAGCAGATCAAACAGACGCTGATCGCGGCAGCCAAGGTCTCGGCAAGCCTGGGCTACAAGCCAGGCACCACAGCGGTCGCTGCTGAATCGAAATGAGGAACGTGCACCCTCCAACGCCGGAGTCGCGTCGGCCGCGCCGCTTCGCCCTGGTTGCGCCATCGACTACCAAGACCAAGGAGTACTCATGAGCCGGGTATCCGAAAGGACGCAAGGCCGCACGCCACCCCAGACGGCTTGGCGCCGTGACAACCCCAATCTGGGCAGATCGCTGCTGCGAGGGGCTATCGATCTGCACTGCCATAGCGGGCCGTCGGTCATGCCGCGGTACTTCGACCACTACGAAGCCATGCAGGAGGCGTCCGAGGTTGGGGTCAGGGCGTTGCTGATCAAGGACCACTACTACTCCGCAACCCCGGCCACACTGCTCCTCAACAAACACTTCAGCCATCTGAACGTCACCCTGCTGTCCGGGGTACCGCTGAACAATCCGAGCGGCGGCCTCAACGTCTACGCCGTCGAGCACGGGTTGATGCTCGGCGCAAGGCTGGTATGGATGCCCACCTTCTCGGCGCGCAACCACATCGACCATCACCGAAAAGGCGCCACGCCCGGCTTTCCCAAGTCCGTCAAGGCGATGATCGCCCCCAAGCCATTGAGCGTGGTGGACGACGCGGGACGCCTCCTGCCTGAGGTCTCGCCCATTCTCAAGGTGATCGCCGAGCACGACGCGGTGCTGTCGTCGGGGCACCTTCACATCAGTGAAATATGGCCGCTCTTCGAGGAGGCTATACGCTGCGGCGTCAAGCGCATGATCTGCAACCATCCCACTTACATCGTGGATGCCACGCTGCAGGACATCACGCGCCTCGCGAGCATGGGCGTGTACATCGAACACTCGATGTGCATGTTCTCGGAGCTTTCGAGCAACTGTCTCTATGACCCGGAGACGCTCGATGCACTCATCCAGGCCGCGGGCGTCGACCGCACCATCCTCGGCTCGGACCTCGGCCGCGTCGGGCTGCCAAAGCTAGCGGACGGCTTCCTGGACGTGATCGAGATGTGCCTCGACCTTGGATACCCCGAGGCCGACGTGCGCAAGTTGGTTTCGACCAATGCGGCGACACTCGTCGGACTGTAGAAAACATAGCAACACGCCCGATGTTGCGGCACGTCTTGTCGTGCCACCCCTAACCGGAGGAATGACGTCATGAATGCACTTCTGAAGACTCTAAGGCTCGCGCTTGTCCTGGCAACCGCGGGTTTGATCTCCGCCCAAGCCGCGGCGCAAACCTTTCCCACCAAGCCCGTGCGACTCGTGGTGCCCACCGCGGCAGGCGGGCCTGTCGACGGTGTCGCCCGCGGTCTGGCGGAGCGGTTGTCGAAGATATGGAATCAGCCCGTCGTGGTCGACAACCGGCCAGGCGGCAACGAGATCATTGGCGCCGACCTCGTCGCCAAGGCGCCGGCCGACGGGTACACGATCCTGTTCGGCACGGACGGCACGTTCTCCAACAATCAGTTCATGTTCTCGAACATGCCTTTCAATCCGGTGACCGACCTGATACCGATCGGTCGCACCACCTTCATCCACATGGTGTTCATCGTTCCAGGCGAGCTGCCGGTGAAGGATTTGAAGGAGTTCGTGGCCCTGATCAAGGCCAATCCCGGCAAGTACGCCTACGCGTCCGGGGGCATCGGCAGCGCCACCCACATCTACTTCAACGCCTTCCTGCTGCAGAACGATCTGAAGATGACGCACGTGCCGTACCAAGGCATTGCGCCCGCCATTCAGGGCATGCTCAACGGCAGCGTGGTGGCGTTCATGGCCGGCGCCACGGCGGCGACCCCCTATCTTCCCAACGGCAAGATGAAGATCCTGGCCATCAACGGTGACAAGCGCGCCAAGTCGATTCCAAATGTTCCCACGCTGGCTGAAGCGGGCTTCCCGAAGTCGGAGATGTATCTCTACTTGGGGCTGGCGGTGCCCAAGGGGACTCCACGGCCGATCATCGATGAGATCGCCAGGGCTCACCGCAAGGTGTTGAGCGATCGCGAGTTCGTCGAGAAGGTGCTCGATACCTACGCGTTCGAGCCGATCAGCGAGACGCCCGAGGAGTTCGCTGCGTTCCTGGTGAAGGAACGCGCCAAGAAACAGAAGGACATTCGGGAAGCGAACGTCAAGCTGGACTGAGCCGGCTTCTCGATCAGATGGCAGAAGCCCTGGAAGGGCGTCGGCCCCCAGTCATCCATAGGAGGAAGCAGATATGGACATGATCATTCCGAGCGTCAAGAGCCTGGTCAGCGAAGCCGAGTGGCGTGCACGCATCTGGCTGGCGGCCGCCCACAGGCTGATGCACGAGTCGGGCGTGCAGGATCTAACCTACAACCATCTCTCGGCGCGTGTGCCGGATCAGCCGGGCACGTTCCTGATCAAGCCAGAGCAGCAGATGTTCAATCAGGTCACGGCGTCGTCATTGATGAAGCTCGACTTCGGCGGGAACAAGCTGAGCTCGAATCCGGGCAGGATCAGCCCGGCGACCATGATCATCCATGGCGGAATCCTGGAAGCACGGTCGGACCTGAATGCGGTGTTCCACACGCATTCGACAGCGAACGTCGCAGTATCGGTACAAAAGTGCGGCTTGCTGCCGCTCAATCAGCACGCGCTGCGCGTCCGCTATCGCACCGCCTATCACGAGTTTCATGGATGGGAGGTCGAAGAGGAGGCCCGTCTAAAACTCATCGGCAGCCTCGGCGACAGTCTCTTTCTGGTCATGCGCAACCATGGAGCGATCGTGTGCGGTCGCACGATTGCGGAAGCCTACGTCGAGCATCACCACTTCGAGTTTGCCTGCCGGGCGCAGATTGCAGCGCTCAGCGCGGGCGGCCTGGACCACCTGGTGATGCCGTCCGCCGAGGTCATCGAGTTCTCGACCATGCAGGCGAAGAAGTACCTCGCTGGCGTGACCGAAGAAGGCCGCGACTGGGGCGCGCTGATGAAGCACGCTCGAACGACGTTTCCCGACTTCGAGGAATAGTCCCCGTGACAGCACCCGGCGGACCCATCCTTGGCAGTTCGTGAGTCATCGATGCCCAGCTTCTCGATCTTCGTTCCCAGGGACTTCATGCTCGATGCGCTGCTCGATCGACTGGCGCTGACACTTGCCGCACAAGGTCATCGCGTCGTGCGCGGACAACCCGTGGGACCGGGCAAGGTACATATGATGGATCTGCGTAGCCGCGATGCCGCCGCCGTCGCTGAAGCCGACGTCGCGGTCCTGACCGGTCGTACACCGATCTCAGAGCAGGGATTGCTGGCCTGCAAATGCCTGCGCGGCATCGTGGTCCCCAGTATCGGCGTCGATTTCATCGATCTAAGCATGGCGTCGCGGCTGGGTGTCCTCGTGGCCAATGGCGCAACCGTGGAATGCGTCGTTTCCACCGCCGAAGCCACCGTGATGCTGATACTGATGCTTCTGTATCGACCGGATTGGTCACAGCAGGTCATGCAGGGAACGCGCGCACGACCGCTGCCGTCGCCCGAGGGTCGCTGGGCGCGCACTTTGTACAGGAAGAAGGTCGGCCTTGTGGGTTACGGCAACATCGCGAGCCGTGTGGCTGAGCGCTTGCAGTCCTTCGGAGCGCGGGTCGTGGTCGCGGAGTACATCCGTCTCAACCGTGGCGGCGTTCCCACGTTCGTGTCGGTGGAACCGTTGGACGAACTGCTGGCCAGTTGTGACATCGTCAGCCTGCACGCGAAGGCCGTTCCCGGCCAGACCCCGTTGATCGGCGGCAGAGAGCTGTCCCTCATGCGCCCGGACGCCTATCTCGTCAACACGGCACGTGGGGCGCTCGTCGATCAGAGGGCTTTGCACTTGGCCTTGTCGGGAAAGAAGATTGCCGGGGCTGCCCTCGACACCTTTGAGGTGGAGCCGCTTCCCGACGACAGTCCGCTGCGCGCACTCGACAACGTGCTGCTGACACCCCACATGGTCGGCGCAACGCGGGAGTTGTACGAGTCGATGTACGACGCCACGCTGGACAACATCGAAGCGCTACTGGCAGGCAAAGTGCCCCCCTTTTGTCTCAACCACGGCATCGCTTCGAGCTGGATGAGGCGATGGGATCACTGACGTTGCTCACCTTTGACATTGCACTCCGCCGCCGCGATGCGGTTTTTCACCGAAAGGATCTTCCATGAATACAGCGACTGACAATGCCTCGGAAACAACTGCCAACCAGGTCGAGGTCACGGCTGAGAACGCCATGCGAACGCTCGGGCGGTGGCCAACTCAGCGCTTCCATGTGTCGCACCTGGCGACCTCGGAGTTCAAGGGCGATGGCCTGCGGCCCTATGTCGTGTATCGGGACCTCGGGGCCAAGGAGGCCACCGGCGGTCTGGTCGACGCGCATGTCAATGCGCGAGGCAAGCCCTTCGATAAGGATGCCGTGAGCAAGCGCCACTTTCATGACGTCAAGTTCCAGATGGTCTACGTCCTGAAGGGTTGGAATCGCGCCTGGTTCGAAGGGCACGGCGAGCACATGATGGTGGAAGGCAGTTGCTGGATCCAGCCGGCCGGCATCAAGCACATGGTGCTCGAGTACTCCGATGATCTCGAACTTCTGGAGATCATCATCCCGGCGATCTACGACACCGTCGAACTGGAAGGGTCGAGCGACGGAGAAAAGGCCACGTGAGTATCGACTTCCCCGCGAACGGACTCGCTTGCAAGCGGCCCGTGCGCAGCGGTCAACGTTGCATCGGGAACGTCGGCAGCCCATGAAACTCGGCCTGAAAGACAAGTCCGTCTTGGTGACCGGCGCCTCACGTGGCATTGGCCGAGCCATCGCGGAGGCGTTCGCGGAGGAAGGCTGTCGGCTGTGCCTCGCCGCGCGCAGCGAAACGACCTTGGCGGGGTTGGCAGACGAACTTCATACGCGCTTCGGCGCGAGGGTGAAGACTCTGGCCATCGACCTCGCCGAGCGGGGATCAGCGACGCGCCTGCACGCTAGGTTTCCGGACGTCGACATCCTCGTCAACAACGCAGGCAACACTCCGCGCGGAGACCTTCTGCAACTGGATGAGGAAGGGTGGCGCGCAGGTTGGGAACTCAAGATCTTCGGCTTCATCAACTGCACCCGAGCCTACTACGCCGACATGGTCGCGCGCCGCAGCGGCACGATCATCAACATCATCGGCATGGGGGCCGAAAAGCTCGACTACACCTACACAGCGGGCTCCACCGGCAACGCTGCCTTGGCCGCCTTTACCCGAACCGTCGGTAGCATGAGTCTGGACCATGGGGTGCGCGTGCTAGGCGTGAACCCAGGTTGGACCGAGACAGACAAGGCCATTGCCTCGTTGCGCCGCCGTGCACAGGAGGCGGGGGGGGATCCCGACGCGTGGCGCGACATGCTCGCAGGCTGGCCCGCACAGCGGATGATTCAGCCCCGAGAAATTGCCGATGTCGTCTGCTTCCTGGGCTCCGACCGCGCGGGCGCGGTCTGCGGAACGGTCGTGGCGATTGACGGAGGCTTCGGTGCCCGCGCTTATCCGCGCGTCCTGCGGTAGACAATCATGAATGCTTCCAGTGTCCCCGCCGCAACGCTGCTGCGCAATTCCATGCGCGAGAAACTCGCCCGCGGCGAAGTCGTGTCGTCGATCACCGTAAGGACATCGCGCGGAGTCGAGATCGCACAGATTGCAGGCGCGGCAGGCTTCGACAGCCTCTACGTCGATCTGGAGCACTCGAGTCTGTCGCTCGACATCGCCGGCCAGATCTGCATGGCGGCTCAGGCGCTGGGCGTGACCCCATTGATCCGGGTACCCGCGAACCAGCCGGAATGGATTTCCCGAGCGCTGGACGCCGGCGCATTGGGCGTCATTGCGCCGCACGTTGCGTCGGCAGCCGAGGCCAGGGAGGTCGTTCGTCTGGCCCGCTTCGCTCCGCGCGGCGAACGTTCAATGGTCGGCCAACTGCCGCAACTGCACTATCGCGCCTATCCTCCGAAAGAGGCCTGCGCAGCCGTAGACCAGGCGACCACCGTCATGGTTCAGCTAGAGGGCGCCGCTGCGATCGAAGCAGTGGAGGAGATCATGGCGGTGGACGGAGTGGACATGGCCATGGTCGGCGCAAACGATCTCATGGCCGATTTCGGTTTGACCGGTGACTATGCGCACCCTCGTCTGCACGACGCATTCCGGCGGACGATAGCGGCCTGCGAGAAGTTCGGCAAGCACGCAGGCATCGGCGGCCTGGGCGGGCGGCCAGACCTCGTCGCCAAGTTTGTCGCCATGGGCGCACGATATGTCTCCACCGGCACGGACGCCGGCATGCTGCTTTCGGCCGCCACGGCCGCGGCGCAACGCGTCCGTGCTCTCAGCGAGGCGAACACGTGATGCCTCCATCAGACCATCACGTGCCGGCAACTTCGGGCATCGAAGGCAAGGCCATTCTCGTAACCGGTGCCGCGTCCGGGATTGGCCGGGCGACCTGCCTGCTCTTCGCGCGCCATGGCGCGACGATCGTTGCGGCGGACACCAACGAACAAGGCCTGGCGCAACTGCTTGTCGATATCGGCGAGAGCGCCGGCCACGTCTCCACGTTTGTCTTCGACGCCGGTGACCCGGCGCAGTGCGCGGCGCTCGTCGCCGAAGCAGCCAGGCGCCTGGGGCGCGTCGATGTTCTCGTCCATGGTGCAGGCATATTGGTGGCCAAGCCCGTGCTCGAACTCAGCAATGACGAATGGCGCCAGACCCTGCGTATCAATCTCGACGGAACCTTCTTCATCACGCGTGACGTCGGCAGGATCATGGCGACGAGAAAAGCGGGCACCATGATCCTGCTGACCTCCGACCGGGGTCTATACGGCAGCGTGGACTTCGCACACTACGCCGCCTCCAAGGGCGGCATGATCGCGCTTATGCGCAGCCTGGCGTTGGCCCTGGGCAAGTACGGCGTCACCGTGAACGGCGTCAACCCTGGCATGACCGACACGCCCATGGCCCGCGGAGGAAATCGCCTCACCTGGGATGCCAAACTGGCGGCCGATGTGCTTGGCAAGGCAAGCCTGCCGGAGGAAATCGCGCAGACCCTGCTGTTCCTGGCAGGCGTTGGCGGGCGCTACACCACTGGGCAGGTTCTAGGTACCAGGATTCGACATGGGCAGTAGCGCCGCGGTAGCAAACAACACACTCAGGGGCAAGGCAGCGCTTATAACCGGATCCCTGGGCGGTATTGGTTTCGAGATCGCGATGGCGCTGGCGCGACGAGGATGCAGCATCGTGCTCAACGGCATCGGTGACGCCTCGACTGCCGAATCACAGATGCAGCACCTTCGTGAGGCCGGTGGACAGGCGCACTTCCACCCGGCCGACGTCGCCAGTGCCACGCAATTGGAAAGTTTGGTGACACGCGCGCAGGATTGGTTCGGCCACGTGGACATTCTGGTCAACAACGCCGTCTCCCGGTTCAATGCGAACATCGAGGAGCTGCCCGTCGACAAATGGCAGCAAGCCTTGGCGGTGAATCTCACGGCGCCGTTCTTGCTCACCCGCCTACTGCTGCCCGGCATGAAGCAACGCAATTGGGGGCGAATCATCAACCTGTCGTCCGTGCTCGGCCTCAAGGGCACGCCCGGGCGCAGCGACTATGTGGTCACCAAGCACGGCATCGCCGGCATGACGAAGGTCGTCGCACTCGAGTGCGCCGACACCAACGTCACCTGCAACGCGCTGTGTCCTGGCGCCGTGGAAACGCCGCACATCGCCCAGCTCATCGAGAAACGCGCTGCCGCAGCGGGACAGTCGATCGAGGACTACACCCGCGAGTTCCTCGACGCACGCAACCCCACGCGCAGGTTCATTCCCCCCTCGCGCGTGGGCGCACTTGCTGCCTTTCTCTGCACCGAGGAGGCGGGCGATATCACCGGCGCCATGCTGCCGATCGATGGAGGTTGGTTGGCGCGGGCATAACCCTCACTAGGGTCCTTGCGGCGTCTTGAAGGGGCGCGCTGGGTTAACCGCCTAGGTCCGAGTTCTCAACGCCTGTGTTGCATAGGATTCTCTCGGAAGGGCTACGGTGCGTAGCGTAAGCTCCCCCTCCCGGCATGATTCGCACTCATTCTAGGAAAGGCCTGAGGAACGGGTGACTGACGCAACCAGTCTGCAACCGTTAGTGCGCAATCGGAAGTGCCGGACGCTGTGGTGTCGATCATCAGGTCATATTCCTTGCCCTTGTGAACCCGATCGACCTGGCTCGCCGCGAGCCCTGCCATTCTGGCGCCGCGATCTTTCTCGCGTTGCGTCAATATCGCAACGCTGCAGGTGACGCCGACGATGAGAACGGGAAAGGATGAAAGGTCGTCAAGAACGTATCGCCACGCGTCGGGATTCGAAAGCTCAGTGTCAAAGATGACGTTCTGACCGTGCAGAGAATACTGTGCGAGCGAAGCGTTCATCGCCCGACAGAGTGCGGCGAGCTTGAGATCAACGACATCTGAGCCTTGCTCTCGCCATCCCTTCCAGTAGTCCTGTGGCTCCATCTCCCGGAATGCGTCCAACTGTAGATGGTGAAAGGGGTCGGCGAGTAGCCCCCGGAGCGCTCGCGCAATGGAAGATTTGCCGGAGCTAGAGGCGCCATTGAGGATAAGGATGGTGCCATTCGTAGGCAAGTCGGCTCTCGGAATGAAGCTCATCGGGGCCCAACGTTCAAGCTAACCGGCGGGCCGCGCCGATGCGGACCAACGACGAGCCGCGTG
>CALFEY010000091.1 GCA_937958295.1 uncultured Pseudomonadota bacterium
TCGACATCCAGATGCGCACCAACGTGCCGCACATCTTCGCCATCGGCGACATCGTGGGCCAGCCCATGCTGGCGCACAAGGCGGTGCACGAAGGCCATGTCGCAGCCGAAGCCGCGCACGGCGAGAAGGCTTTCTTCGATGCGCGGCAGATCCCGTCGGTGGCCTACACCGACCCCGAGGTCGCGTGGGCCGGGCTCACCGAGGACCAGTGCAAGGCGCAAGGCGTGAAGTACGGCAAGGCCGTGTTCCCGTGGGCAGCGTCGGGGCGAGCCATCGCCAACGGACGCGACGAGGGCTTCACCAAGCTGCTGTTCGACGAGGCCACGCACCAGTGCATCGGCGGCGGCATCGTGGGCACGAACGCCGGCGACCTCATCGGCGAGGTGTGCCTCGCGGTGGAGATGGGTGCCAATGCCACCGACATCGGCAAGACGATCCATCCGCATCCCACGCTGACCGAATCGATCGGCATGGCGGCCGAGCTCTACGAAGGCGTTTGCACCGACCTCCCGCCGGCGCGCAAGAAGTGAGCGGCACGGCGCGCAAGGCCGACCTTCGGCACCGGTGCCGTGGCCTCGGCACCGGTGCCCGCCGGGCGTGGAGCCGCCTTACTTGGGCTCCATGCCGAGGCCCTTGGCCACTTTCGCCAGCGCCGCGTACTCCTTGTCGATGAACTGACGTAACTCGGGGCCACGGCGGAGCACGAGCACCTCGCCGCTGTCGTCCAGGAACTTCTTCATGGCCGGGGTCTTCGCGGCCCGCTCGAATGCGCCCTCGAGCTGCGCGACGCGCGCCGGCGGCGTGCCCTTGGGTGCGAGCACCGCACGCCAGAGGATCGTCTCCTCGTCGGCCAGCCCGATCTCCTTCAGGCTCGAGGTGTCGGGCAGGGCCGGGATGCGCTCCGCGCTCGTCACGAGCACGCACTTGGCCTTGCCGCCCTTGACGTGCTGAATCACGGGGGGCACCGAGCCGACGTAGATGTCGATGTGTCCGCCCAGGAAGGCAGTGATCGTTTCGCCGGCGCCCTTGAAGGGCACGTCCTGCGCCTTGGTGTTGGTCGCGGCGAGGATGCGCGCGACGCCCAGATGCGCCGGGCCGCCCGAACCGTCGGTGCCATAGGTGAACTTGCCGGGATTGGCGCGGAACTGCTCGATCAGCTCCTTGCCGTTGTTGGCCGGGAAGTCGGGCTTCACGCACAGCGCGAACGGCGCGCTGGACAGGCCCACCACGGGGATGTAGTCGTCGGGCTTGTACGTGACCTTCATGGTGTTGGGACTCACCGTGACCGGCCCGAGCCAGACGCCCGCCACGGTGAGGCCGTCGGGCGCGGCGCGCACCATCTGCGCGAGGCCGATCGTGCCGCCCGCGCCGGCGACGTTCACGATCACGATCGGCTCCTTCAGCAGCGGCTCGGCTTCCTTCGCGAGCACGCGGAAGAATCCGTCGGTGCCGCCGCCCACCGCAGTGGGAATGATCATCTTGAGAGGGTCGGCCGCGTTTGCTGCAGACGTTATCGCGACGACCGCCATCGCAGCCACGAAGCTCATTGCCTGTTTCATGCGTTTCCTCCTTGCGTGAACCCGAACAGGCGCGCGGGCGTATCGCGGAGAACGATCGTCCGCTGCGCCATGTCGGGGATCCAATGCGCCAGCCACGCGAGGCACTGGGCGTAGTCGAACTCGTTTTCGTGCGACACCCACGGCCAGTCGCTCGCCCACATGAGGCGTTCGGGGCCTGCGGCCTCGAGCAAGGCGTCGACATAAAGCCGGGGGTCGACGCCACCGAGGCGATAGGGGGCCGACAACTTGACGAACGCGTCCCCTCGCTCAACGGCAGACAGCACCGCGCGAAAGCCGGGACATTGGAGCTTGCGCGCGGGATCGGGGTGGCCGAAGTGATCGATGACGACCGGCGCGCCGCTTCGCAGCACGTGCGGCAGCATGTCGGCGAGCTTGGGGCCCTCGAGGTAGATCTCCACGTGCAGTCCCGCATCGCGCACGCGCTCGAACAGACGTTGATATTCCACCGACGCCGCATCCGGGATCGTCTCGCGCCTGATCCAGTTGAGGCGGATGCCGCGGACGCCGGCCTCGCGCAGGCGATGCAACGCGGGAAGATCGATCTCCGGGTCGACGATCACGGTGCCGCGCAGGCGCCCGTGCGAACGGGCGAGTGCGTCGAGGAGGATCGTGTTGTCGCTGCCGTAGAAGCTCGGGGCCGTGAGCACGCCGTGCGTGATCCCATGCGCGTCGAGCAATGCGAGGTATTCCTCCACCGTGACGTCGCGCGCCGGCCGCGAATGGCGATTCGCGGCCAGCGGGGCATCGCGGCGCATCACGTGCGCATGCGTGTCGACGGCTTGGAGGGCCGGCATGCTTCTCGACTTCGCGACGGCAGCGTGAGCTTGGCGTCAGTGCGTCTTGGCGAGGCCGGGCACCACTTCGACGGCGCCGCCCTTGCCGTACTTCCGCTCCTTCTGCTCGGGCGTGAGGAACTTCTGCTCGAGCTTGTGGATGGCTTCCATGCCGAGCGTCTCCTGGATCTCCTCGAACGAGAAGGAGGCATCGGGCCGGTCCACCACCTTGCCGGTGTCGATCGACTGTTGCAGCAACTGCAGGCCTTGGCGCATCCCAGCGAGCGCGCACCCGGGCAGGAAGCGCGCGTAGATGACGTAAGCCACCCCCATGTCCTGCAGCTCGGCAGGGGAGAGCAGCGGTGTCGTCGAACGCCTCCGGATGCCGAAGCCCATGTTCACGGCCACGGGACCGTTCACGTTCTTGACGATCGTGGAGATGTCCTCGCGCGACATCGCGGCGTCGGGGAAGAGCAGCGTGGCGCCGGCCTCGCGATACATGTTGAGGCGGCGGATCGCTTCCTTCACGTCGTGCGTGGCGAGCACGTCGGTGCGCGCCTTGATCACGAAGTCCGGATCGGTCTTGGCCTCCATGGCGGCGCGGATCTTCTCCACCATCTCCTCGGCCGAGATCACCTCCTTGCCCTTCATGTGGCCGCAGCGCTTCGGGGCCACCTGGTCTTCGAGCATGATCCCGTGCACGCCGGCGCGCTCGAAGGCGCGCAGCGTGTGATAGACGTTGAGTGCGTTGCCATAGCCGGTATCGGCGTCGGCGAGCAGGACGAGGTCGGAGCAGGCCGAGATGGCGCGCGCGGCGGCGACGTTCTCATCCAGGTGCAGCAAGCCCACGTCGGGCTGGCCGAGGCGCGTCTCGCTCACGGCGCTGCCGGAAACGAAGGCCGCTTCGTAGCCGAACTGCTTCACGAGGCGCGCGCTGTAGCCGTCGTAGACGCCGGGCAGGATGAGGAGCTCGGGGGCTTCGATGAGCTCGCGCAGGCGGCGGGCTTTGGATGTCATGGGGATGTCCTCCGATTGAGCTGCTGTTCTTCAAGGCTTAGGGGTCGCAATGTAGCAATAAGGATTTCTTGCGACCAATGAGAATTGCCGGGGCATTTTGATAAGATTTGCCAATGTCCAGGATGACGCTCGCCCAGCTCGATGCCTTTCGCTGGGTCGCGCGCCTGTCGAGCTTCCGCGGCGCGGCGGAGCGCCTCCATGTCACGCAGCCCACCATCTCGCTGCGCATCCGCGAGCTGGAGTCGGAGCTCGGTGTCACGCTCTTCGAGCGCCGCAACGAGGGCACGCGGCTCACGCCCGAGGGCGATGTGATGCTGCGCTACGTCGAGCAGGGGCTCGACGTCTTCGACGCGATGCGCGAGCGCCTGCGCACGCGCGATCCGCTGCGCGGGGTGTTGCGGCTCGGCACATCCGACATGTTCGCGATGAGCTACCTGCCGCAGATCGTCCAGCGACTCGAGGTGGCGTACCCGCAGTTGCGCGTGGAGCTGCACGTGGCCAACAGCGTGATGCTGGCCGACCTGCTCAACCGCAACCAGCTTGATCTCGCGTTCCTTGTCGACCCCGCGGTGCGGGATCACGTGGTGGTGGAGCCTCTGAAGGTTCAGGAAGTGGCCTGGATCAGCAGCGCGTCGAAGCGCTTGCGCCATGCCGCCCTGCGCCCACGCGACCTTGCCAACGAGAGCATCCTCACGTCGCCGCCCGGGTCGCCGTTGCACAACCTCATCGTGCGCTGGTTCGCGGACGCCCGCCTGCCCACGCCCACGCTGTCCACGTGCAACAACATCGCCGTGACGGCGGGGCTCGTCGCGCGCGGCATTGCCGTGAGCGCGCTGCCCGTCGACGCCGTCGCGCGCGAGCTGCACGAGGGATCGCTCGTGCGCTACGCGCAGAAGCCCGCGTTCGCGCCCATGCAGCTGTGCGGCGCGTATCAGTCGGCCTCGCGGGGCGCGAGCATCGATGCGGTATTGCGGACGGCGCGGTCCGTGATCGCCGAGGGCGAGCATCATCGCGTGGCGTGAGCCGCGAACGCTACAGCGCGTGCCGCGGCGAGCCTTGAACGAAGCGCTCGATGTTCCCGACCAACTGATCGGCGAGCCCCTGCATGGCTTCCGCGCTCGCCCACGCGACGTGCGGGGTGAGGATGAAGTTGGGCAAGCGCAGCTGGAGCAGAGGATTGGCCGCGTCGGGAGGCTCCTGGGTCAGCACGTCGAAGCCGGCGCCCGCGATCGTCCCGGACTTCAGTGCGTCGGCAAGTGCGCCTTCGTCCACGAGGCCGCCGCGCGCCGTGTTGATGAGCAGCGCCGAGCGCTTCATCGACGCGAGCTCGGCCGCGCCGATCATGTTGCGTGTCCCGGGTGTCAGGGGCAGGTGCAGCGTGACCACGTCCGCCGCCGCGAGGATCTCGGGCACGGCGGCAGGCGTGATGCCTTCCCCTGCGGGCGCGTGCGGATCGTGCCCGAGCACCTGCATGCCGAAGGCTTGTCCGAGCTTGGCCACGCGCGCGCCCAGCGCTCCGAGGCCGATGACGCCGAGGGTGCTCCCCGCGAGATCGTGCACCGGATGATCCAGCAGGCAGAACGTCGACGCGCGCTGCCAACGGCCGGCCTCGACGTCGGCGCGATACGCCACGAGATTGCGCCGCAAGGCGAGCATCAGCGCGAACACGTGCTCCGGGAGCGTGGCGAGCGCGTAGTTGCGGATGTTGCACACGGTGATGCCACGCGCCTTGGCGGCCGCAACGTCGACCACGTCGGTGCCCGTGGCCGCCACGGCGATCATCTTGAGCCGGGGCAGTCGTGCGAGGACGTCCTCCCGGATCGGGACCTTGTTGGTGACGGCGATCGTCGCGTCCGCCAGCCGCGCGGCCACCTCGGAGGCGTCGCTGCGATCGTGGTCGCGCCAGGTGTGGGCGAATGTGGGCGGGCGCAGGCTTGCGCCGAGGCTTGCACGGTCGAGGAAGACGATGTGTTCCATGGGCAGCGCGTGATGTGGGGGAGCTTCGAGGCGGCGGTGGCCGCGAGGCTCAAGCCAGAAAGCCCCCATCCACCAGGAGCTCCGTCCCGGTCATGAACTTCGCGAGGTCGCTCGCGCAGAAGAGCGCGACGCGGGCCACGTCGTCCGGAAGGGCCTTGCGTCCAAGCGGCATCGCAGCAACGAGCGCCTTGTCCTTGGCCTCGATGAACGCCATCTCGGAGGCGCCCGCCCGCTGGTTGCGGCGTTCCAGCCCCGGGGTGGTCGTGGTGGCGGGGGCGATGCCCAGCACGCGGATGTCGTGGGGCCCGAGCTCGAGGGCGAGGCTTCGGGTCAGTCCGACGACGCCGTGCTTCGAGGCGGCGTACCCCGCCAGGCGCTTGGCGCCCGACAGGCCGCGTACCGACGACACGTTGATGATGACACCGCCCTTCCGGGTCTGCCGGGTCATGCGGCGAGCGGCCTCGCGCGCGCCGAAGAAGACCCCGCGCAGGTTCACGTCGTGTACGTGATCCCAGGTGGACGTCATGAAGTCTACGCAGTCGCTGATGTCGGGGAACGTGCCGGCGTTGTTGACCCACACGTCGATGCGGCCGCGCAGCCTGAAGGCGGCGTCCGCGATGGCGATCACGGACGCCTCGCTGGCCACGTCGAGGGCCACGCCCTCCACGCGCGTGCCAAACTCCTTCGCGACGCTCTCGGCGGCCTGGGCGATGGCCTCCGCGCCGAGGTCACCCAGGACGAGGTCGCATCCGGCCTCGGCGAAGCGGCGGGCGATGCCGAGGCCGATGCCTCCCGCAGCTCCGGTCACGACGGCCACTTGCCCCTGCAGCGACACGAGCTCGGCCAGCGGCTTCGTCGACACGTCCTCTATTGCCATGCGTCCTTCTCCGGGGTCGTGCGAGGCGCGTTCACTCGGGCTTGATGCCTGCGGCACCGAATGCGTTGCGCCACCGCTCGGTGTCGCTCACGATGAGCTTGGACAACGCCTCCCCCGGCATGGCGTCGACGGGCGAAAAGCCACGCGCGCTCATTGTGTCCCGGAACTCCTTCGACTTCGTCATCTTGAGCATTTCCTGCTGCAGGTAGTTCACGACGGCCTTCGGGGTCCCCTTCGGCGCCATCGCGCCGTACCACTGGAAGACTTCGAACGGCAAGCCGAGCTCGGTGAGCGTCGGCACGTCGGGCAGCGCCGGCACGCGCTCGGCCGACGTGACCGCCAGGGCCACGATCTGCCCCGACTTGATCTGCCCGATCGCCGTGCCCACGGCCGCGAGGTTCACGTCGATGTTACCGGCCATGAGGGCGGTGTTGGCGTCGCCCGCGCCCTTGAAGGGCACATGGGTCATCTGGATGCCGGCCTGCTTCGAGATGAGCTCGGTGAGCAGATGATTCGAGTTGCCCACGCCGCCCGAGCCATAGTTGAGCTTGCCCGGGTTGGCCTTCGCCCGCGCCACCAGGTCCTTCAGCGACTTGATGCCGGAGGCGTTGCTGGTCGTCAGCACGTAGGCGATCTTGCAGTACATGCTGATCGGGACGAGATCCTTCTCGAAGTCCCACGCCAGCGTCTTGAACTGGAATGGCAGCATCGGGTAGCTGCCGTCGACCGAGACCAGCGTATAGCCGTCGGGCGGGGCGGTGGCCACCGCCTGGTAGGCGATCTGGCCCGTGGCGCCCGGCTTGTTCTCGACCACGAACGGCTTGCCCGTGATCTGTTGCAGGTTCTGCGCCGCGACGCGCTGGCAGATGTCGTTGCTGCCGCCCACGCCGAAAGGAACGATGATGCGCACGGGCTTGTCGGGATACTGTGCCCACGCCGGCGCATGCAGCGTCGCCGCGGCCAGCACCACCGCCCAGTTCTTCCAGTTCATATGCTTCTCCTTGGCCCGGGTCATTGTTCGAGCTTGATGTTGCCGACGCGGATGGTTTCCCCGTACTTCGCGTAGTCGCCCTTGATCTCCGCTGCGAACTGGTCCGAGGTCAGCGAGAAGGGCTCCATGCCTTGCGCCTGCAGGAACTCCTTCATGTCGGGCGTGGCGAGAATCTTGATGAGCTCGCCGGACAGGCGATCGATGATCGCCTTGGGCGTGCCCGTGGGCGCGAACAGGCCATACCAGATCTTCTCGTCGAGGCCCGGAATGCCGCTCTCCTCGAAGGTGGGGACGTCCGGCAGGCTGTCGAGGCGGCGCTTGCCCGTGAGTGCGATGGGCTTTGCCTTGCCCGACTTGATGAACGGAATGGCATTGATAGGCGGTCCCATGTTGAATTGCACCTGGCCACCCACGAGGTCGAGCATGGCGGG
Organism: uncultured Pseudomonadota bacterium; assembly: GCA_937958295.1. GTDB lineage: Bacteria > Pseudomonadota > Gammaproteobacteria > Burkholderiales > Casimicrobiaceae > VBCG01. Next base: position 7,647 of record CALFEY010000091.1, read on the forward strand.
ACCGCCGCCCTTGTACGGAACGTGCTGGATCTTGACTCCCGCCTTCTTCTGCAGGATCTCCGCGGTGAGGTGAGGTACGCCTCCCGTGCCGGAGGACGAGTAGTTGAACTGGTCGGGCTTGGCCTTGAGCAGCGCGAGGAACTCCTGCGTGGTGCCGACGGGCACCGAGGGGTTGGCCACCAGCAGCACGCGCGCGAATGAGATGCCGCCCACGGGGGCGAAGTCCTTCACGGGGTGGTAAGGGGTGTTCAGCAATTGCGGAATCACGACGTGATCGCCCGACGTCATCATGAGGGTGTAGCCGTCGGGCGGCGCGTTCTTCACGAGCTCCGAGCCGATGACCGCGCTGCCGCCGGCCTTGTTGTCGACGATGACGGGCTGGCCCAGGTTCTCGGAGAGCCTCTTCGCGACGTTGCGCGCGAGGACGTCCGTGCTTCCGCCCGCTGCGTAAGGGACTATGATCCGGATGGTCTTGTTGGGGTAGGACTGCTGGGCGAGCGTCGGGCCCGCCGCGGCCAGCACTGCGAACGCGCCTGCCGCGCAGGCGAACTTCATGAATTCACGTCTCATCGTGCCTCCTCCTTGTCGTGTGCCCCTTCATCCCGCGCGCACCGCCGAGCGTGAGGCTGGCGCGGACGTTACCAATCCGGTTCGCGGCGATCAAGATTGAACTTAGAATCAATCTGCATCGGTACCTGAGTCTCCGCCCATGACCAAGCCAAGCCCTGCCGACCGTGGCGAGTACCTCTCGGCTCGCGACGTCATGCGCATGCTCGACATCCGCCGGCAGACGCTCTACGCGTACGTGAGCCGCGGATGGATCGACAGCATCGGCCAGCCCGGACAGAAGGAGAGGCTCTACTCGCGCGACGATGCGGAGCGCGTCCTGTCCCGGTCGCGGGCGCGCTCGGGCCACGGTCCCGCGGCGGCTGCGGCGATGAACTGGGGCGATCCCATCATCACGAGCCAGATCACGCAGCTCACGCCGGATGGCCCGCTGTATCGAGGTCTGCCCGCGCTCACGCTGGCGGTCCAGAGCGCGGCCTATGAGGATGTCGCCGAGCTGCTTTGGACCGGCCACTCGCCATCGACCCCCACGCGGTGGCCCGTTGCGAAGATCGCGAGCGCCATCACGAACGTCGCCGCGATCCGCTTGCCGTCCAACGAAGCGCTGTTCGAGCTTCTCGCCCTCGTGACGATCAAGCTCGGTCTTGCGCGGGGCACCTCGCACGACGACGCCGGCGGGCCCGAGGTCCTGCTTGCGCCGGCACGCTCGCTCGTCCAGGGGCTGACAGGATGCTTCGGGTACATCACGCCGCGACGTGCCTTCACTCCCGTCGCGGCGGGCGAGTCGGTGCTCGACGCCCTCGTTCGCATCCTCGGCATCGTCGACGACGCCGACAATCGCCGGCTGCTCAACGCATTCCTCGTGCTGTTCGCCGATCACGAGCTCTCCCCCGGCGCCCTCGCGGCGCGCGTGGCCGCGAGGAGCGGTGGCACGCTGCATAACTGCATCGCGGCGGCGATCAGCGCGTCGTCAGGCACGCTGCAGGCACGGGTCTACACCAACGTCGAGGGCTACTTCGCCGGCGCCAGGACGACGGAACGCCTCTTTGGCATGGCCGCGGACCTGCACACGGCGGGCCAGCCGATTCCCGGCTTTGCGAGGCACGGCTTCTATCACAAGGGCGACCCGCGAGCGCGACTGCTCCTCGACATCGCCAGGGAGCGAGCACATCCTTCAGCGCGACTGCGGGCGCTGATCCGATTCATCGGGCGTGTCCACGACGAGTTCGGTCTGCCGCCGCGCAACGAGATGGCGGCGATCGCCGTGACCGAGTCGTTGAAGTTGCCTGCATACAGCACGGGCCCGCTGTTCGCCCTGGCGCGGACGGCCGGCTGGATCGCGCACGTACTCGAGCAGCGAGCTTCCGATACGGAGTTGCGGCCGCGCGCGCGGCCTTCCACCGACCCCTGAACCCAGGCGAAGCCTCCGGCAGCTCGCGCGAATATTGAATGTGCAGTCAACGCGATGCGATAGCAACCCGCGTGCTTGCGCAAGCGATTCCACTTCGCTTATACCTCGGGCCATTCACTATGAAGGCAGGAGGAAGTGGCAATGGATATCTCGGACCTGATCGACGAAGCGAGCTGCAGCAGGCTCTGCCTCGATCTCCTGCACTACGTCGATCAACGCCGCTACGATCAGGCCGCAGCGCTCTTCACCGAGGACGGCACGTTCGAGCGCCGGACCCCCGATCGCACAAGCACGGTGTTTACGGGCCGCGCCGCGATCCGTGGCTTCTTCGACAGTAGGCCGGTGGACGAGGCGATCCGCCACTTGTGCACGAACATCAGGATCACGCTTCGCTCACGCGAGGAGGCGGGCGGGCATTGCTACGCGCTGTTCTTCAAGGGCACGGCCACCGGGGACGCCGAGCTGCCGGTGCCTCCCCGCGCCCCTGCGGTAACCGAGTATCACGACGACTACGTGCGCACCGCGGGCGGTTGGCGCATCGCCAGGCGCCGCACGCAGCCCGTGTTCGCATCGTGATGGCGGGGGATGCCAGCGTGATGCGCAAGCCGATGACCCTCACCCAGAAGATCCTGGCCCAGCGCGCCCTCGGGCTGACCCGGCCCTGGGTCGACACCGGCGACATCGTCAAGGTGCGTGTGGACTGGACGATCGCGGGCGAGCTCGCCTTCGGCGGCATGGATCGCACCTTTTCGCTGCTGGGGCGGCCGCCTCTGGCCAACCGCGACCGCTTCTTCCTCGCGCTCGATCACACCGTGGACCCGGTCTCGCTGCGGAGCGATCCGCGCACGCAGAAGCTCGTGGCGGTCGCGCGCGAGTTCGCGAGGGAGACGGGCATCCGGCACTTCAACGAGGCCAACGAGACGATCCTGCACACGCGCTTCTATCGCGACCTCGTGCTGCCGGGCGATGTGGTGATGGGGGCAGATTCGCACACCACGTCCCATGGCGGCCTCGGCGCGTTCGCCATCGGGCTGGGCGGCGCGGACGTGACGGTGGCCATGACGCTGGGCGAATCGTGGATCGAGGTGCCGGAAGCGATCGTCGTCGAGTACGTGGGGCAGCCGGCCTTCGGCATCAGCGGCAAGGACATCGTGCTGTGCACGATCGGCGAGCTCGGCCGCAACACGGTCGCGATGGAGCGCACGGTGGAGTATCGCGGGGACCACGTTAGCACCTGGTCGACCGACATGCGTTTTGCCATCGCGAACATGACGGCCGAGTTCGGCGGCTTGAACGGCATCTTCGAGCCCGACGAGATCGTGGCCGACTGGATCGCGCGGCGGCCCGCATCCGGGTTGCGCGGCGGAACCTATTTTCGCGCCGACCCCGATGCCGAGTATGCCGGGCGATATCGCATCGACCTGGCCGCGCTCGGCCCGCAGGTCGCTCGCCCCTTCTCGCCGGACAACGTGGTACCGGTGGAGGCGGAAGCGGGACGGGCGCTGCACGGAGTCTTCATCGGCGCCTGCACCACCTCGGAGGAAGAGCTCGTCATGGGTGGGCTGGTGCTCGAGGCTGCCATGCAGGCGGGACACAGCCCCATCGCCACCACGAATCGGCTCGTGGTGCCGGGCGATCTTGCGATCCAGCGCAACCTCGCCGCGGCCGGGATCCTCGCGCTCTACGAGCGCGCCGGCTTCACCGTCGATCCCCCCGGCTGTTCGATGTGCCTGGGCGTGGCGAGCCGCAAGGCCGGCAAGGACGAGGTCTGGCTCTCGTCGCAGAATCGCAACTACCGCAACCGCATGGGCGAGGGATCGATCGCCTATCTCGCGTCGGCCGCAACGGTCGCGGCATCCGCGCTCGACATGAGCATCACCGATCCGCGCCCCTTCATGTCATCGGCCATGCGCGAGCGTTTCGAACGTATCCTAGGCCGCGCGGACGGGCGCCTCCCGCCCGCCATCGTCGTGCGCGAGCCCACGATGGCGGTGGCGGACGCTCCTGCGGAGCCGGGCGCCGAGGGGCCCGCGCGGCGCATCGCGGAGGCGAAGAGAGAACCGCGCATCACGGGACGCGTCCAGCGGTTCGGCGACAACATCGACACCGACGCCATCATCCCCGGCGAGTTCAACTACCTCACCGACCTCCAGGAGATCGGCAAGCACTGCTTCCACTACGTGCGTCCCGAGTTCCACGCGCGGGCACAGGAAGGGCGCACGATCGTGGTGGCCGGGGTGGGGTGGGGCACGGGCAGCTCGCGCGAGCAGGCCGTGTGGGCCCTGCAAGGTGCGGGTGTGCAAGCGATCATCGCCCGGAGCTTCGCGTTCATTCACAAGCGCAACCTGGTCAACGAAGCACTCGCGCATCTCGTGGTGGACGATCCCGATTTCTACGAGCTTGCGGTCGAGGACGTGCCAGTGGGCGTCGACGTCGATGCCGGCGAAGTCGAGGTGGCGGGACGCCGCTTCGCGGCACGCAAGCCCACGGCGCTGGTCCGGACGCTGCTCGATGCCGGAGGACTCGTGGGCGCGATCCGCCGGCACGGCAGCGCCGTGTTCGATGGTCCCCGGAAGGGGGCCCCATGACGGCGACCGTCGCGCAACCGACCGGGCCCCGCGTGACGGACGAGGGCACCCTCGAGCCGGCGCTCGAGCCGGACCTGCCGATCTGCGATCCGCATCATCACTTCTGGACGCATCGTGGTCGCTACCTCGTCGAGGAGTACCTACGAGACCTCGATTGCGGCCATCGCGTCGTCTCCACGGTGTTCGTGACGGCCCACGCGATGGTGCGTGGCGGCGGCCCGGTAGAGCTTCTACCGGTCGGCGAGACCGAGTTCGTTGAGGCGCTGGCGTCCGCGGCCCGACCCGCGGGATCGCCCGACCTGGCGCGCGGCATCGTCGCATATGCCGACCTCACGCTTGCCGACGCGGTGCGTCCGGTGCTCGAGGCGCATCGCGCCGCGAGCCCCCGTCGCTTCTGCGGCATCCGCCATACCGTGACGTGGGACCCCGACCCGGCAATCCGCAATCCGGCACCCTATCCGCGCCCGGGCGTGCTGCTCGAGCCGGCGTTCCGGCAAGGCGCGACGTGCCTCGCCGCGATGGACCTCGTCTTCGACGCCTTCCTCTTCCATCACCAGCTATCGGATCTCGTCGAGTTCGCCCACGCGTTGCCGCAGCTCACGATCGTGCTCGATCACATTGGCACGCCTTTGGGAACGCATGGCTACGCGACCCGTCGCGCGGCGGTGCTCGACGAGTGGAAGCGCGACATCGAGCGGCTCGCGCGATGCCCGAACGTCAACGTGAAGCTCGGCGGCTTCGGAATGCAGCGCTTCGGCTTGGGATGGGACAAGCGCGATGGCCCGATCCGGTCGGGCGACGTGGCCGCGGTGATTGCGCCGTATGTCGACTTCTGCGTCGATCGCTTCGGCGCGCAGCGCTGCATGTTCGAGAGCAACTACCCCGTCGACAAGGAGGGCTTGGGCTACGGCGTGCTCTGGAACGCCTTCAAGCTCGTCAGCGCGCGGCGGAGCGCCGATGATCGCAATGCTCTGTTTCACGATACGGCGATGCGCGTGTATCGCTTGCAGGTGCGCGCCGGCGAGCCGCCGGCGTAACGCCGCGGCCCTCCCGGGCGAGTCCCTTGCAGCAGGCGCGGCGGCCGCGGCGCAGGCTTCATCCGTGGGGCGAAGCGCGCGCCGTGCCGCCCTCGAGCAGCGCGAGCGCCCGTGCCAGCACCGGCGCGGTGTTGGCCGGATTCCACGCCACCGATAGCTCGGAGAAGGGGCCCGTGCCGGCGAGCTTCACGTAGGCCACCCCCGTGACCTGCACGCGCGTCAGCGAGACCGGCACCACGGTCACGCCCGCGCCGATGGCCACCAGGCCGAGGAAGTTGACCATCGTCTGCCGCTGGTGAAACAGGCGCGGCTCGAAGCCGGCGACGTGGCAGGCGGCGATAAAGCGGTCGTAGTAGCTCGGCACGCGATCGCGGTCGGCCACGATGAACGTCTCGTCCTTCAGGGCGCGCAGGGTGACGGTGCGCTGGCGGGCGGCCGGATGCGTCGCGGGCAGCGCCACGACCAGCGCCTCGCGCAGCACGCGCCGTAGCGCGAGTCCCTCGTGCTCGATAGGCGTGTGCACGAAGGCGAGGTCGAGCCGGTTGTGGCGCAGCTCGTCGACCTGCTGCGCCGAGCTTTGCACCTGCCAGGCGAGGCGCACGCTCGGCAGCGCCTTGCGCATCGCCGCTTCGAAGGTGCGAGCCACGGAGAAGAGCGCCGTGCTGATGGTGCCGGCGCGCAGCACGCCGGTATCGCCGCGAGCGGCACGCTGCACCTGCGCGGGCAGGGTGTCCATGGCCGCCAGGAGCCGGCGCGCCTCGTCCACCAGCACACGCCCGGCAGGCGTGAGCGCGACCGAGCGCTTGGTGCGCTCGAACAGGCGCGCGCCCATCTCGCGCTCCAGCTTCTGGATATGCCGCGTGAGCGGCGGCGGCGTGATGTGCAGACGCGCGGCGGCACGCCCGAAGTGCAGCTCCTCGGCCACCGCGAGAAAGGCGTGGAGGTCGCTGGGAGACATGCTCCATATTACCGAAATAGGTAATGCGGTGCCGATCAAAAATGCAATGGACGCAATACAGCGCGGCGTCTAGCATTTTCGGACAAGCCGGCATGTAGCCCGGCCAGGAGGAGTCCCCATGTCCACGATACTCACGCGTGGCGCGCTCGTCGCCGCGCTGGCGGCCGCCGCCTTCGTCGCGCAGGCGCAGCCTTATCCCAATCGCCAGATCGAGGTGGTGGTGCCCTATGCCCCGGGCGGCACCACCGACTTCGTCACGCGCGTGATCGGCCAGAAGATGCAGGACAACTGGAAGCAGCCAGTGGTGATCCTGAACAAGCCGGGTGCGAGCGGGCAGCTCGGCGCCGACTACGCCGCCGCACAACCAGGCGACGGCTACACGCTGCTGGTCACGGGCTACACCAATCGCAACCTGCTCTTCTCACCCACGGCCCCCGTCCCCAACGCCGCCAAGGACCCGATCCCGGTGGTGCTCGTGGGCAAGGCGCCGCTCCTCATCGTGGTCTCGCCCGATTTTCCGGCCAAGTCGCTCAAGGACCTGATCGCGATGGCCAAGGCGCAGCCCGGCAAGATCAACTATGCATCGATCGGCAACGGCTCGCCGTCGCATCTGGGCATGGAGATGTTCAAGCGCCAGGCGGGCATCGACATGCTGCACGTGCCGTACAAGGGCAGCGGTCCCGCGCTCATCGACGTGATGGCCGGCCACGTGCCGGTGATGATGGACAGCGTGGTGTCGTCGTCGCCGCACGTGAAGGGCGGCAAGCTGCGCGCGCTCGCCGTGACCACGGCCGCGCGGCTGCCCTCGCTGCCCGACGTGCCCACTGTGGCGGAGCAGGGCCTCACCGGCTTCGACGTCTTCACCTGGACGCTGCTCTACGCCCCCGCCGGCACGCCGCAGGACCGCATGGACAAGGTGCGCGCCGAGGTCGAGCGCATCCTCACGCTGCCGGACGTGAAGGAGCGCTACGCCGCACAGGGCGCCATCGTTCCCGAGCCGATGACGCAGGCTCAGATCGCCAAGTTCCTGGACGCCGACATCAGCGGCTGGCGCAAGGTTATCCAGGACGCCAAGATCACTGCGGATTGACCATGCCCGATGCCGATCACGCGAGCCGCGCCGACGCCGTCTCGCCCATCACCAATCGCTTCGGCGAGGTCGCCCCGGTCCGTCTCGACGTGGACCATCGCGCCGTCTTCCGCGGGGTTACCGGCGCGGCGTTCAATCACCAGGCCCAGTTGGCCTTCGACGGCTCGCGGCTGTATGTCACGTGGTCGTCGTGCGCCGTCGACGAGGAGGAGGCGGGCCAGCGCATGCTCGTGGCCACCTCCGACGACGGCGGTGCCTCCTGGAGCGCACCCACCGTGGTGGCGCCGTCGCGGCCGGGACGCCACGCGGACAGCGTGGTGGTGTCCTCCGGCATGATCGTTCGCGGCGACGCGCTGGTGGCGTTCTATGGCGAATGGGAGCGCTACGAGCCGCAGCGCAGCAAGGACAACGAGGCAGCCCGCGCTGCAGCGGGCGGCCATCATGTGTTCGACGTGCGCACCGAGGCGCGCGTGTCGCGCGACCGCGGTGCCACGTGGTCGGCGCCCACGGTGGTGGTGCTCACGCCGGTGGCCTCCGGCCTCGTGGGCGGCATGGGCGTGG
>CALFEY010000092.1 GCA_937958295.1 uncultured Pseudomonadota bacterium
TCGGCTTCACGCTCAACTTCCTCACGCTGATGGCGCTGTCGCTGTGCATCGGCCTGCTCATCGATGACGCCATCGTGGTGCGCGAGAACATCGTGCGGCACCTCGCCATGGGCAAGGACCACCGCACGGCGGCGCTCGAGGGAACCGACGAGATCGGCCTCGCGGTCATGGCCACCACGTTCGCGATCGTCGCGGTGTTCATCCCCATCGCGTTCATGAGCGGCATCATCGGGCGCTTCTTCTTCCAGTTCGGCGTCACGGTGGCCGTGGCCGTACTGGTGTCGCTCTTCGTGAGCTTCACGCTCGATCCCATGCTTTCCTCCGTGTGGCACGACCCGGCGGGCAACCGCTACAAGCGCTTCCCGTGGATGGGGCGCTTCATGGACGGCGTGGAGCGGGGCATCGAATGGATGCACGACCAGTATCGCGAGGTGCTCGACTGGTCGCTGCGCCACCGCAAGAGCGTGCTCGGCATCGCGTTCGCAGCCCTCGTGGGCAGCTTCGCCCTCGTCCCGCTCATCGGCTCCGAGTTCGTCCCGCGCGCGGACGAGAGCTTCATCTCGCTGCGTCTTAATACCGCGGTGGGCAGCAGCCTCGAGTACACCGACAGCAAGGTGCGGCAGGTGGAGGCGGTGCTGAAGGAGTTCCCCGAGATCCAGCTCGCCATGACCACCGTGGGCACCGAGGAGGGACGCAACTACGCCCGCATCAACCTCAAGCTCACCGATCGCGCGTCGCGCAAGCGCACCCAGTTCGACCTCGAGAGGACGATCCGCGAGCGGCTGCGCCCCATTCCCGGCATCGAGCTCACCGTAGGCTTCAACCGGCCCATCTTCGTGAACATCCTCGGGGCCGATCCGGAGACGCTCACGCGCCTCGCCAACGAGCTCAAGACGCGCCTTGCGAGCATCCCCGGCATCACCGACCTCGAGTTGTCGGAGAAGCCCGCCAATCCCGCCCTGTCGGTGCGCCTCAACAACAATGCAGCGTCCGATCTCGGCATTACGGTGCAGCAGGTGGGCGACACGCTGCGGCCGCTGCTCGCTGGCGACACCGTGAGCTACTGGCTCGGGCCGGATGCGCAGAACTACGAGGTCAACGTGCGCCTCGCCAAGGATCGCCGCCAGCTCGCCACCGACCTGTCGAATCTCTATCTCACGACCAACAAACGCGGCCCCGACGGCGAACTGCGCATGGTGCCCCTGCGCCAGGTGGCGGAGATCGTGGAAACGTCGAGCCCGCAGACGATCCGCCGCGAGGAGCTCATGCGCCGCGTCGCGATCTTCGCGGGTGCGCAGGGCCGGCCCGCGGGTGACGTCGGCAACGACGTGAATGCCATCATCAAGGACACCGTGCTGCCGCCCGGTTATCGCTTCTCGGTGCGCGGGCAGCAGGAGCAGATGCAGGACTCCTTCACGGCGGCCATGGCGGCGCTCGGCCTCGCGGTGATCTTCATCTACCTCATCCTCGCGTCCCAGTTCGCGAGCTTCCTCCAGCCGCTCGCGATCATGGCCTCGCTTCCGCTGTCGCTCATCGGCGTGTTCTCGGCGCTGATGCTCACGGGGACCACGCTCAACATCTTCTCGATGATCGGCTTCATCATGCTGATGGGGCTCGTGACCAAGAACGCGATCCTGCTCGTGGACTTCGCCAACCGGGCGCGGCGCGGCGGCCTCCCGCTCCACGACGCCCTGATGCAGGCGGGGCAGGTGCGTCTGCGGCCCATCCTCATGACCACTGCCGCGATGATCGGCGGCATGCTCCCGCTTGCGCTCGGCGTGGGCGAGGGCGGGGAAACGCAGGCGCCCATGGGGCGCGCGATCATCGGCGGCGTGATCACCTCCACGCTGCTCACGCTGGTGGTGGTCCCGGTGCTCTACACCTATCTCGACGCTTTGACCGAGCGGCGCAAGGCGCGGCGCGCAGCCCGTATGGAACGCGATGCCGCCGCCGCATCCGAAGCGGGGGCGGATTGATGCGTTGACGTGCGATAATCGCAAGCCGCATAATAAATGACCGCTGGTCATTTACCGGATTTGCGGGCTTTCCACCGAAACCGAACGCCCGCGCGCCTTCGTTGTCTAGCTGAACCGATCCCACGTCGTCGACCCGCACGCCGCCTTTCGCCTCGCCGCCTCCAGAGCCAACAGAACGCCATGGATTTCGAACAAGCCCGCTTCAACATGGTCGAGCAGCAGATCCGCACGTGGGAGGTGCTCGATCAGGACGTGCTCGACCTGCTGTTCGTGATCCGGCGCGAGGATTTCGTGCCGCCGGCGTACCGCAACCTGGCCTTCGCCGACCTCGAGCTGCCGTTGCCGGGCGGCGAGCGCATGTGGGCGCCCAAGGTCGAGGCGCGCGTGCTGCAGGCGCTCAAGGTACAAGCGGGCGAGACGGTGCTCGAGATCGGCACCGGCAGCGGCTACTTCACGGCGCTCCTCGCGAGCCGGGCCTCGCACGTGACCACAGTGGAGATCGATCCCGCGCTGTCGTCCTCCGCGGCCACGCGCCTGCTCCAGCACGGCCTCACCAACGTCCGCCGCGACGTCGGCGATGGCGCCCGCGGTTGGGGCGAGGAGCTCTTCGACGTCATCGTCCTCACGGGCTCCACGCCGCTTCTGCCCGAGAAATTCCTGGCCCAGCTGAAGCCCAACGGGCGCGTGTTCGCCATCGTCGGCGAGGCGCCCGTGATGGCGGCCCGCCTCGTGGCCTGGACGGCGCCCGGCGCGCGCGTCACGACCGACCTCTTCGAGACGGTCGTGGCCCCTTTGAAGAACGCCGCGACGCCGTCGCGGTTCCGGTTTTGATCGGCCGCCTCGCCCCCGCCGACCTCGCCGCCTGGCGCGCCGACGCTGCGCGCGAGGCGCCGGTGCTCGTGGATGTGCGCGAGCCTTGGGAGTTCGAGCGGTGCTGCATCGAGGGCTCGCGCTCGATCCCGCTGCAGCAGCTTCCCGTGCACGCCGAGAGCCTCCCCCAGGACCGTGATCTCGTGCTCGTATGCCATCACGGGGGGCGCAGCGCGCAGGCCGCGATGTGGCTCGCGCGCAATGGCTTCGCCCGTGTGCACAACCTCGAAGGCGGTGTCGACGCCTGGGCCGTTACCGTCGATCCTGCGATGCCCCGCTATTGATCTCACGCACGATGTCGCGCCGCGGAGCATGCGTGCCGCGCGCACCGTCCACGTTCATGACTAGACGCCGTTCACTCGTCGCAGCCCTCGGATTGTCCGCCGTCACCGCGCTTTGCGCGATTGCCGCTCCCGTGGCGGCGGAGGACCTCCTGCAGATCTACCGCGAGGCGCAGAAGCAGGATCCAACCATCGCGGCCGCCCGCTCGCTGTGGGAGGCCACGCAGGAGCGCGTACCCCAGGCGCGGTCCACGCTGCTGCCGCAGGTGGCGGCCGCGGGTCAGGCCAACATGAACGCCTACGAGGGCCAGCTCAACACGTCGCCCCGGATCACCACATCGCAGAACTACGGCCTTGGCAACCTCACGTTCTCCGCCTCGCAGCCGCTGTACCGGCCGGGGAACGTGGTGGCGCTCGACCAGGCGCGCGAGCAGGTCACGCAGTCCGACTACACGCTCGGCATCGCGCAGCAGGACCTCATCCTCCGCACCTCGGTGGCGTACTTCGACGTGCTGCTCGCCGAGTTCAACGTCGAGCTCGCCGAGCAGCAGAAGCTCGCCGTGTCGGAACAGCTCGCGCAGGCCAAGCGCAACTTCGAGGTGGGCACGGCCACGATCACCGATACGAACGAAGCGCAGGCGCGCTACGACTCCATCGGGGCGAGCGAGATCCAGGCGCGCAACGATCTGGAGCGCCGGCGCAACGCGCTGGCGGCGATCATCGGGCACGCCCCGAAGTCGCTGCGCCGGCTGGGCCGCGGCTTCGAGCCGCCGCTGCCCGATCCCAACAACGTCGACTATTGGGTGAACCGCGCGCTCAACGAGAACCTGCAGGTGCGCTTCTCGCGGTCGAACTACGAGATCGCCTCCCTCGAGGTCGATCGCGCGCGGACCGGCCACCTGCCCACCGTCGACCTCGTGGCGAGCGCCGGTGGGCAGACGTCGAGCGGATCGCCCACCACCGACATCTCCGGCAATTCGCGCACCGCGCTCTTCGGCCTCGTGCTCAACGTGCCGATCTACCAGGGCGGCTACGTCAATTCCCGCGTGCGCGAGGCGATCTCGCTGCAGGACAGGTCGCGGGCCGACCTCGAGACGGCCAAGCGCTCGGCCACGCAGAACGCGCAGGATGGCTTCTATGGCATCAACAGCGCCGCGGCCGGGGTGAAGGCCTTCGAGCAAGCGGTGGCGTCGGCGGAAGTCGCCCTGCAGTCGAACATCCTGGGCCAGGAGGTCGGCATCCGTACCAATCTCGACGTCCTCAACGTGCAGCAAAACGTCTACCAGACGCGCCGCGACCTCGCCAACGCCTACTTCCAGTATCTGTTGGCGGTGCTGCGCCTCAAGGCCTCGGTGGGCACCCTCAACGAGCGCGACGTCGAAGACCTCAATCGCCGATTGAACGGCTGAGC
>CALFEY010000093.1 GCA_937958295.1 uncultured Pseudomonadota bacterium
CGCCTGCCACTCCGGCGACTTCGGCACGCCGTCTTCCGTGCCGAGGACGTAGGCTTCGTATTTGTCGAAGCCCGTGGTGCGGGTGGCGACGTAGTCCTTGTCGTAGAGGCCTTCGGTCATCCACACGTAGGCGATCGCGTGCGCGAGCGCCGGATCGGTGCCGGGGACGATCGGGATCCACTTGCCGCCCAGCAATGACGCCGTGTAGTTGAGGCTGGGATCGATGTGCACCGCCTCGATGCCGATGTCGCGGGCGAACAGGCGCCGCTGTGTGCCCTCGAATGCGCCGTAGGAGCCGCCGGTGGACTCCGGATCGCTCGACCAGTAGACGATGAGCTCGGCTTCCTTGAGGCAATCCTCGATGTGGCCGTAGGGCTCGATCGCGCCCAAGCGCATGTTGTAGCCGTAGTGATGCACGGCGCCCCAGTACCAGCCCTCCCAGCTGTCGGGGTTGATCACCATCTTGGTGTAGCCGATGGCGTTCATGAAGCGGTTGAACGCGCTCACGTAGCAGCCGATGTTGCCCCACGTGTGATGCGAGCTGTGGCTGTTGAGGATGGCCCCGTGGCCATGCTCGCGCTTCACGCGCCGGATCTCGCTCACGACGATGTCGAGCGCCTCGTCCCAGCTGATGCGCACGTAGCCCGACTTGCCCCGGTTCTGCGGATTGCGCTCGCCGGCCGGATCGAAGTCCACGCGGCGCATGGGGTAGAGCAGCCGGTCCTTCGAGTACACCATCGACTTCGAGGCGAGGGTATGCGAGGTCGTGGTGGTGCGGCGCGGCGGGGAGAGCACCTTGCCGCGGGCCTCGAGGCGCCAGGGCTGGGGATCGTCGTCGTCGAAGTCGATCGGCGTGACCCGCATGATGCGGCCGTCCTTGACGTACACGAACACCGGCCCGCTGTTGGTGCCGTTGACGTACCGCACCTCGCCCCCCTGGACGTCGGTGCCGAGCTTCCAGCGCGCGGCGCGCATGACGCTGATGGTTTCCGTGAACCAGCACGCGAGCTCGTCGTCGCCCGTCACCTCGACGCTGAAGTTCTTTGCATGGTTGACCGCATCCAGGCGCTTCGCGTGGGGCCGGAAGATGCTCCAGGCCACGGCCGCGTCTTGAAACGTGAGGGTGGCGTCGGGCCGGGCATGACGGCCCGGGGCGGAGCGCACGCGCGTCTTGCCGAAGATGTAGTGACGCGCGGGCCCCCGCGGGTCGCGCATGCGCAGCTGCACCACGCAGGCGCGCGAAGCGAGGCGCGCGGCGAATTCCGGGTGCCGCGCCGCCGTCCAGTTCATGAGCCACTGCGCGCCCTTGAGCGCGGCCGTTACCTTTGCTGCATCCACGGGCGAACGATCCATTCTGGCGATTCGTCTTAGCCTAGGCGCTGGCACCTGCCGGCCGCAATGGATTTTTCGGGCAGGGCTGTGACATAAAATCACAGCCATGGACCTCCTGCCCCCGCTGAACGCCATCCGCGCCTTCGAAGTCGCCGGGCGGCACTTGAGCTTCACCCGTGCCGCCACCGAGCTCAACGTGACCCACGGCGCGGTCAGCCGCCAGATCGCGCGGCTGGAGGCACGCCTGGGGACCAAGCTCTTCGTCCGCACCGCGGGGGGACTCGTGCTCACCGAGCGCGGTCGGATGTATCTCGAAGACGTCTTGGCCGCGCTCGATCGCCTGCGCGCCGGAACGCGCCGCGTGCTGCACGTGGAGGCGGCTGCCGTGGTGCGCCTGAGCGTGCCGCCGACGTTCGCCATGCGCTGGCTGATCCCACGCCTCGCCGATTTCGCCGCGCGCCATCGCGGCTTCACGCTGCAGCTGTCCACCGCCATGGCGCAGCCCGACTTCCTGGCCGACGGCAACGACGCCGCCGTGCGGCGGATGCGGCGTGTGCCGGCGGCGCTGGAGGGGCATCGCTTCCTCGGGGCCGGCACCGTCGCCGTGTGCAGTCCCGCCTACGCGCGCGAGCTGCGCCTCGCGGTCCCGGCGGATCTCGCGCGCGCGACGATCATCACCACCGCCACCGAGCCGCACGAGTGGACGCGCTGGTTCCGCTCGCAGCGTGCGCCCGTTCCCGCGCGCATGGGGCCGCCGCTCGCCTTCGAGCAGCTCTTCTTCGCCCTCCAGGCGGCGGTCGACTCGCTCGGCGTGGCCCTTGCCCCCGAGGCGCTCGTCGTGGAGGACCTGGCGCGCGGCCGGCTCGTGGCGCCCTTCGGCGGCCGGCCGTTGGGCGATCGCGCCTACACGCTCGTCTACCCTGCGCGCTCGCCCAAGCTCGCGTCGCTCCGGCTTCTCGCGCAGTGGCTGGTGGCCGAGGGTCGCGATCGCCCGGAGCCCGGGCACGTGCGCTGACGGCGCCGCGCGGGCTTACCCGGGCGCGAGCTTGGCAGCGAGGCGGATCGCATTGCCGGGGGCCTCGCGCTTGTCCGTGTTGTCGAAGTAGCAGTACACGTCGCGCGGCCGCGTGGCCGCCGGCGCCCCCGGTGCGATGAGCCGCGCATCGGCGGGTGCGCGTCCGCATGCCCAGCGCTCGATGCGCTGCGCGTACGCATCGAGCTCGGCCTCGGTGTAGCCGCTTCGATAGAGCTCCTCCGCCCCATGCAGGCGCACGTAGACGAAGTCGGCCGTGACGTCCTCCCGCTCGATCCACTTCTTCGCCGTGTCGGCGACCACGAAGGCCACGTCGTAGCGGCGCAGGAGGGCGATGAAGGATGGAACCGCGAACGACGGGTGGCGGACCTCCATGGCGTGGCGCAGGCGACACGCCGTCGGGTAGGTCACCCGCGCCGGTGCCCGCAGGCGGTCGTCGTGTCCACGGGCGAGCCGGGTGGCAGCGTCGGCATCGTGGGGAAGGGCGGCCAGGAAGGCCTCGACAAGCGCCTCATCGAAGGCGAAGTTCGGCGGAAACTGCCACAGGACCGGCCCTAGCTTCCCGCGCAGTTCCGCGAGTCCGGAAGCAAAAAAATTGGCGAGCGGAGCGGCAATGTCGCGCAGGCGGCGCATGTGCGTGATGTAACGGCCGCCCTTCACCGCGAAGCGAAAGTCCTCCGGCGTGGCATCGTGCCAGCTTCGGTAGCTCGCGGGCGTCTGTAGCGAGTAGAACGAGCCGTTGATCTCGATGGTGCGCAGGCGCTGTGCGGCATACGCGAGCTCGCTGCGTTGCGGCAGGTCGGCCGGATAGAACGTGCCGCGCCAGGGCGGGTAGCGCCAGCCCGAGACGCCGATGCGAACGTCACCGCTGCTCCGCGAAGCCATGTCGCGGACGATTGTAGGGCGGCGAGGGTGGGGGCCGGTCTTAAGCGACCCGCTCGCGACCGCCCTGGGACCGGGCCGTGGGTACCGGCCCCTCTTGTCACGCCTTGCTGTAGATCTGCCCGCCCTTCTGCACGAACTCGATCGCCTTCGACTCCATGCCCCGGGCGAGCACCTCGCCCTCGGCAAGACCCTGCTTCGCGGCGTAGTCCCGCACGTCCTGCGTGATCTTCATGGAGCAGAAGTGCGGGCCGCACATGGAGCAGAAGTGCGCGAGCTTGGCGCCGTGCTGCGGCAGCGTCTCGTCGTGGAACTCGCGCGCCTTGTCCGGATCGAGGCCGAGGTTGAACTGGTCCTCCCAGCGGAACTCGAAGCGCGCCTTCGACAGCGCGTTGTCGCGTAGCTGCGCACCGGGGTGGCCCTTGGCGAGATCGGCGGCGTGGGCCGCGAGCTTGTACGCCATGATGCCGTCCTTCACGTCGGCCTTGTTCGGCAGGCCGAGGTGCTCCTTGGGCGTGACGTAGCAGAGCATCGCAGTGCCGTACCAGCCGATCATCGCTGCGCCGATGGCGCTCGTGATGTGATCGTATCCGGGCGCGATGTCGGTGGTGAGCGGCCCGAGGGTGTAGAACGGCGCTTCGCCGCACAGGCGCAGCTGCTCGTCCATGTTGTACTTGATCATGTGCATCGGCACGTGGCCGGGGCCTTCGATCATCACCTGCACGTCGTGGCGCCACGCGATCTGCGTGAGCTCGCCCAACGTTGCGAGCTCGCCCATCTGCGCCTCGTCGTTGGCGTCGTGGATCGAGCCGGGGCGCAGGCCGTCGCCGAGCGAGAAGGCCACGTCGTAGGCCTTCATGATCTGGCAGATGTCCTCGAAGTGCGTGTAGAGGAAGCTCTCCTTATGATGCGCGAGGCACCACTTGGCCATGATCGAGCCGCCGCGCGACACGATGCCGGTCATGCGCCTGGCCGTCATCGGGATATAGCGCAGCAGCACGCCGGCGTGGATAGTGAAGTAATCCACCCCTTGCTCGGCCTGCTCGATGAGCGTGTCGCGAAAGATCTCCCACGTGAGGTCCTCGGCCTTGCCATCGACCTTCTCCAGCGCCTGGTAGATCGGCACGGTGCCGATCGGCACCGGCGAGTTGCGG
>CALFEY010000094.1 GCA_937958295.1 uncultured Pseudomonadota bacterium
GTAGCGATTGGAATCGACCTGCGCTTCGGGCGGCAGGCGATCGGTGACCTCGCGGCGCACATCGTCGAAAATGCGCCGCTCCTCCGCGACGTAGCGCACCCAATCCGCCTTGGCGATCTCGCTCGCACTCATCTCGCGCGGCTCGTACGTGTGCCACAGGTCGAGCGGATCGCCCTGCGACGATTGCCACGCCCGCACGGCCACGACCGTGAAGAGGCTCACGACGATCATGGCCAGCAGCCATTTCGTGAGGCGCCAGAGCTTCGAACCCATCGATTTCTCCCCGGCCCCGTTCGCACGATGCGAAGAGGCTCTACACTCGCAGTGAGAGTGCCACGTCGCACGTGCGTGCGCCGCTTGTCATTATAGGGATCGCTCCATGGCGCAGGCTCCCCGGCTTACCGTACACGAACGCTTACCCGGCGGCTCGCGCCTGCCGGCGCTGGCGAGCGGCATGGTCATCACGCTCATCGTGGGTGTGGTGCTGTATCTCGGCAAGAACGTGCTCGTGCCCATCGTGCTCGCCATCCTCGCCGTGTACGTGGTGCTGGGCCTCCTGCGCGTGCTCGAGCGGCCCCACCTGGGCGGACGACGCCTGCCGCTGTCGGTCCGCTACACGCTCACGCTCGCCTGCATCGCGGCCGCCCTCGCGGCACTGGGCTACCTCTTCATGAGCACGATGGACCATGCACTGGCCCAGGGCCCGCGCTACCAGTTGCAGCTGCTTGAGGCCATCCAGCGCGGGGCGGCGATGCTCAATATCGAGCGCGAGCCCACCTGGGCGACGCTGCGGGACGCCCTCCTCGGCCAGATCAGCTTCCAGCGCCTCATCGCCGGCGCACTGTCCTCCGTGAGCTCGATCCTGGGCAGTTTCGTCGTGGTGTTCCTGTACGTCGCGTTCTTGTTGCTGGAGCGTCGCGTCATCGACGACAAGATCGCGGCGCTGTCCGACGACCCTACCGCCGTGTCGCGCATCCGCGGCGTGATCGAGCGCATCAACGCGCGCATCGGCTCCTACCTCGCGCTGAAGACGCTGCTGTCCGTGGTGCTCGCGCTGGTGTCGTGGGGCGTCATGCGTCTCATGGGGCTCGAGCTTGCCGGCTTCTGGGCGGTGACCACGGGGCTGCTCAACTTCATCCCCTACCTCGGCACGGTGATCAGCGTCGCGCTGCCGGTGCTGATGGCGATCGTGCAGTTCGGCGACTTGGGTAGCGTGCTTGCGCTGCTCGCCGCGCTGTCGGTCGTGCAGTTCGTGATCGGTAACTTCATCGACCCCTACGTCATGGGCAACTCGCTCAACCTGAGTCCCGTGGCCATCCTCGCGAGTCTCACCGTGTGGTCGGGGCTGTGGGGCATCGCCGGCGCGTTCCTCGCCGTTCCGGTCACGGCCATCATGGCCATCGTTCTGTCCGAGTTCCACGCCACGCGTCCGGTAGCGGTGCTCCTGTCGGGCAACGGCAAGCTCTAGGCGCCCGCGTTCCGGGGCGCGCGGTCGTTGATCGCTCGCAAGGACGCGGGATCCGCAAGCCCGTAGAGTGAAGGGTATCGGGGCCTTCGATGGGCCCCCGCATCTTCAGGAGGAACGCATGCTGCACATCGACCTGCCCAGCCGTATCGAAATCGAGAAGCTCGCCCAGTACCGCGGGGCGCCCGCCGTGTCCATTTACCTGCACACGACGCCCACCACGCAGGACGCCCAGGCCGATCGCATCGAGCTCAAGAATCTCCTGAAGGCGGCTGCCGCGCAGCTCGCCGCGGCCGGCACGGACAAGCACGCCATCCGGTCTGTCGAGGCCGCCGTCGAGTCGATCATCGACGACGACGCCTTCTGGGCGGTGCAAGCCAACAGCCTCGCCATCTTCGCCACCGGCGAGCGTGTGCAAACGTTCCGCCTACCGAACAAGCTCGTGAACGTGGTCGAGGTGTCCGACCGCTTCCACCTGAAGCCCCTGTTGCGCTCGGTCACCTTCCCGCACCACGCCTACGTGCTCGCGATCAGCGTGGGCGCCGTGCGGCTCGTGGAGGTGTCCGCCGATCTGCCGCCGCACGTCGTGTCCGTACCCGGGCTCCCGCGCGATTTTGGCCAGGCGCTCGGGCGGCGCAGCCACGTCGTGAAGGACGGCCACCTGGGCTCCGGCGAGAGTTCGAGCGAGCACGCCACGCTCACGCGCTACGCGCGCACGGTCGACCAGGCGCTGCGCGCCACGCTCAAGGGCGAGCACGCACCCCTCATCGTGGCGGCGACCGAGCCGCTGGCGTCGATCTTCCGCAATGCCTCGAGCTACCCGCACGTGGCCGCGCAGGCGATCGGAGGCAGCGCCGACGACACACCCGACCATGTGCTCGCCGCGGGCGCACGCAAGGTGATGGACGAGATCTACGCCAGCGACGTCGCGCAGTTGCGCGAGCTCTTCGCGGCCCGCGAGGCGCAGGGCCGCGCGACCACCGACATCGTGCAGGCGGCGCGTGCAGCGACCTTCGGCGCCGTCGACACCCTGATGGTAGACATGGACACCGTGATCTCCGGCCGCGTGAGCGACGATGACGGCGCGGTCACCTTCGACGACAAGCCCGATGGCGCCAACTATGGCGTGGTGGACGAGGTGGCGCGGCGCGTGCTGCTCGCTGGCGGCCGCGTCGTGTCGGCGCGGCGCGCCGACCTGCCGCGCGACGCCGACCTGGCGGCCCTCCTGCGCTACGCGATCTAGGCCGCCAGCGGGGCCGCGGGGGGATGCAGTGCCCGCAGGCACGGCCATCGGCGAGCCGACCCGCCTCCCCGCGCATCGCCACCGGGTTGAGCGGTCTTCGGCTATAATCGAGGCTGTCTTCGGGGAGTAGCCGCTCGCTTTCGCGACGAAAGCGAGGTCCGCGTCAACACACTTGGCTCCATATGGAGCCATGGCGCGGGTAGCCCTACAGGTTGGCGAGACCGTTGACTGCGCAACGTCCGGCAAGGCCGGGGATGTTGCGTGGTCAATCGCGTCTTCACCGCCCGGCCGGGAGCTCTCATTGGAAGCCTTCCTCGTATCAACTGGCGTCGTCGCACTGGCGGAAATCGGCGACAAGACGCAGCTGCTCGCCTTCGTTCTCGCGGCCCGGTTTCGCCGGCCGTGGCCCATCGTGCTCGGCATCCTCGTGGCCACCATCGTCAACCACGCATTGGCCGGCGCGGTAGGCACGTTCATCGTCGAGCTGGTCTCGCCCACTGCGCTGCGCTGGGGCCTGGGCCTGTCGTTCCTCGCGATGGCCGCGTGGATGCTCATTCCCGACAAGCTTGACGCCGACGTACGCACCCAGTGGGGCAACGCCGGCGCGTTCGTGTCCACGCTCGTGGCGTTCTTCCTCGCCGAGATGGGCGACAAGACGCAGATCGCCACTGTGGGGCTCGCGGCGCACTACGACGCGTTCGTCGCGGTGGTGGCGGGGACCACCGTGGGGATGATGCTCGCCAACGTGCCGGCGGTCATCATTGGCGACCGGCTTGCCACGCGCATGCCGGTGCGGCTCGTGCACGGGATCGCCGCTGCCATCTTCGCGGTGCTGGGCGTGCTGATCCTGCTTGGCGCGGGCGCCTCGGTGGGGCTGTAGGGCGTCGTTCAGACCGTATCGAACCGCGCCTCGTCGCGTCCCAGGGGACCGGCATCGTGGGCCCATTCCGGCGCCCAGCCATCGATGTGGCCGGCGAGCGGAATGCGCTCGAGGGCGCCCCAGGCGGTGGCGCCGCCCACCTTGGGCGCGGCCTCGATCGTCACGGGTGCGCGGTCGGTCAC
>CALFEY010000095.1 GCA_937958295.1 uncultured Pseudomonadota bacterium
CGGGGCGGCGGCGGCGCGCCCTGCACGCGCGCCTGGTTGTCCTCGGCGCGGCCGAAGCTGTGCGGAAACGACGAGATGAGATCCGCGAAGCGATCACCGAGGAGGCTGACGTGGGAACGCATCAGGCGATGCCCTTCTTCCCCGTCGCCGGCCAGGATCGCCTTCAGCACCGCCTCGTGCTCATCCACCGACCCCGCCATGCGACCAGGCTGGTACGTGATGTAGCGGCGATAGGGCGCGACCGCGTTGCGCACTGCCCGCGTGTTCTGCTCGAGATATCGGTTGTGGCTCGCCGCGTAGATGGTCTCGTGGAACGTCTTGTTGTGCGTGTAGAACGCCTCGGCATCCTCGACCTGCGCGGCCTTGATGCAAGCCTCGTGCGCGAGCTTGAGGCGCTTGGCCTGCTCGGGCGTCACACGACGGCAGGCCAGCCGCACGCACAAGCCCTCGAGCTCGGCCATGACCTCGAACATCTCCACCAGGCTAGGGATGGTGAGCGTGGCAACAACCGCAGCCTGGCGCGGGCGCATCTCGACCAGCCCGCTCGAGGCAAGCGACCTCAGGGCCTCGCGCACCGGGGTACGGGAAACGTTGAAGCGCGCCGCGATCTCGGCTTCGTCCAGGCGCTGGCCGGGCCGGAGCTGCCCCTCGATGATCTCCTCTTCGAGGCGGCTGCGCAGGCTGTCGCTGCGGGTGGTAACGGTCGTGGATCTCATCGCACGTCTCCTAGCAATGCGACCGCCGTAGCGGAATCGCGAGCTCGCTGCGTGGTCGCAGTCATCACTTCACCAAAGGTGGGTTGGAACCTGCAATCGTACCGAGGGACACCGGCTTCAACGGCAGCCTCGCCGTGAGGTTGTCGGCAAGCGCCATCGGCGAATGCGTGCGCGCCGCCACCAGTCGCGCCAGGCCCCATCCGCACATGCGCCCCTGGCAGCGTCCCATGCCGCAGCGCGTCCAGCGCTTGACTGCGCTCGCGGTGGTCGCGCCCGCCGCGATCGCGCGATCGATTGAATCGCGCGTCACGCCCTCGCAGCGACACACGATGGTCTCCGCCGCCGGAAGCAGCGCCAGGTCGCGGGAAGGTGCGAACGTTGCCGCCACCACGTCGGCGAACCGCTGCGCCTTCGCGCGGCCGCGCCGCGCAGCGGCGAGGCGCGAAAGGGCTGCGGGCGAGGTGTATCCGAGCGACATCGCGGCGCTCAGTCCGGCGATCGTGCCTTCGAGCGCCGCCACCTCGTGACCGCCCACGCCCGTGACCTCCCCCGCGGCGTAAATCTCGGCCTGGGACGTGCGGCCGGTGTCGGCATCGACGATCACGGCGTGCCCGCCCGCGGCATCGTCATACCGCGTGCGGCAGCCGAGCATGCGCGCGAGGTCCACCTGGGTGCGAAAGCCATACGCGATCGCGAGCGCATCTGCATCGTGCCGCAACACCGTGCCCGCGATCGGTGTGCCGCGCGCATCCACCGCCTGGCTCACCACACCCTGCAGCCCGTCCTGGCCTTCGGCACGCATGACCACGCGCCCGAGGGTCAGGCCCACTCCTCGCGCACGCAGCGTGCGTAAGAGGCCGAGGAGCTCGCCCCAACGGTTGGGAAAGCGCAGGAACGTCGCCAGCACGGACGCCCGGAAGCGCGCAGCCTCCAGGATTTCGACGGCCGCGCCGGCCTTCGCCAGCCCCTCCGCCACCACCAGCAGGAATGGACCGCTGCCCGCCACGACGATGCGCTGGCCCGGCACCACGGCATGCGCTTTGACGAGCGCCTGGGCTGCGCCCACCGTCATCACGCCCGGGAGCGTCCAGCCGGGGAAGGGCATCACGCGATCGTGCGCTCCGGTACTCACCACGAGGCTGCGCGCGCGGACATCGCGCCGCATTCCCGCTTGGTCGACCGCGAGCATCGCGTTCGCGAAGGCGGCCCACACATAAGCGTCCGCCCAGAATGCGACGCCGGCTTCGCGTGCGCGACTGGCCAGCGCCCTTCCTTGCCGTTCGGCCTGCGTGGCGTCGCTCGCGGGCGGCCCGGGTCGCGCGGACTGGCGATGGTACTGGCCGCCAGCGGCGGAATACTCATCGATCACCAGTACCGACGCGCCAAGCGAGCGCGCCGCGATGGCAGCGGCCAGCCCCGCGGGGCCTGCCCCGACGATCGCGACATCCACCTCATGGAGGCCGCTCATCCGAGTCGACGCTCCACCACCATGCCGTCGCGGATCGGGACGAGGCAGGCGCGTCGGTCGGCGCACCCGTCGACGGTCACGAGGCAATCGAAGCAGACGCCGATCCCGCAGAAGAGGCCGCGGGGCTCACCACCCGGCCCGCGGCGCAGGATGCGCATGCCCTGCGCGAGAAGGGCGCTGGCCACGCTGTCGCCCGCCTTGCCCACGACCTCCGCGCCGTCCACGGTGAAACGGACGGGTGCCACCGCACCGGGCGCCGTCACGCCGCCACCCGCGCCTCGGTGCCGAAACGGGAAGGCAGGTACGGCGTCATGGCCGGAACGGCACGGTTGCCGCTAGCCCACTGCGCGATCATCTCGCCGATCATCGGTGCGCGATTGAAGCCGGTCCCGCCGTCGCCCGCCGCGACCAGCAGGCCGTCGACGCCGTCCACCGGTCCGATGAGGAAGTGATCGTCCGGGGTGACGGCTTCGTAGGCGCACCAGGAGCGCAGCAAGGTGACGTTGCGCAGGTCCGGGAACAGCCACAGCAGCGTCTCGACGGAATCGAGCACGAACTGGCGGTCGACGGCGAGGTCGTCCTCGGGACGCGCCTCCGTGCGCACGCCGCCCGCAAGCACGGTGTTGAAGAGGATCTGCCCGTGGGCCGCCTGCTGGATCTGCGTGTAGCCGGCCTCCACGCCCCCCGCCGACTCGCATGCTCCCACGACGCACGGAATGATGGGTGCGACCGCAGTGGTGGCGAGGCACTGCGCCTTGCGCGGCGCGATGGGCAGGGCGCATCCCGCCAACCGCGCGACGGCATCGGCCCAGGGTCCCGCCGCGTTCACGATGTACTTCGTGGCAATGCGCAGCGCACCCGCGGTTACGCCGGTGATGCGTCCCGCTTGCGTATGGATGGCCGTGACGCCCGTGCCGGGATGCACGCGGCAGCCAAGACGTTGCGCCGCTTCCACGAACGCGCGACACGCGAGGAACGGATTCACCGTGGCATCTCGCGGAGACCACGTCGCGGCCAAGACGGGCCCGCGCAGGGCGGGCGCGATGCCACGCACGGCGGCCGGATCGAGGAGAGCACCTTCGAGACCGAAGCCCGCCTCGAGGGCCAGCCAACCGCGTGCGACCTCGAGATCGGCTGGCGCACGCACGAAGCGCATCTGGCCACAGGCGTTGTACTCGAAGTCGAAGTCGAGCTCGTTCTCGAGCCCGCTCCAGCGCTGGCAAGAGCGCATCAACAACGGGATCTCGTCGCGCGAGATCATGTGCGTCCCGACGCAGGCGAGGCTGCCACCGGTCACTGCCCCGCCGATGTCGCCCTTGTCCAGAAGCGCCACCGACAAACCCGCACGAGCGAGCTCGTAGGCCGTGGCGCAGCCAACGATGCCGGCGCCGACCACCACTGCATCGAAGGCCGGCGTGCTCATGCGAGCGCCTTGAATTTTCCCGGCGCGGCTTGCCAGAATGTGTCGTCGACCGCATTCGCAAGCGTCCCGGCCTCCACCGGGTGACCGAGGTCCGTCATCGCCCGGGCGGCACGAGCGACGTGCGCCGGATCGGGGTAGCCGAGCCCATGCGTAGCGGTCGCTCCTGACGCGATGAGCGTGCGCAGGTCGCGCCACTGGGCGCGCTGGTGCGCCGGGTCCAGAGTGGGGACTGCCCGCAGGCATGCGTCGATCGCCCGTTGCTCGTCCATCAGCGCCAGCGCCCACCCTTCGAGCACCGTATCGACGACGCGCTGCACGAACTCCGGTTGCGCCTGGGCCAGCCTTCGCGTGGTGATGAGCCCGTCCTTGATCAACGCGGCGCCGTGATCGGCGGCGCGGAACAGCGTCACCTTATCCGCGCCGCCCAGCGCGTGCATGACTCGATGAAGCTCGTGGTACACCGTCATCTGCGCGACGTCGATGGTCCCTGCGAGGAAGGGGCCGACCGTGTCGTTCATCGGCACATGCTCGACCTGCGTCGGTCCAAGGCCGGCGCGCATGAGCATCCAGCGGAACTCGAGATCCTCGCGACCCGGCCACACGCCCGCGCGCCTTCCATCGAGGTCGGCCAGCCGGTGGATACCGCGCGCGCGATGGGCCGGATAGACGAGCGCGCTCTGCTGCTGCAGGGTCAGCAACAAGGTGAGATCGCCTGCATGCGGCGATTCGAGCAGGTGGGACGGGCTCGCTACCGCGAACTCGACACGCCCGGCCACGAGCGCCTCGAGCGGCCCCATGGCGAAGTCCACGGGGGACGTTTCGATTGACACGCCGCGCGGCGCGCCGAGCGCCTCCGCCTGCGCCAAGAGGTAGCCCGCGAACTGGGCTTGCGGGTGCCAGAGCAGCCGGATGCGCGCGACGTCGGTCACGCCCGCCTCAGCCATATCGACGCTGCGAGGGATCGCCGCCGTACCAGTCGCCGAAGCGTTCGCTCATGCCCACGACCACGCTCTGGAGGCGGAGGTTGCCGATCAGCGCGTCCCAGCCGTTCTCCTTGCCGTAGCCGCTACGTCCGAAGCCGCCCCACGGCGAAGCCGGATCGTTCTTGTGATGATCATTGATCCACACGATTCCGGCGTTCAGGCGGCCCGCGAAACGGTGCGCACGCGCGACGTCGCGCGTCCACACCGACGCTCCGAGCCCGAAGGGCGAATCGTTGGCAAGGCGCACGGCGTCGGCCTCGTCGGCGAACGGCGCCACGCACAGCACCGGACCGAAGATCTCCTCCTGCCACGCGGCCATGTCGGGCGTGACGTCGGCGAAGACGGTGGGCTCCACGAAATGCCCGGAGGCGAGGCGAGGCCCGAGATCGGGAACATTGCCGCCCGCGACGAGGCGTGCGCCCTGGTCGCGCGCAGTGGTGATGGCGGCAAGCACGGCGTCGCGCGACCTTCGCGAGATCACCGGTCCCATCTCGGTGGCGCCGTCCATCGCGTCGCCAAGTCGGAGCGCACGTGCGCGCGCCGCGAGGCGCTCGACGAAAGGCTCGTAGAGGCCGCGCTGGACGATCATGCGCGTGCCGGCGATGCAGGTCTGCCCGGAGGCGATGAACCCCGCGAAGAGCGCGCCGGCCACGGCCTCGTCGAGCGCGGCGTCGTCGAACACGACCATCGGCGCCTTGCCCCCGAGCTCGAGAGTGACGGGGACGAGCCGCCGCGCGGCGATCGCCGCGATACGCTGGCCCGTCACGGTGCCGCCCGTGAGGTCGATCTTGGCGATGTCGGGGTGCTCGCAAAGCGCGGCACCGGTACCCGCGCCATCGCCCGTCACCACGTTGAAGATGCCCGGCGGGAGGCCGGCCCGTGCGGCCAGGCGCGCAAGCGCGAACGCGCTCAACGGCGCGAGCTCGGAGGGCTTCGCCACGACGGCGTTGCCCGCTGCCAGCGCCGGGGCGAGCTTCTTCACAAGGATCAGCAGCGGGTGATTCCAGGGCGTGATCAGCGCCACCACCCCGAGCGGCGAGTACTGGGTGTAGTTGAGAAAGGCGCCCTTGAACGGAATGACGCGCCCCTCGAGGCCGCGCGCGATGCCGGCGAAATGACGGAACCACTCGGGCAGCCGTGCCATTTGCGCGCGCATCTCGCGCAACGGGCGTCCTGTCATCGCGGCATCGAGCGAGGCGAGCTCGTCGATGTCGGCGGCGACGAAATCGGCGAGAGTGTTGAGCACTCGTGCGCGATCGAGGGGATCGGCGCGGGACCAGTCGTCGCGGGCCGCCGCGCGCGCCGCGGACCGAACCGCCACGTCGACGTCCGCCGCCGACGCCAAGGGAACGCTGCCGAGACGCTCGCCGGTGGCGGGGCTGTGGACGTCGATCCGCGGACCGGGGGCCGCGTACCCCGCTCCATCGACGAAGAGATCCTCGTTGCGCTCGACCACTCGACCCGCCCCCAAGAGGTGCCGCATGCACCGACTGCGAGCAGGGTCCGCCGCAACTGGTGCATACATGCCAGACTTCGATGCACGCCACAAACACTACTTTATATACAGGCTCGGTTTTATTCTATCCATATCGACCTGATGGATATACTTGAATCTACTTTTTGCATAATATTTATCACGTCAGATTTCTTCCTCGACTTCTTCGGAGAGCACCATGACCACTCGCTTCAATCGGCGGCAGTTCGTCCTCGGCGCATCCGGAGCGACCGCCCTGGCCGGTCTCGGCATCAAGTCCTCCCAGGCGCAAGCCCCGATCCCGATCACCGTGGCCGAGAGCGAGGGCCACGGATGGAGTGTGGTGTTCGTCGCGGACGCCGAGAACACGTGGGCCAAGTTCGGCTTGAAGGCGGATGTCGCAAAGTTCACCGCGGGTCGCCTTGCGATGGAAGCGGTGCTTGCCGAGAAGGCCGATTTCGCCACCACCACCGACAGCCCCACGGTGCTGGCCGCGATGCGCGGCCTGAAGCCGATCATCGTGGCGGACTTCAGCCGCTCGTCGCGGGAGATGCTGGTGGTCGCGCGCACCGACCGCAAGGTGAGCGATCCCAAGATGCTGAAGGGGAAAAAAATCGGCACGCAGGTCGGCACGAGTGGCCACTACTTCCTGGCGAGCTACCTCAAGCTGCACGGCCTCACCCTTAAGGACGTCGAGCTCGTGAACGTACGCGGGCCCGAGATGGTCACGGCCGTGGTGAAAGGCGATGTCGACGCCTTTGCGTGGGACTGGCGCACGGCGCAGGTCGCAGAGCAGCAGGCGCCGGGCCAGCTCAAGATCCTGCCGATCGACGGCATCGAGAAGATCTGGCAGAACCATCTCATCCTCGTCACCAACGAGAAGACCGTGAAGGAGAAGCCCGCCGCGATCGAGAAGGCGGTGCAGGCCCTGTTTGCGGCCGAGCAGTTCATGAAGACGGATCCGGCGAAAACGCTTACCCACGTGGCGGAGCGCACGGCCACGTCCAAGGACGCCACCGAAGTGGGGATCAAGCTTCTCGACGTGGAGGTCAAGCTCGACGACCGGCTCGTAACGGACATGGTCGCCAATGCGGAATGGGCGATCGAGGCGGGTCTTGCGCAGCGCCCAAAGGAAGACCTCAAGACGCTGTTCCGTGGCCTGGTGTACGAGGGCCCTATGCGCAAGGTGCGCGCCGACCGCGTGAAGCTCGCCTGACGCCTGCGCCGTGCGCGGCCGTCACGACCTCCCCGAGCGGGCGCGCGCCCGCTCGCTCCGCTGAAGGGTCGCGCACATGGATGCGACGGTCCAGATCCGCGGGGTCTCCAAGCTCTACCCCACCGGCGGCCAGGGCGCGTCGTGGGCCCTGGACGACGTATCGCTCGACATCCGTGCCGGCGAGTTCATGTGCGCCATCGGACCGAGCGGCTGCGGCAAGACTACGCTCCTCAACATGGTGGCGGGGTTCATCGAGCCCACTCGCGGCACGCTCACGTTCGACGGGCGGGAGATCAACGGACCCGGCTCGGATCGCGGCGTGGTCTTCCAGGAGTACGCGCTGTTTCCCTGGTTGACGGCCCGCAAGAACGTGGAGTTCGGCCTGAAGCAGCAGCACGTGCCCCCGGCGGAACGGCGGAAGATCGTCGACGAGTTCCTCGCCCTCGCGGGCCTCACGCATGCGGCGAACCGCTATCCGTTCGAACTTTCCGGCGGAATGCGCCAGCGTGTAGCGGTGGTCCGAGCACTCGTCACCAAGCCCCGCATCCTCCTGATGGACGAGCCCTTTGCGGCGGTCGATGCCATGACCCGCGCCACGCTGCAGGAGGAGCTCCTTCGCATCTGGAAAGAGGTGGGCCTCGGCATCTTCTTCATCACGCACAACATCGAGGAAGCCGTGTTTTTGGCTCAGCGGATCGTGGTGATGAGCCCGTTCCCCGGGCGCGTCAAGGAAGTGGTGGACGTCGACCTGCCTTATCCGCGCGACCGCGGCTCGCCGGAGTTCGGCGCCCTCTACAACCGCGTGAGCCGATCCTTTCACCATGGCGAGCTCGCGCCATGAACGAGGGCGCCCGCGTGCCCGCCATCGCTGCTGCCGAGCGCAAGGCGATCGAGGAGGCCTTCGAAGCCGAGCAGCGCGCGAGCAAACGACGCCGCTTCCGCCGCCAGGTGACGCTCAACGTGGTCGGCGTGCTCCTCTTCCTCGCCTTGTGGGAGATCGCACCGCGCGTGGTGCCGGGTATCAACCTCCAGATGTTCCCGCCGCCATCGCATGTCGTGGGCACGCTCGGGAGCATGATCGCCAGCGGCGAGCTCTTCAAGCACATGCTCGCGAGCCTCGCGCGCGCGGCCCAGGGCTTCCTGATTGGCAGCGTGCTAGGCGTGCTCGCCGGACTGCTCACCGGGCAGCTCCCGGTCATGCGCAACCTGTCCGATCCCGTGTTGCACGGCCTGCGCTCCATCCCCGCCATCGCGTTCGTGCCCCTCGCCATCGTCTGGTTCGGGCTGGGCGAGATGTCGAAGGTCGCGCTGATCGCGTGGGGCACGTTCTTCCCCGTGTGGCTCAACACGTTCATCGGCGTGCGCGACGTCCCCAACGTCCTGCTGCGCTCGGCGGCGAGTCTGGGATGTCGCGGCGCGAGCGTGCTGTTCAGCGTGGTGCTTCCGTCGGCACTGCCGTTCATCCTCGCCGGCCTGCGCCAGGCCACGGCCACCGCATTCGTCATGCTCGTGGCCGCCGAGCTGGTCGGTGCGAGCAGCGGCCTCGGCTATCTCATCTCCTTCTCGCACCTGGTGTTCCGCGTGGACATGATGTTCGTCGGCCTGATGGCGCTGGGCGCGCTCGGGTTCGTGGCCGATCGCATCTTCGTGGCGCTGCTGCCCCGGATCTTTCCCTGGTACGGCGGCGAGTCGCGCAGATGATCCCGGCCGTCGAAGCCGACGTGCTGTTCATGGGCGGGCGCGTTCACACGGTCGATCGCCAAGACACCGTCGTGGAAGCGGTTGCCGTGAAGGGCGACAGGGTGCTCGCCACCGGCACAAGCGCGGCGCTTGCGGCGTATCGAGGCCCTGGCACGGAAGTCGTAGACCTTGCCGGACACACGGTCGTGCCGGGCATCGTGGATGCGCACGCGCACATGGAGCGCGAGGCGCTGAAGCAGCTCCGGCCAAGCCTCGCGGGTGCCCGCACGGTGCAGAGCGTGCTCGATCGCATCGCCGAGGCCGCCGCACGCACGGCGCCGGGCGAGTGGATCGTCACGATGCCCGTCGGCGACCCCCCCTATTTCTTCGGCGGCCCCGATGCGCTCGCCGACAAGCGTATGCCGTTGCGCGCGGAGCTCGACGCCTGCGCGCCGCGGCATCCGGTGTGCATTCCCGGCGCCTTCGGCAATTGGGGCCGTCCCCCCGGCTATACGTCGCTCAACACCCTCGCCATCGCGCGCATCGGGCTCACCGCACAGACGTTCCCCGCATGCGCGGGCGTGGAGATCGAGCACGACGCGAGCGGGCAACCCACCGGACTGATCATCGAGCGCAACTACCGGCCGAGCCTCGAGTTCGACCTGTTGCGCTCGCTGCCGCATTTCGACTACGAGCAAAGGCTGCAGGCCCTGCTGGACAGTATCCCGCTCTACCAGAGCGTTGGCACCACAAGCATCTACGAGGGCCATGGTTCCGCGCCGGAGTCAATCGCCATCTACCGCGCCGCGTGGGAGCAGGGCAAGCTCTCCGTACGCACGTCGCTATGCGTGAGCCCCACATGGACCGGGCTCGACGAAGCCCGCGCCGCAATGCGCGACTGGCTTGCCTACGCCCGCGGCCGCGGCATGGGGGACCCATGGCTGCGGATCTCGGGTGTCTACCTCGGGCTGGGCGGCGACCCTGCGCACGCCGCGCTCGCGCGCGCGGCGCTGCCGGATACCGGCTGGACGGGCTACGTCGAGTGGTCCAATACCCTCGCTGACTACCGCGAGCTCGCCTTCATCGCCGCCGAAAACGACCTGCGCGTCAACTCGGTCGTTGGCGAGCGCTTGTCCGAGGCGCTGGACGCCCTGGAAGCCGTGGATGGCCACTTTCCGCTTCGGGGACGCCGCTGGATCCTCGAGCACCTGGGCCGCGTCACGGCGCGCGACATCCAGCGCATCCACGCGCTCGGTCTGCACATCACGACCATCCCGATGTACTCGTTGTGGAAGGACGGCGATATGTATCTGCGCGACGCCGACAACGGCGAAGGCACGCTTCCGCACCGGACGTTCATGCAAGCGGGCATTCCGATCGCGGCCGGGACGGACAATGTTCCCTTCAGCCCTTTCTATCCCATGTGGGCCAGCGTGGCCCGGGTCGAGAGAACCTCCGGGCGTACGCTCGGGCCCGGCCAGGCGCTTTCACGCGCGCAGGCCCTTCGACTGATGACGATCGAAGGCGCGTCGCTCTCGTTCGACGAAGACGTGAAGGGCTCACTCGAGGCCGGCAAATACGCCGACCTCGCCGTGCTGTCCGCCGACCTGGCGTCGGTGCCCACCGATGCGCTACGCGACATCACTTCCCGCCTCACGATGGTGGGCGGACGGATCGTCCACCGCGAGCCGTGGCAATAGCGGCGGGCGCCACAGCAGGCTTTCAACAAGGATCACGCGATGACACTCCCAACCATCGGCTTCATCGGCGGCGGCCGCGTCACCCGTATCCTCATGGGGGGATGGCGACACGCCGGCATGGCCCTCGGAGACGTCGTGGTTAGCGAGCCCGCGCAGGCCACGCGCGACGAGTTGCTACGCGCCCACCCCGCCATGCAGGCAACGGACGCGCCAGGCGCGGCCGCGCAAGACATCGTATTCCTCGCCATCCATCCGCCGGTAGTGGCCGACACGCTGGGCCAGATCGCGGGCGCCATCAAACCCGGCACCATCGTGGTGTACCTCGGGTCCAAGGTGACGCTCGCAACGCTCGCGCGCGGGCTCGGGGGGCACGGCGCGATCGCCCGCGTCATCCCTAATGCACCCTCGATCATCGCTGAGGGGTACAACCCTATCGCGATGGATCCGCGCATGACGTCCCAGGAGCGCGCCCGGGTCGCGGCGCTGTTCCGGCCGCTCGGTGCGCTGGTGGAAGTGGCGGAGGCGAAGCTCGAGGGCTACGTGCTCCTGACCGGCATGGGGCCCACCTACCTCTGGTTCCAGTGGCAGGAGCTACGCGAGATCGCGACGTCCTTCGGTTTGACGCCGGAGGAGATCGCGCCCGCCCTGGAGCAGATGTCGGCAGGAGCGCTGCGCACGCTGCTCACGAGCGGGCTTCCCCCCGAGCAAACGATGGACCTGGTGCCGGTGAAGCCGCTCGCGGAGGAAGCGCCGGCGATCAAGGCGGCGTACCGCGAGCGCCTGCCCGCCCTGTACGCGAAGATCCGCCCGCAGTGACGAGCGCCGCGGCGGTACGGCCGGCGCAGGCAGGAGCCCCTACTTGCGCATTCCCCGCTCCGCCGACGTGAGCGCCTCGGAGAAGGCCGGCCGGGCAAACAGCCGCTCGGCGTACTTCATGAGCGGGGCGGCCTGCTTGGGCATCTGGATGCCGTAGTAGTCGAGGCGCCACAGCAGCGGCGTGATGGCCACGTCGAGCATCGAGTAGTCCTCGCCCAGCATGTGCTTGTGCTTGGCGAACACGGGCGTGATCTGCAAGAGCGCATCGCGCACGAGGCCGCGGGCCTTCTCGGCGTTCTTCTGGTTGTTGCCTTCCAGCGCCTCGATGTGGACGAAGAGCTCCTTCTCGAAGCGGTGCAGGAAAAGCCGCGCACGCGCGCGCATCACCGGGTCGGCCGGCATGAGCTGCGGGTGGGGGAAGCGCTCGTCGATGTATTCGTTGATGATGTTGGACTCGTGCAGCACGAGGTCGCGCTCGACGAGCACCGGGACCTGGTTGTACGGGTTCATCACCGCGAGGTCCTCGGGCTTGTGGTCGAGGTCGACGTCGATGATCTGGAAGTCCATGCCCTTCTCGTGCAGGACGATGCGGCAACGCTGCGAGAACGGGTCGGTGGTGCCCGAGTAAAGGGTCATCATGGTGGTGTCTCCTTGGCGCGAATGGCTCTCGCGCGGGTCACGCTGCTGCAGGCGGCGCCGCAGATGGGGGCGCCGCGAGGGCTCGCGCGGACGGGTGTCGTCCGCGGCGAGCGGATTCGCTGCCTAGTGCGGCACGTTCTTCCAGTAGAGGCGCTTCAACGCAAACACAATACCGAAGAGCACGATGAGGTACATGAGCACGGCGATGCCGAGGCTGATGCGCTTGTTCTTGTTGGGCTCGCCCACGAAGTCCAGGAAGTTCACGAGGTCGGCGACGAACTCGCGGTACTGGACCGGCTGCAACTGACCGGGGGCGTCGGGATCCGCGCCGACCTGCAGCACCGCCCACTTGCCGCCCGGGAGCGCCTCGACCTTGGCAAGTCCCTTGATCGCGATCGCCGCCGCCACGGCCTTGTCGTGGTCGTCGAACTCCTTGATCTCAAGGCGGTTGGGGCCGGATAGCTGCCACAGCACGTGCGGCATGGCCACGCTCGGGAACACCAAGTTGTTCCAGCCGGTGACGGACTTGTCGTCGCGGTAGAACCCGTTGAGGTAGTTGTAGAGCCAGTCGGCGCCGCGCACGCGGGAGATCACCGACAGGTCGGGCGGCGGCACGCCGAACCACTGCTTGCCTTCGGCGGGGGTCATGGCCACGGTCATGGTCGAGCCGATCTTGTCGGTCGCGAACATGAGGTTGTCCTTGATCTGCTGCTCGGTGAGGCCGATGTCCTGCAGCCGCTCGTAGCGCATGTACTTTGCACTGTGGCAGTTGAGGCAGTAGTTCACGAAGTTGCGTGCGCCGCGCTGCAGCGACTCGGCATCGAGGCGATGGACGGGCGCGGGCGACATGCGCAGGTCGGCGCCGCCGGCGGCGAGCGCGAGCGTGCTGGCACCGGCGAGCACCGCCGCGGTGAGGGTGACGATGAGCTTCTTCATGTTTTCAGTGCACCCTTTCCGGGACCGGCTTCGTCTTGTCGCGCGCCGTGTACCACGGCATGAGCAGGAAGAAGAGGAAGTAGACGAGGGTGAGGATGCGTGCGAGCACCGTGGCCTTGTCGGCGCCGCCCAGGAGCGGCCAGCTGTCGGGGAACTGGCCCCAGATGGTGACGGGGACCACGCCGAGATACCCCAGGATGAGGAACGAGATCACGAAGGCCGCCAGCCAGGACTTGTACAGCGTGCCGCGGTAGCGGATGGACTTCACCGCGCCGCGGTCGAGCCAGGGCAGGAAGAAGAACAGCACCACCGACGCGCCCATCGCGAGCACGCCCCAGAACTGCGAATTGAAGAACGAAGGGATGGCGCGCAGGATGGCGTAGTAAGGCGTGAAGTACCACACCGGCGCGATGTGCTCGGGCGTCTTCAGCGGGTCGGCCGGGATGAAGTTGTTGTACTCGAGGAAGTACCCGCCCATCTCCGGCATGAAGAACACCACGATGGAGAACACGAACAGGAACACCACCACACCCATGAGATCCTTGATGGTGTAGTACGGGTGGCTGTAGATGCCGTCGAGGTACAGGCCGGTCTTGGGATCCTTCGGCTGCTTCTTGATCTCGATGCCGTCCGGGTTGCTGGAGCCCACCTCGTGCAGCGCCATGAGATGCGCCGCCACGAGGCCGATCAACACGAGCGGCAGGGCGATTACGTGGAAGGCGAAGAAGCGGTTGAGCGTGATGTCGGAGATCGTGTAGTCGCCGCGGATCCACGTGCCCAGGCCCTCGCCGATGAACGGCACGGTGGAGAACAGGTTCACGATCACCTGCGCGCCCCAGTAGGACATCTGGCCCCACGGGAGGAGGTAGCCGAAGAAGGCCTCGCCCATCAGCGTGAGGTAGATGAGGCAGCCGAAGATCCACACGAGCTCGCGCGGCTTGCGGTAGCTGCCGTACATGAGGCCGCGGAACATGTGCAGGTATACGACGACAAAGAACATCGACGCGCCCGTGGAGTGCATGTAGCGGATGAGCCAGCCCCACTCGACGTCCCGCATGATGTACTCGACCGAGTCGAACGCCTTGGCGGCGTCCGGCTTGTAGTTCATCGTGAGGAAGATGCCCGTGACGATCTGCATCACGAGGCACAGCGCGGCGAGCGAGCCGAAGTAGTACCAGAAGTTGAAGTTCTTGGGCGCGACGTACTTGCCCCACTGCGATTCCCAGAGTGCCGTGAGCGGGAAGCGCGCGTCGATCCAGTTCATGATCTTGTCCATCAGCTCTTCCCGTCCTGGCTGACGCCGATCAGCACCTTGGTGTCCGAGACGTACTTGTGCGGCGGAATCACGAGGTTCACCGGCGCAGGCATGCCCTTGTAAACGCGCCCGGCGAGGTCGAACTTGGACTGGTGGCAGGGGCAGAAGAAGCCACCCAGCCAGTCGGGGCCGAGATCGGGCGGCGCAACGTCGGGACGGAACGTGGGCGAGCACCCCAGGTGGGTGCAGATCCCCACGGCGATCCACATGTCGGGCTTGAAGGAGCGATGCTGGTTCTTGCAGTCCGCGGGCTGGACCGAGTCGTTCGAGTTCGGATCGGCGAGCCGCGGATCGAGCTTGGGCAGCGAGGACATCATGGCCGGCGTGCGGTTGAGCGCCCAGCACACCTTGCCGCGCCATTCGACCGTGATGAGCTGGCCCGGCTCGATCTTGCTGAGATCGACCTCGACCGGCGCACCGGCCGCCTTGGCTTTGGCCGAGGGCCAGAACGACATCACGAAGGGCGTGGCCGCGGCCACCGCGCCGATGCCGCCCACGACCCCGGCGGCGCCGAGCAGGAAGCGGCGCTTCTTGTCATCGACGGATTGAGTAAGAGCGTCAGACATCCCGATATCCAGAAAGAGGCGAGGCAAGGCGACGAGCGGGCATCCTCCGGAAGCCGCGCGGCGGTGAGCCGGGGGCGTTCCGCACCTGCGGAAGAAAAGGCATTCCGCGATGCACCCGCAAAACCGCTCGATTATACGGGATTTGCCCCTCTCGCCGGAAGCCTTGCGGTCCTCGCAGGCAGGAAAAAGGCTACCGATCAAGCACTTGCAGCCGTCCGGGCAACGCCGGAAGCCCTCCGCGGCAGCGCAAAATGCAAGGACCCGGGGCGGGCCCCGGGCACACGCGCCCTATACTTCCGCCCATGCTGCGCAAAATCTGGCTCCTCTTCGCGCAGGCCTGCACCGTGTGCCTTGCCCTGCTGTTCGTGGTGGTCACGCTGCGGCCCGACCTGCTGCCGCGCGTGAACGGCCGCGTGGGGAACGTCATCGTGACCCAGGAGACCGCCACGCCCGTGAGCGGCGCGCGGGTAACAAGCTATGCCGATGCCGCGCGCAAGGCGATGCCGGCGGTGGTGAACCTGTATACGAGCAAGGAGCTGCCGTCGCGCAATCCGCTGGCCGACGACCCCACGTTCCGGCGGCTCTTCAACCATCCTGCCCCGCAGCGCCAGACCAGCCTGGGCTCGGGGGTGATCGTGTCGTCCGAAGGCTATGTCCTCACCAACCACCACGTGGTCCAGGGGGCCGACGACATCCAGGTCGTGCTCGCCGACGGGCGCCGGGTCAAGGCCCACGTGCGCGGCACCGACCCCGAGTCCGACCTCGCCGTGCTGAAGACCGACGAGGAGAACCTGCCCACGATCACGTTCGCCGCCGCCGACGCGCTGCAGGTGGGCGATGTCGTACTTGCCATCGGCAATCCCTTCGGCCTCGGCAATACCGTCACCCTGGGCATCGTGAGCGCGCTCGGCCGCAACTACCTCGGCGTCAACCGCTTCGAGGACTTCATCCAGACCGACGCCGCGATCAATCCGGGCAACTCGGGTGGCGCGCTCATCGATGCCGCCGGCAACCTCGTGGGCATCAACAGCACGATCTACTCGCAGACGGGCGGCTCGATGGGCATCGCTTTCTCCATCCCGGTGTCGCTCGCGCGCAATGTCTTCGAGCAGATCGTGCGCGACGGCGAGGTCACGCGCGGCTGGCTCGGCATCCAGCCCACGCAGGTGACCGTGGCGGTGGCCAAGGATCTCGCCCTCGCCCGCCCGGAGGGCGTGGTGATCAGCGGCCTGCAGCAAGGGGGGCCCGCGGAGAAGGCCGGCATGAAGCTGATGGACGTCGTCACCGAGATCGGCGGCAAGACCACCCGCAACGTGCCGCAACTGCTCGCCCGCATCGCGGAGCTGCCGCCCGGCACGAACGCCAAGGTGCGCGTCGTGCGCGCCGGCGCCGACGTCGAGGTCGACGTACTCGTGGGCAAGCGGCCGCCGCCCGAACGCCAGTAAGGGCGTGACGCCGCCCCCTCCTCCCGAGGAGTCCGCGGCCGCGCGCCGCCGGCTGGGACAGTGGCTGCGCGACCGGCAGAAGCACGGCGCCGCCGCGCTGCGCCGCGCCGGCGTACTCGGCGCGCTCGCCGGCGCCCTGGTGGTGCCGCAAGCGTGGTTCCTCGCCCACGGCATCGCGCCCGCCGTCGTGGGGACGGCCTCCTTCCGCGACGTGATCGCCTGGCTCCTGCCCATCCCCGCGCTGCTGCTGCTGCGCTTCGCCCTCACGCTCGCAGCCGACCGGGCCGCGCTCGCCGGCACGCTCGACGTGAAGCGCGGCGTGCGCGACGAGCTCGTGCGCAGGCTGCACGCGCTCGGGCCGGCCTACGTGCAGGCGAAGAGCTCCGGCGAGCTCGCCGCCACCGTCGTCGACGGCGTGGAGGCGCTGCAGCCGTATTACCTGCGCTACGTCCCGCACATGACGGCGCTCGCCGTGGTGCCGCTCGTCATTGCCGCCTGCGTGCTGCCACGGGACTGGATCTCCGGCGTGGTGCTGCTCGTGACGGCGCCGGTAATCCCCGTCTTCATGCTGCTCATCGGCCAGGGCACGGAGCGGCTCAACCAGCAACAGTGGCGCAAGCTCGCCCAGCTGTCAGGTCGCCTGCTCGATGCCCTGCAACGCCTGACCACGATCAAGCTCTTCAACGCCGCACGCCGCGAAGCGGCCGTGCTCGCGCGCGCCGCCGACGACTATCGCCGCACGACCATGGCGGTGCTGCGGATGGCCTTCCTCTCCTCGCTCGCGCTCGAGTTCTTCGCCACGGTGGGCATCGCGCTGGTGGCCGTGCTGATCGGCTTCCGGCTCCTCGATGCCGAGCTCACCTTCGAGGTCGGGCTCTTCGCCCTGCTGCTGGCGCCGGAGTTCTACGCGCCCCTGCGTCGCATGGGGGCCGACTATCACGCGCGGATGGAGGCCCTCGCCGCCGCCGAGCACATCGTCGAGGTCCTCGAAGCACCGGTGCCGGCCACCGGCCACGCCCGCCCGGTCCTGCCCCAGCGCATCGGCATCGAATGCGACGACATCGCGTTCGCCTACGACGACGACCGCCCGGTGCTGCGCGGCGTCACGCTGGCCCTCGCGCCCGGCACCACGACCGCGCTCGTGGGCCCCAGCGGCGCCGGCAAGAGCACGCTCCTGTCGTTGCTGCTCGGCCAACGCCGACCGCAAGGCGGGCGCGTGCGGGTGGGCGGTCACGACCTCGCCACGCTCGACCCGGCGTACTGGCTGGCGCAGGTGGCGGTCGTGCCGCAGCGGCCGTATCTCTTCGCCGGCACCGTGCTCGACAACATCCGGCTGGGCGCCCCCGATGCCCCGCCCGAAGACGTGGAAGCGGCCGCCGCCGCCGCGGCGGCGCACGAGTTCATCGTCGCCTTGCCGCAGGGGTATGCCACGCCCGTGGGCGAACATGGCCACACGCTCTCCGGCGGCCAGGCGCAGCGACTCGCCCTCGCCCGTGCCTTTCTCAAGGATGCGCCGGTGGTGCTGATGGACGAGGCCACGGCGGGACTCGATCGCGAGTCCGAGGCGCGCATTGGCGAGGCGCTCGCGCGGCTCGCCCGCGGCCGCACGGTGCTCGTGATCGCCCATCGCCTGCGCACCGTGCAGCTCGCCGATCGCGTTGCCGTGATGGAAGACGGCCGCATCGTGGAGGAAGGCGCGCCGGCCTCGCTCGCCGCCGCGTCCACGCGCTACGCAGCCCTGCTGCGCGCCGCCGAGGAGGGCCCGCGGTGAGCGATCTCGCGATCCTGCGGCGCGTCCTGCGACTCTTCACGCCCTACCGCGGATGGATGCTGCTGGGAGCGCTGCTGTCCACGCTCACCGTGCTCGCGAGCGTCGGCCTCATGGCTATCGCCGGCTACTTCATCGCCGCCATGGCTATCGCGGGCCTGGCCGGCGTGCTGATGAACTACTTCCTGCCTGCGGCCGGCATCCGCCTCTTCGCCATCCTCCGCACGGGCGGTCGCTACGCCGAGCGCGTGGTGACGCACGAGGCCACGTTCCGCCTGCTGGCGCGGTT
Source organism: uncultured Pseudomonadota bacterium (assembly GCA_937958295.1). Taxonomy (GTDB): domain Bacteria; phylum Pseudomonadota; class Gammaproteobacteria; order Burkholderiales; family Casimicrobiaceae; genus VBCG01. The sequence continues at coordinate 18,435 of CALFEY010000095.1, forward strand.
ACGGGTGTGGCTCTTCGACCGGCTCGTGCCGCTCGCGCCCGCGCGACTCGCCCACGAACGCGGCGCCGATCTCGTCGCGCGCCTGTCGGCCGACGTGGAGACGCTCCAGCACGCCTATCTACGGCTGTACGCGCCGGCCCTGACCGCCCTGGCATGCACGGCGGTGGTCGTGGCGCTCTTCGCGTTGCGCAGCATCTCGGCGGCGCTGGCGCTCCTCGCCTTGCTCCTGATCGCGGGCCTGGCAGTCCCCCTCGCGGTGCGCCGGGCGAGCGCGGCGCCGGGTGCGGCGATCGTGCAGACGAGCGCGCAGTTGCGCGTGGCCATCGTCGACTCCCTCCAGGGCATGTCCGACCTCGCGGTGTACGGCGCGACCGAGCGCAGGATCCTCGCAGCGCAGCGCCTCGGCGACGAGCTCGCCGCCAAGCAGCGGCAGGCGGACACGCTCGGGCTCGTCGCGGAGGGGACGCTCACGCTCTGCGCGGGACTCGCCCTGTGGTCGACGGCGCTGCTCGCGATCGTCGCCGCGCAGCAAGGCGCGCTCGGCCGCGTGGAAATTCCCATGCTCGCGCTCGCGGCACTGGCGGCGTTCGAGGCGGTGGCGCCGCTGCCGCTCGCCATGCAGCGCGCTGGCGAGGTGGTGGCCGCGGCACGGCGCATCTTCGCGCTGGCCGATCTGCCGCCGGTCATACCCGAGGGCCCCGCGGCATCGCCCGTTCCGCGGGACGCCAGCGTGGTCATGCGCAACGTGCGGCTGCGCTACGAAGGCGCGAGCGAGGATGCCTTGGCGGGCCTCGACCTTACCGTGGCGAGCGGGCAGCGGGTGGCCATCGTGGGAAGCAGCGGCGCCGGCAAGAGCAGCATCTCGCGCCTCCTGCTGCGCTTCTGGGACTACGACGGGGAGATCCGCCTGGGCCGCCACGACCTGCGCGCCTATCGCCCCGAAGACGTCCGCGCCCTGCTCGGCGTCCTCACCCAGTACACGCACCTCCTCAACGCGACGCTGCGCGAAAACCTGCTGCTCGCCGCGCCCGGGGCCACGGAGGACGCGCTCCTCGACGCGCTCGACGTCACCCAGCTGCGCGCCTTCGTCGCCGCGCAGCCACAGGGCCTCGACACGCCGGTGGGCGAAGGCGGCGTCCGCCTGTCAGTCGGCCAGGCGCGACGGCTCGCCATCGCTCGCGTGGTGCTACGCGATGCCCCGATCGTGGTGCTCGACGAGCCCGCCGAAGGCCTGGACGCGCACACCGCGCACGCGCTGCTCGCTGCCTTGATGAGCCGACTGGCAGGGCGCACGGTGCTGGTGATCACCCACGATCTGGCGCAAGTGCGCGATCTCGTCGATGCGGTCGTGACGATGGAACGGGGCCGCGCGACTCGATACCTACCGCCTTGACACTGCGCCCCCGGACCGGCGACACTCGAACGCACCCCAGGCGGCACCCGCGCCGCAGACATCGGTTCTCTCCGGCTCACTCCCGGATGGCGCCCACGAGCCCAGTGCACGCATGGTCGACGACACCGTAGTCCACTTATCGCGGATCCAGTTCGCCGCGACCGCCCTGTACCACTTCCTGTTCGTCCCGCTCACGCTCGGGTTGACCGTGCTGCTGGCCACGATGGAGACGGTCTACGTCACCACCGGCCGGATCATCTATCGCCAGATGACGCAGTTCTGGTCCAAGCTGTTGCTCATCAACTTCGCCCTCGGGGTCGCCACCGGCCTCACGATGGAGTTTCAGTTCGGCACCAACTGGTCCTACTACTCGAGCTTCGTGGGCGACACCTTCGGCGCACCGCTCGCCATCGAGGGCCTGATGGCCTTCTTCATGGAGTCCACGTTCATCGGGCTCATGGTGTTCGGCTGGGACCGCCTGTCCAAGGCGCAGCACCTCGTGGTGACCTACCTCGTGGCGCTCGGCTCCAATCTCTCGGCGCTGTGGATCCTCGTGGCCAACAGCTTCATGCAGCGGCCGCAGGGCGCGACGTTCAATCCGCTCACGATGCGCATGGAGCTCGACAGCTTCGCCAACCTCTTCTTCAACGCCGATGCCCAGGCCAAGTTCGTGCACACGAGCATCGCCGGATACGTCGTGGCGGCGATCTTCGTGTGCGGAATCAGCGCGTATTACATGCTGCGCGGACGCCACCTCGAATTCGCCCGCCGCTCATTCCGCATCGGATCGCTGTTCGGCATTCTCGCCACGGCGGGCGTGCTCACGCTGGGGGACGCCCTGGGCTTCGTCGGTGCGCACGCGCAGCCGACCAAGCTGGTGGCCATGGAAGCGCTGTGGACCGCGGAAAAGGCGCCGATGTCGTTCAACGCGATCGCCGTTCCGATCCAGAGCGAGCAGCGCAATGCCTTCGCCATCCAGATCCCGGCGCTGCTCTCCATCCTGGTGACCCATTCGTGGGAGGGCACCGTTCCCGCCGCCGACGCTCTGCAAAAGCAGGCCGAACAGCGAATCCGCAATGGCATCCCGGCCCTCGATGCCATGAAGAGGCTGAGCGCCAATCCCAACGACCAGGCCGCGCTCGATCTTTTCAACAAGCACCGGGCGGACTTCGGGTATGCGTTCCTCGTGCAACGCTACGTGGCGGATGGCGACGTCACCAAGGCCACCGACGCCGACATCACCCGCGCGGCGAGCGACACCATTCCCGAGGTATGGCTCGTGTTCTGGGCCTTTCGCATCATGGTGGGCTTTGGCTTGCTCATGCTGGCGTACTTCGTGATGGCCGGGCTGTTCACGCTGCGCAACAACGTGCAGGACCAGCGGTGGTTCCTGTATGTGGCGCTATGGATGATCCCGGTGCCCTTCATCGCAAGCGAGATGGGCTGGGTGGTGGCCGAGGTCGGGCGCCAGCCGTGGTCGGTGTACGAAGTGCTGCCCACGTGGCTCGCCGCCAGCACCCACAGCGTGGGGTACATGGCGTTCTCGCTCGGGGGGTTCATGCTCCTGTACACCCTGTTCGCGATCATCGAGTTCTACCTCATGGTGCATTTCATACGCAAAGGGCCCGACGACAATCACGAGCCCGCGGCGGGACCGGCGCCGGTGCCGGCCGGCGCGTATTAGCCGCCCGCCCAGGACCCCGTCCATGGAACTCTACCTCGCACTCAAGATCACCTGGTGGCTGCTGCTCGGCGTGCTGCTTATCGGCCTCGCGGTCATGGTCGGCATGGACATGGGCGTGGGCACGCTCCTGCGCTTCGTTGGCCGCACCAACGAGGAGCGGCGCGTGGCCATCAACATCGTCGGGCCGCATTGGGATGGCAACCAGGTGTGGTTCATCCTGGGCGGCGGCGCCATCTTCGCTGCCTGGCCGCTCGTGTACGCCACTGCGTTCTCGGGGCTGTACATCGTCATGCTTGTATTGCTGTGGAGCATGATCGTGCGGCCGCTCGCCTTCGAGTACCGCGGCAAGCGCGACTCCGACCAGTGGCGCGACGCATGGGACTGGTGCTTCCTCATCAGCGGCCTGGTGCCCATGCTCGTCTTCGGCGCGGCGATCGGCAACATGCTCCTTGGCGTGCCGTTCCACTTCGACTGGCGGCTCACGTCGTATTACACCGGCAGCTTCATCTCGCTCTTCAATCCCTTCGCCCTGCTGTGCGGCGTGCTGTCCGTGGCCATGTCGATCTACATGGGCGGCGCGATCCTCATGAACGGCAGCGAGGATCCGCTGCACGGACGGGCGCGCCGCGCCGCCATCGCGGGCGGCCTCGTGGTGCTGGTGCTGTTCACGATCGGCGGCATCTGGGTGCAGTGGATCGACGGCTACGTCCTGGTCCGCAGCCCCGATCCGGTCGCGCCGCAAACGCCCCTGCACCAGACCGTGGAGCGCGCGACGGGCGCGTGGCTCGGCAACTTCCGGGCGCATCCCGCGTTGTGGCTCGTGCCGGGCCTCACCTATGTCGGCCTGCTGCTCGGCCTGTGGGCGCTCGCGCGCCAACGGTCGACGCTCGGCTGGTGGCTGGGCGCACTGGCGTGGGTGGGCATTCTCGGCACCGTCGGAGCGGCGATGTTCCCCTTCCTCATGCCGTCGAGCACCAACCCGTCGCACAGCCTCACCGTGTGGAACTCGGGCTCGAGCGAGCGCACGCTCGGCTGGATGCTCGGCTTCACCATCGTCTTCATGCCCCTCATCGTGTGGTACACGAGCTGGGCGTTCTGGGTAATGCGCGGCAAGGTCACCACGGCCCGGGTAGGCGCTTCGGAGCATGCGCTATGAGCACGGCGCGTCGTTGCCGGGCAGGCCATGCGAGCACTGCGCGCGAGGACCTTCGATGAGCACTCCCATCACCCGGCGCATGGTCCTGCGCTACGTCGTCAGCATGGCCCTCGCAGTCATCGTCATCGTGGTCGCGGTGATCCTGGGCGACTACGGTCCGTGGTACTTCTCCTGGCTGCTCGGCACGGGATTCATGATCCTCGTAGCGGTGTCGGGGGCGGTGCTGCTCGACGCCCAGGACGAGGCGGCCATGCAGTCCGCGCGCGAGTCCCAGAACGCGACGCCCCAGACCCCCGCATAGGGCCCCGGGGCGCGACGCGGGGCACGCCCGACAATCCTTGTGGCGCGGGACGTGCTGAGCTAACTGCGCCCCTCCGCGCGCAACACCGGTCCCACGAGCAGGGCGGCGGCACCGAACGCCAGCCACAGGCTCAAGAGTTGCCACTTGCCGTACGCCATCGCGCCCGCCACCGCACCGGCGGCCAAGCAAGCCCACAAGGAGAGCTGGAAGCGCCAGGCATCGTCGCGATCGCCGACGAGTCGTCCCCCGATCGCCTGGCCGAGCTTGACGATCGCGCCGGTGACGTACGTCACCCCCATGCCGGTGCCGCCGCTCACGAGCACCGTGTTGCTCGCGCCCATGGCGAGGACCGCGAGTCCGATCGCCAGCGGACGCCATGCCAGCGTGGCCGCGACCGCCGCGCCGAGCAGCAGCGCGGCCACGACCGCGGCCACTACACCGGCGCCGCGGGGCCCGAGCCTGCGGCGCAACGCGGTGCCAGCGACCACGCCGGTGAGGAAGAGCACGAGGACGGCCGCCGGGACGACCACCAGCGCGGAGGTAAAGTCACCGCGCGCGACGCGCGTGCCGAACTGGGTGGTGTTGCCGCTCATGAACGACACGAAGACACCGCCCAGGCTCAGGAAGCCGAGCGCGTCGACGAAACCCGCCATCCCGGCGAGGCCGAGCGCGAGATAAAAGCCTGGAGAAGCCGGCGTCATCCGTGCGCCGGAGCGGCGCGCCGGCCGGCGCCCGAGAACGGCCTACTTGACGGCCGCCTCTTCGCCATCGGCGTCAGCGGCGGGCACGCTCACGAACCGTGCGAGCAGGAGCCCGAGCTCGTAGAGGAGCCACAGCGGGATGGCGAGCATGAGCTGCGAGATCACGTCCGGCGGCGTGAAGATGGCGCCGATCACGAACGCGCCCACGATCACGTAGGAACGGATGGCGCGCAGCTTGTCGAGCGACACCACGCGCATGCGCACGAGCACGATCACCACTACCGGCACTTCGAAGGTGAGCCCGAAGGCCAGGAACATCGCGAGAACGAAGGAGAGGTACTTGTCGATGTCCGTCATCATCTGGACACCGGCCGGCGTGTAGCCGGCGAAGAAGCTGAACATCACCGGGAACACGAAGAAGTACGCGAAGCACATGCCGATGAAGAAGAACACCACGCTCGACACGATCACCGGCACCGCGAGCTTCTTCTCGTGCTGGTAGAGGCCAGGCGCCACGAAGGCCCACGCCTGCCATAGCACGATGGGCAGCGAGATGAGGAACGCCGCCATCAAGGTGACCTTGAGTGGCACGAGGAAGGTACCCGTGACGTCGGTGGCGATCATCGTCGCGCCCTGCGGCAGCGCGTGCAGGAGCGGCTGCGCGAGGAGCGCGTAGATGTCCTTGGCCCAGGGGAAGAGGCAGAACAGCACGATCAGCACCGCGATGATCGACTTCATGAGCCGCGAGCGCAGCTCGATGAGGTGGGACAGGAAGGTCTCCTGCGCCTCGGTGCCGGGGGTGGCGTCGCTCATGGGCCGGGACTAGATCTTGTCGAAGCCGGGTAGCGTGGGCTGCCGCGGCGGCTCGGCGGGGGCGGCGTCGGCGAGCTCGCCGCCCGGCTCGTTGAACAGCGGTCCTGGCTCGGATAGCCGCTGCATCTCGGGATCGACGGCGCCTGGCGGATCGTTGCCGGCCTCATTGAGGCTGCGCTCGACGTCGCGCACCCCCGACTCCATGTCACGGCCGACGTTCTCCACCGACGACTTCAAGTCCGCGGCGGCCGTCTGCACCTCGCGCTGAAGCTTGCGCAGCTCGTCGAGTTCCATCTCGCGGTTGATGTCCGATTTGACGTCGTTGACGTAGCGTTGGAGGCGTCCGAAGAGATGGCCCATCGTGCGGGCTGCCTTGGGCAGCCGCTCGGGGCCGATCACGATGAGCGCCACGACGGCGATCACCACGATCTCGGAAAAGCCGATGTCGAACATTATCCGCGGGCGCTTCTAGGGCGAGCCGGCGCCCACGGCACCGGAACTACAGGGAAAAGCCGCAGGGCGGGCCCCTACGACTTGTTCGCTTCCTTGCGAACCTCGGCGTCGATCGTCTTGCCGGAGATTTGCGACGGGGGCGCTGCGGGCGCCTCTGCGCCATCCTCGGTCTTCATGCCTTCCTTGAAGCCCTTGACCGCGCCGCCTAAGTCCTTGCCGATGTTGGTGAGCTTCTTCGTGCCGAAGATGAGGACGACGACGAGAAGGACGATCAGCCAATGCCAGATGCTCAAGCCACCCATGGTGTGCTCCTAAGTTTTCTTGCGCAGGATCATCGGACCCAGCGGATCGGGGCCGCCGATGACGTGCACATGCACGTGCCCGACTTCCTGGTGGCCGACCCGGCCGGTGTTCACGATGGTCCGAAAGCCGTCCGGGGCGCCCTGCTCCCGCGCCAGGCGGCCGGCGATGGTCATGATCTTGCCCATCGCGGGGGCATCCTCGGGCGCGAGCTCGTACATGCTGGGCACGTGCTTCTTGGGGATCAGCATGAAATGCACGGGCGCGCTCGGATTGATGTCATGAAAGCCGAGGACGTCGTCGTCCTCGTAAACCTTGCGGCTCGGGATCTCCCCGCGGACGATCCTGCAGAAGACGCAGTTGGGATCGGTTGCCATCCCGCTATTGTATAGCGGCGGACCGACTCGGTGCCGGGCAGCTCACCGCGGCTTGCCCCTCAAGGCACGGCGGTGCCGGGAGGCTTGCGCGCGGCCTTTTCCGCGTGGCCCGAGGTGCCTTCGCGGCGCTCGAGCTCGGCCAGGACGTCCCCGGGAGTCATCCGATGGCGGGCGAGCAGCACGAGGCAATGGAACCACAGGTCGGCCATCTCGCTCGCAATGCGGGCGGGCACGCCATCCTTGCCGGCGAGGACTGTCTCGGTGGCTTCCTCCCCGATCTTCTTGAGGATCGCGTCGTCGCCCTTGGCGAAGAGCGCCGCGACGTAGGAGCTCGCAGGATCGGCGCCACGCCGCGCCGCGATCACCGCCGCGAGGCGTGCCAGGACATCGGCCGCGGGTTCGTGGTCAGCCATCCCTGTAGATCTCCCGCGGGTCCTTCAGGACGGGATCGGTGTCGATCCAGCGACCCTGCTCCAGGCGCCGGTAAAAGCAGCGCTCGCGCCCCGTGTGGCAAGCGATACCCCCTGCTTGCTCGACCTGCAGCACAATGGCGTCGCCATCGCAGTCGAGGCGGATCTCGCGCACGCGCTGCACATGCCCGGAGGACTCGCCCTTGCGCCAGAGCTTGCCGCGCGAGCGCGACCAGTAGTGCGCCTCGCGGGTGGCGTCGGTCTGCACGAGCGCCTCGCGATTCATCCAGGCAAGCGTGAGCACGCGTTGCGTGGCGGCGTCCTGGGCGATGGCCGCCACGAGGCCGTCACCGTTCCAGCGAACGTCGTCGAGCCAGTGGCTCATGTCGTGCGCCGGGCACCAGGCCCCTGCCCGCGGTTCACGTGCGCACCTCGATCCCCGCCGCCGCCATCGCGGCCTTGGCCTGCCCGATCGTGTACTCGCCGTAGTGAAAGATCGACGCGGCGAGCACGGCGTCGGCGCCACCCTCTTCGATGCCGTCGACGAGGTCGCGCAGGCTGCCCACGCCACCCGACGCGATCACCGGCACCTCCACCGCGGCCGAGACGGCACGGGTGAGCGCGAGATCGAAGCCCGTGCGCGCGCCGTCGCGGTCCATGCTGGTGAGCAGGATCTCGCCCGCGCCCAGGGCCACCACCCGGCGCGCCCACTCCACGGCGTCGAGCCCAGTGGGCGTGCGTCCGCCGTGGATGTACAGCTGCCACTTGCCGGTACCGTGCTGCTTGGCATCGATCGCCGCCACGATGCACTGCGCGCCGTAGCGCGCGGACGACTCGCCGAAGAGCTCCGGCCGCTTCACGCCCGCGGTGTTGATGCTGACCTTGTCCGCGCCGGCGTTGAGCAGCGCGCGGATGTCCTCGACGGCGTTGACGCCACCGCCCACGGTCAGCGGGATGAACACCTGCGAGGCCACCGCCTCGATCATGTCGTAGAGGAGCCCGCGCGTTTCCACGCTCGCTCGGATGTCGAGGAAGGCGATCTCGTCGGCGCCCTGCTCGTCGTAGCGGCGCGCCACTTCCACGGGATCGCCGGCGTCGCGCAGGTTGACGAAGTTGACGCCCTTGACGACCCGGCCGCCGGCGATGTCGAGGCAGGGGATGATGCGCTTGGCGAGCATCAGGCGTCGCCGGCGGCCTTCAGGGCATCCTTGAAGTTGAGGGTGCCTTCATAGATGGCGCGGCCCGCGATGGCACCGATGATGCCGTCCGCCTCGTGCTTCACGAGCTTCTCGATGTCAGCCACCGAGGACAGCCCGCCGGAGGCGATGACCGGCAGCTTGATGTCGCGCGCAAGCTTCACGGTGGCCTCGATGTTGATGCCCGTGAGCATGCCGTCGCGGCCGATGTCGGTGTAGATGATGCCTTCCACGCCGTAGTCCTCGAACTTGCGGGCGAGGTCGACGACGTCGTGGCCGGTCATCTTCGACCAGCCGTCGGTGGCCACCTTGCCATCGCGCGCATCGAGGCCCACCCAAATGTGGCCGGGAAACGCCGAGCACGCATCGTGCAGGAAGCCCGGGTTCTTGACCGCGGCGGTGCCGATGACGATGTAGCTGATGCCGTCGTCGAGGTAGCGCTCGATGGTGTCGAGGTCGCGGATTCCGCCGCCGAGTTGCACGGGGATCTCCTCGCCGATCACGCTCACGATCTCACGGATGGCGAGCTCGTTCTTGGGGATGCCGGCCACCGCGCCGTTGAGGTCCACGAGGTGCAGGCGCTTGGCTCCCTGCTCGAGCCAGTGCTGCGCCATCGCCGCGGGGTCTTCGGAGAACACGGTGGCCGAGTGCATGTCGCCCTGCTTGAGGCGCACGCAATGGCCGTCCTTGATGTCGATCGCCGGAATGATCTGCATGGCAGCGGGTGGAGCCGCGAAGGTACGAAGTGGAAGCGGGCGGTACGAAAGCCGCGGTGAGGTCGGGGGCGACGGGGGTGGCTCGCGCGTTCTCAGCCGCGACCGTTCCAGTCGACGAAATTGGAAAGAAGCGCGAGACCGGCGCGCTGGCTCTTTTCCGGGTGGAATTGGGTAGCGAAGATATTAGCCCGCGCGATGGCGCAAGTAAACGGCGCGGGATACTCCACCGTGGCCGCGGCCAGTGCCGGGTCGGCGGGTACCGGGTAGTAGCTGTGCGCGAAGTAGAAGCGCGCACCGTCTTCGATCCCCTCCCAGAGGGGGTGCGGGCGGGTGGGATTGACGCGGCTCCACCCCATGTGCGGCACCTTGAGGCGGGTCCCGTCCGTCAGGACCATACGCTCCTCGCGGAAGCGCACCACGTGGCCCGCGAAAGCGCCGAGGCACGCGGTGGGGCCCTCCTCGCTGTCCTCGAACAGCATCTGCAACCCGAGGCAGATGCCGAGGAACGGCCGGTCGCGCATCACCTCCCGCACCGTATCCACGAGTCCGCTCTGCACGAGCCCCTTCATGCAGTCGGGCATCGCGCTCTGGCCAGGCAGCACCACGCGGTCCGCCTGCCGGATCGTGGCGGGGTCCGCGGTCACCACCACCTCCCGGTCGGGCGCGACATGCGCGAGGGCCTTCGCCACCGAGCGCAGGTTGCCCATCCCGTAATCCACGACGACGATCATGATCGGCAGTTCTTCGCGGTCGCGCCTTGCGTCTGGGCGACCGGTGCAGGAGAGGCTAGAGCGAGCCTTTGGTGGAGGGGACCACGGCGCCAGCCCGGGAATCGTGCGCCACGGCCATGCGCAAGGCCCGTCCGAAGGCCTTGAAGACCGTCTCGCACTGGTGATGCGCGTTCACCCCGCGCAGGTTGTCCACGTGGAGGGTGACCTGGGCGTGATTGACGAAGCCCTGGAAGAACTCGTGGGCAAGGTCGACGTCGAAGGTGCCGATCATCGCGCGCGTGAACGGCACGTGGAACTCGAGGCCGGGACGCCCCGACAGGTCGATCACCACGCGCGAGAGCGCCTCGTCGAGGGGGACGTAGGCGTGACCGTAGCGGGCCACGCCCTTCTTGTCGCCAACCGCGGCGCGCACCGCCTGGCCGAGCGTGATGCCGATGTCCTCGACCGTGTGGTGCGCGTCGATGTGCAGGTCGCCGGTGGCACGCACGACGAGATCCACCATGCCGTGGCGGGCCACTTGGTCGAGCATGTGGTCGAGGAAGGGCACGCCCGTGGCGAGCTCGGCGCGCCCGCGGCCATCGAGATCGATCTCGGCGACGATGTCGGTCTCGGCCGTCTTGCGCGCCACGCGCGCGTGGCGCGACGTGCCTGCGGTGAGGTCGGCGGGGGCGTTCATGCGATCACTTTACACCGAGCACGCTCAGGCATATCGGGACAGCGCCTCGAGAACCGCGTTGTTCTCCGCCGGCGTGCCCACGGTGATGCGCAGGCAGTTCTCGAGCAACGGGTGCCAGGCGTGCACGTTCTTGACCAGGATGCCGGCCTCGCGCAGGGTGGCAAACCACTGGTTGGCGTCCGGCACGCGGATCAGCACGAAGTTGGCATCGGACGGAAACACGCTCACCCGCCGGATCTCGCCCAGCGCCTTTGCCATGCGCGCGCGCTCCCGGCGGATGGCGGCCGCCTGCTCAGCCAGAAGCGTTGCGTGCCGGAGCAATACCGGCACCACGGCCTGCGTGAGGACATTGATGTTGTACGGCGGACGCACCTTGTCGATTTCCGCGATCCACTCCGGATGCGCCGCGGCATAGCCGAGACGCACGCCGGCCATGCCGATCTTGGACACGGTGCGCACGACGATGAGGTTGGCGAATTCGAGCACCCGCGGCAGGAAGGTGGCATCGGCGAAGGCGTAGTAGGCCTCGTCCACTGCCACGAGACCCGGCGCGGCCGCGATGATGCGCTCGATGTCCGTCACGGGGAACAAGGTGCCCGTGGGATTGTTCGGCACGGCGAGCCACACGAGCGCGGGCTTCTCGCGCTCGATGGCCGCGAGCATCGCCTCCGTGTCGAGCGTGAGGTCCGCGCGCAGCGGGACGCCCACGAAGCGCAGGTTGGCAAGCTCCGCCTGCATCCGGTAGAGCACGAAGGAGGGATCGGGGGCGAGCACCACCGCACCGGGCTTGGCCACGAGCAGCGTGAGGAGCTGCAACAGCTCGTCGGAGCCGTTGCCGAGCACGAGGCCTACGTCGGCCCCGAGGCCCAGCGATTGCCGCAATGCCTGCTTGACTTCGTCGCCACTGCCGTCGGGATAGCGGTTGATGCGTGCGTTGGCCACCGCAGCGGCGATCTCGGCGCGCGCCTCCCCGGAGAGCCCGTACGGGTTCTCCATCGCATCGAGCTTGATGAGGCCGGTGGCCTTCGCCACCGGATACGCCTGCATCGCGCGGATCTTGGGCCGCACGACGGCCTTGACGCGAGCCGTCACGGCGGCGGGATCGGCGCTGACGCGCGGGGGGCGCGGATCGTTCATGGCTGTCGTTGCTCCTTCGCCGCGAGCCGCGCCTCCGCGGAGCGTGCGTGCGCGGTGAGGCCTTCGCCATGGGCGAGCGTGGCCGCCACGGGACCGAGCGCCTGCGCCGCGGCGCGCGACAGGCGCAGGATGCTCGAGCGCTTCTCGAAGTCGTACACGCCGAGCGGCGATGAAAACCGTGCCGTGCGGCCAGTGGGCAGAACGTGGTTGGGCCCGGCGCAGTAGTCGCCCAGCGCCTCGGAGGCATAGTGGCCGAGGAAGATGGCGCCGGCGTGACGGATCTGCGGCAGCAGCGCATCCGGATCGTCCACGGCGAGCTCGAGATGCTCCGGGGCGATGCGGTTCACCACTTCGCATGCGTGCGCGAGATCGCGCGTGCGGATGAGCGCGCCGCGTCCGGCGAGCGACGCGCGGATGATGGCTGCGCGCGGCATCTCTGCCAGCAAGCGCTGGGCGCTCGCGCGCACGCGCTCGATGAGGCCGGCGTCGGGCGTGACGAGGATCGCCTGGGCCATCTCGTCGTGCTCGGCCTGCGAGAAGAGGTCGAGGGCGATCCAGTCGGCATTGGCGGTGCCGTCGGCCACCACCACGATCTCGGATACGCCCGCGACCATGTCGATGCCCACGGCGCCGAACACGCGCCGCTTGGCCGCGGCCACGTAGGCGTTGCCGGGCCCGCAGATCTTGTCCACGGCGGGGATGGTGGCCGTGCCGTAGGCGAGCGCGGCCACGGCCTGCGCGCCGCCCATGGTGAACACGCGGGTGACGCCCGCGAGGTGCGCCGCGGCGAGCACCAGCGGATTGCGCACGCCATCCGGGGTGGGTACCGCCATCACGATCTCGGGCACGCCCGCCACGCGCGCCGGCAGCGCATTCATGAGCACCGACGACGGATAGGCGGCCTTGCCGCCGGGCACGTAGATGCCGACGCGATCGAGGGGTGTGACCCGCTGGCCGAGCTCGCTGCCGTCGGCGTCGACCATCGTGAAGCCGCCGCCGTGCTCCTTCTGCTGCTGGTGATAGTGGCGCACGCGCAGGGCGGCCTGCGTAAGCGCCGCGCGTTGCGCCTCGGGCAGGCCTTCGCAGGCAGCACGCAGGTCCGCGGGGGCGATCTCGAGCGCCGCCACCGACGGGGCCTCGAGGCGATCGAAGCGCCGGGTGTACTCGAGCACCGCGGCATCGCCACGGGCGCGCACATCCGCGATGATGGCCGCCACCGCCTGGTCGATGGCCGGGTCTTGCGCCGCTTCGAATGCGATGAGGCGATCGAGCGCTGCGCCGAAGCCGGCATCGGCGGCATCGAGCACGCGCAAGTCGAGCGGCGCGCTCATGGCCCGGCCTGCGCGGCTTGCGCCAGCGCCTCGATGAGCGGCTGCATCGGCGAGCGCTTCAGCTTCAATGCGCCCGGGTTCACGATAAGCCGCGAGCTGATCGGCATGATGTCCTCGACGGCCACGAGGTCGTTGGCGCGCAGCGTGTTGCCGGTGGACACGAGGTCCACGATCACATCGGCCAGGCGCACCAGCGGCGCGAGCTCCATCGAGCCGTACAGCTTGATGAGGTCCACGTGCATGCCCTTGCGCGCGAAGTGCTCGCGGGCGATCTTGACGTACTTGGTGGCCACCCGGATGCGCCCGCCCCGCTGCACGGTCCCGGCCCAGTCAAAGGCCCGGCGGGTGGCGACCACCATGCGGCAGCGGCCGATGCGGAGGTCGAGCGGCTGGTACAGGCCCTCGCCACCGTGCTCCAGCAGCACGTCCTTGCCCGCGACACCGGCATCGGCGGCACCGTACTGCACGTAGGTGGGCACGTCGGAGGCGCGCACCACCACGAAGCGCACGTCGGGATGGCTCGTGGGCAGGATGAGCTTGCGCGAGGTATCCGGATCCTCGGCCGGCACCACGCCGGCGTGGGCGAACAGCGGCAGGGTCTCGTCGAGGATGCGCCCCTTGGACAGGGCGATGGTCAGTTCGGGCACGGCGTAGGGGAGGCCGGAAAGCCGGCAAGCGGCGGAGGGTCATTCTACCGGACCGGCCTCGCCCGGACGTGCGGTGGCGACGGCTACGCGGCGGGCGCGTCGCGGTCGTAGCGGCAGCGGCCGGCGACGTAGGTGGCGCGTATCGCGCGGTCATCGCCCAGGGCCATCTGCACGGCAAGCGCCTCGTCGATGTCCCGCACGTGCTCCATGCGCATGGCGAGCAGCGGCGTGGACGCCAAGTCGAGCACCACGACGTCGGCATCCATGCCGGGGCCGAGCGAGCCGACCCGCTCGTCGAGGTAGAGCGCGCGCGCCGCGCCGCGGGTGGCGAGATACAGGGCGCACGACGGCGCGAGCGGCGCGTCGGACAGCTGCGCCACTTCATAGGCGGCCTGCATGGTGCGCAGCACGGAGAAGCTGGTGCCGCCGCCCAGATCCGTGGCGAGCCCCACCCGCACGGGCCGCTCCGGCTTCGACGCGAGCGCGAGCGGGAAGAGCCCGCTGCCGAGGAAGTTGTTGGAGGTGGGGCAATGCGCCAGCGCCGTGCCCGTCTCGTGCAGGAAGGCGAAGTCGCGCTCGGCGAGGTGCACGCCATGGCCGTAGATCGTGCGCGGACCCGTGAGCCCGTGGCGGGCATAGACATCGAGGTAAGACGAGGCGCGCGGAAAGAGCGAGGCCACGAGCGCCACCTCGGCCAGGTTCTCCGACACGTGTGATTGCACGTGCACGCCCGGATGCTCGCGGACGAGCGCGCTCGCGGCATCGAGCTGCCCAGGCGTGGAAGTCACGGCGAACCGCGGGGTGACGGCATAGCGCAGCCGGCCCTTCCCGTGCCAGCGCCCGATGAGTGCCTTCGACTCGTCGTAGCCGCGTTGCGCCGTGTCGAGCAGGGCGGCAGGCGCGTGGCGATCCATCAGCACCTTGCCGGCAATCGTGCACAGGTCGAGTGCCGCGGCCTCCGCCATGAGGGCGTCCACTGAGCCGGGATGCACCGTGCAGAACACCGAGGCCGTGGTGATGCCGTTGCGCAGGTTCTCGCGGAAGTAGACCCGCGCGACCTCGCGGGCATAGTCGGTGTCGGCGTAGCGCTCCTCCGCCGGGAACGTGTAGTTCGCGAGCCAGTCGAGGAGCGGCTTGCCGCCGGCGCCGATGATCGGCAACTGAGGATAGTGCACGTGTGCGTCCACGAAACCCGCGGTGAGGAGCGCGCGGTCGTAGCGGGTGACGGACGTGCCGGGCGGCAGCGTCGGGAGCACCTGCACGGCCGGCCCGAAGGCCACGATGCGGCCCTCCGCCATGGCCACGACCGCATCGGCCTCGTAGCGGCGCGTAGCCGCGAGGCCGAGGACGAAGGGATCGCCCGTGAACGTCAGCGCTGCCGCGCGGATCGCGTGCATGGCGGGCCTATTGGCGCGGCGCGCGCACGTTGGGCGGCGGTGGTGCGCCCGTGTTCGTGCGGAAGGGATTGATGTCGAGGCCGCCGCGACGCGTGAAGCGGGCCGCGATGGTGAGCTCGCGGCACCCGCAACGCGCGACGAGGTCGGCGAACATGCGCTCGGCGCAGTGCTCGTGGAAGCCCGCGTGCTGCCGATACGACACGACGTAGCGCAGCAGGCCCGCGCGGTCGATGCGGGGTCCGGCATACGCGATGGAAATCGACGCGTAGTCGGGCTGGCCGGTGACCGGGCACACCGAGCGGAAGAGCTCGGTGCGCAGCGTCTCGCGGGCCTCGTCGGGACCGGCACGGAGCAGCCCGGCGTCCACCTGATAGCGATCCACCGCGGTGGCGATGCCGTCGATGCTCTCGCCTGCGAGCTCGGCCAGCGCGAGCGTGGCAAATCCGGAGGGCGGCACCAGGCTCACCGTCACGGCCGCGCCTGCGGCGGCCGTCAGGTCGCGCTCGATGCGCGTCGCAACGTCGGCGGCAGTGCTGTAGCGCGACTGCGCGAACGAGCCGAGGTAGAGCTTGACCGACTTCGACTCCACGATGCGCGGGGAGGTCACCGGCACCGCGAAGGACACGATGGCGACCTCGGGCTTGCCGGCGAGGTCGAGCCAGGTGTGCTCGTAGGCGGTCCACACATCGGCGCCGGTGAACGGCAAGGGATTTCCGATGCCGATCTCCTCGCGCTGCGGCGCGCGCGGCACGGTGAAGAGCAGCGACGCGTCGTAGGTGTCGGGATAGTCGGTGGCGTGCCCGAGGGGCGCTGCCTCGAGCTCTTCCTTGAGCGTGGTCATGGCCGCGGCGCTCCGGCGCGCTCGAGGCTGGGTGGGCGCGCAGCGCTCACGGATGCCGTCACTTCACGCGCGCGATGTGCGCGCCCAGCCCCGACAGCTTTTCCTCGATGCGCTCGTAGCCGCGATCGAGGTGATAGATGCGGTCGATGATCGTCTCGCCCTCGGCCACGAGGCCGGCGATGACGAGGCAGGCCGAGGCCCGCAGGTCGGTGGCCATCACGTTGGCGCCGGTGAGCTGCCGCACGCCCTTCACCACCGCCGTGCTCCCCTGGACATCGATGTCGGCGCCAAGGCGCAGAAGCTCCTGGACGTGCATCATGCGGTTCTCGAAGATCGTCTCGGTGATCACCGCGGTGCCCTCGGCCTGGGCCGCGAGCGCCATGAACTGTGCCTGCATGTCGGTGGGGAATCCCGGGTGCGGCGCGGTGCGGATATTCACACCGCGCAGCGGGCCCCTACGCTCGATGCGAATGCTGTCGCCTTCCACAGCCAGCGTGGCGCCGACCTCGCGCAATTTGGTCAACACGGCGTCGAGCGAATCGACGTCGGCGCCGCGCACCACCGCGCTGCCGCCGCTCGCGGCGACGGCCACGAGATAGGTGCCGGTCTCGATGCGGTCGGGCATGATCGCGTGCCGTGCCCCATGCAGGGTGGCGACACCCTCGATGACGATGCGATCGGTGCCCGCCCCCGTGATGCGCGCCCCCATGGCCGTGAGGCAGCGGGCAAGGTCCACCACCTCCGGCTCGCGCGCAGCGTTTTCAAGCACCGTGGTGCCCTCGGCCAGCGTGGCGGCCATGAGCAGGTTTTCCGTGCCCGTGACGGTGACCATGTCGAACACGAACTTGGCGCCCTGCAAGCGACCCTTCGCGTGGATGTAGCCGTGGGTGAGGTCGATGGAGGCGCCCATCGCCTCCAGACCCTTCACGTGCTGGTCGACGGGGCGCAGGCCGATCGCGCAGCCGCCCGGCAGCGATACGCGGGCCTCGCCGCAGCGCGCGAGCAGCGGCCCCAAGGCGAGGATCGATGCGCGCATCGTCTTCACGAGCTCGTAGGGGGCGATGGGCCAGTCGATGCGCGTGGCGCCGAGCATGATCGCGCCAGGCGCCGTGGCCTCCACCGCCACGCCCATCTGCGCGAGAAGCGACTGCATCGTGCGCACGTCGTTCAGCCGGGGCACATTGGTGAGCGTGAGAGGCTCGGCCGTGAGCAGGCTCGCGCACAGCAACGGCAGCGCGGCGTTCTTCGCCCCCGACACCTGCACCTCGCCGGACAGGGGCGTCCCGCCCTGGATGGAGAGCTTATCCACGGCAGCGCTCCGCCCACTGCTCGGGGGTGAGCGTTTGCATCGACAGCGCGTGGATCTCCTCGCGCATGCGCTCGCCGAGGGCGGCATACACGAGCTGGTGCTGCTTGATGCGGGACAGCCCCGCGAAGGCGGTGGAGACGACGACCGCCTCGAAGTGGGCGCCGTCCCCCCGCACCTCGACATGGGTGCAGGAGAGCCCCTGCTCGATGGAGGCGCCGATGGATTCGGGGGTGACCATGGCCGTTGACCTCGCGGACTAGTTGCGCAGCTTGAAGCCGCGATGGAGAAGGAAGATTGCGAGCCCGCCCAGCGCGACCGTGGCGCTCACGACCACGGCGAGGCTCGCCGCGGGCGCGATGTCGGAAACGCCGAAGAAGCCGTAACGGAACCCGTCGATCATATAAAAGAACGGATTGGCGTGCGACAGCGTTTGCCAGAAGGGAGGCAGCGAATGGATGGAGTAGAACACGCCCGACAGGAACGTGAGCGGCACGATGATGAAGTTCTGGAATGCCGCGAGCTGGTCGAACTTGTCGGCCCAAAGGCCCGCGATGAGCCCGAGGGTGGCGAGGATGGCGCTGCCGAGGAGCGCGAACGCCAGTGCCCAGAGCGGGTGCGGCATCGCAAGCAGCGACGGCTCGAACATGAGCGTGACGGCGAACACGCCGAACCCCACGCAGAGGCCGCGCACGATCGCCCCCAGCACGTACGCGGCGAAGAGGTCGAGCGCGGACAACGGCGGCAGCAGCACGAAGATGAGGTTGCCGGTGATCTTGGACTGGATGAGCGACGACGACGAATTGGCGAATGCGTTCTGCAGCACCGACATCATCACGAGCCCCGGCACGAGAAAGGCCGTATAGCCCACGCGCCCGTCGTACACCGACACCTTCCCCTCGAGCACGTGCGAGAAGATGAGCAAGTACAGGAGCGAGGTCAGGATCGGTGCGGCGATCGTCTGGAATGCCACCTTCCAGAAGCGCAGGACTTCCTTGCGGAAGAGCATGAGCCAGCCCGGACGCGTGGGGACCAGCGCGAGTCCGGGCGGCACCACGTCCGCCGGGGGGGCCGCCGTAGGCAGCGGCGACCGCACGTGCTCGCGGGCGTTCATGCCGCCACCTTGCCGCTGCCCGTGAGCTCGAGGAACACCTGCTCCAGATCGGTCTCCTCGAGAGCGAGCTCCCGTACGTCGATGCCCTCAGTGCGCAGGGCGGCGAGCAGCGTCTCGAGCTCGCCGTAGCTTTCGAGGGCAACGTGCCACACGCCGCGCTCCTCGCGCACCACGCGCGAGGCCCAGGCCGCGGGCAACCGCGCGGCTGCCACGCGACAGGTGATGCCGGGAATGCGGGCCAGCAGGTTCGCGGTGGAGTCGAGCGCGACCACCTGCCCTGCCTTGAGCATCGCGATGCGGCTGCAGAGCGTCTCCGCCTCCTCGAGATAGTGCGTGGTGAGGATGATCGTGTGGCCGTCCCGGTTGAGCTTGCGCACGAACTGCCACAAGCTCTGCCGGAGCTCCACGTCTACGCCGGCGGTGGGCTCGTCGAGCACGATCACCGGCGGCTTGTGCACGAGCGCCTGCCCCACCAGCACGCGACGCTTCATGCCTCCCGACAGCGCACGCATGTTCGCATCGGCCTTCGACGTGAGGTCGAGGTGGTGGAGAATCTCGTCGATCCAGTCCGTGGGCTTGCGCAGGCCGAAGTAGCCCGCCTGGAACTCGAGCGTCTCGCGCACGGTGAAGAACGGATCGAACACGAGCTCCTGCGGAACCACGCCGAGACTGCGCCGTGCCTGGCGGAAATCGGCGATGACGTCGTGCCCGAGCACGCGCGCCGCCCCGCGGTCGGCCCGCGTGAGACCGGCAATGATCGAGATCAGCGTGGTCTTGCCGGCGCCGTTGGGACCGAGCAGGCCGAAGAACTCGCCCTGCTGCACCTGCAGGTCGATGCCGGCCAGGGCCTGCACGCGGCCAAAACGACGGGCGACATCGACGACTTCAACGGCGGGGATCATGGCGTTGCTTCGGGGCGCATGCGCACGGGGCGCTGCGACAGCGGAGGATCAGGCGGCGAGCAGGGACTCGATGCCGTATACGCGGGCGAGCGCATCGAGGGTGGCGGGCATGCCGGTGAATACAAGGGAACGGCCGCCTTCGGCCGCGGCGCGCCGGCGCACGGCGAGCAGGACTGCAAGGGCGGACGAATCGGCGTGGGTGAGGCCGGCCAGGTCCACCACGCCCGACTCGGGCAGCGGCAGCGCCCGGGCCGAGGCGAGCACGCGCGTGGCGTCGTCGAACGTGAGCGTGCCGGCGAAGCGCCAGCGCGCGCCATCGGCGCTAAAGGCCCCGGAAGAGGACGCGTCCGCCATCTGGCCTGCCCTACTTGCCGCCCTGGTTCTTGGCGGTGAGCGACTTGATGAGCGTGTCGATGCCGCCGGCACGGATCTGCTCGTTGAACTCGTCGCGATAGTTGGTCACGAGCGACACGCCGCCCACGATCACGTCGTAGGCCTTCCACTCGTTGCCGGCCTTGGCCATCGAGTAGTCGATCTGGACCGGCGCCTGCCCGGGCCGGACGACCTCGGTGCGCACGATGAGGTCCGTGGCGGCGGGGTCGCCGCGCAGCGGCTTGTACTCCATGGTCTGATTGCGATACTGCGCCAGTGCGCCCGAATATGTGCGCACGAGGAGCGTGCGGAACTGCTCCACCAGCAGCTTCTGCTGCTCCGGCGTGGCCTGGCGCCAATTGCGGCCCATGGCGAGCGCCGTGATGCGCTCGAAGTCGAAGTACGGGAGGAGCTTGGTCTCCACCACCTCGCGGATGCGCGCCTGATCCCCGGCCTGCACCTTGGGATCGGCCTTGATGATGCCAAGCACTTCCTGCGAGACATTCTTGACGAGCACGTCGGGCGCGGTCTGCGCCGCGGCAACGGCCGCGAAGGCGGCAAGGCAGAGCGCGAGCGCACCGCGGTGAAGGATTCGCAACATCAGCATCAATCGTCGTCCTTGAGGGGGGGCGGGTTGCCGTCGTGCACGAGGTACTCGCGCCGCTGCAGATACGACCGCCGCACGAAAGTGTAAGGATCGATGGACGCCTGCTCGAGCAGCGACGTGGCATCCAACGCCTGCGCCCGCGCATTCACGGCCGCGAAGCCATAGACAGTGTTGCGCACGGCAACGTTCGGAATCTCGTTGGTCGGCGACCACACGAGGCGGAGGAGCTCGCCCGTGCCGTCGCGCACGGTGGTGGGGCCCCACAGCGGCACGAAGAGAAATGGCCCCTGGGGAAAGCCCCAGTGCCCGAAGGTCTGACCGAAATCTTCCATCCCGCGGGGAATGCCGCCGTCCGAAGCGATGTCGATGAGGCCGCCAAAGCCAAAGCCGGTGTTGATGATCACCCGCCCCATATCGTTGCCGGCCTTATCCCACTTGCCCTGGAGAAGACCGTTGACCGCCGAGAAGAGGTCGTCGATGTTGTTGACGTAGTTGTTCACCGCCGTGCGGATGAAGCTCGGCACGATGCCCACATAGGCCTCGGCGATGGGCTTGGCGAAGTACTTGTCGAGCGGCTCGTTGATCGCGTACATCGTGCGATTGAACGGCTCGAAGGGATCGTCGACACCTCCTCGCTTGGTGGTGGCGCAACCACCGAGCAGCAGCGTCGCGGCGACCACCGCGACGAGCGCGGATCGTGTCATTTGGGAGCTCCCGGCGCGGGCGGCGGTCCGCTCGTGGCCTTGTCGAAGAGGAACTGGCTGATGAGCTTTTCGAGCACGACGGCCGACTGCGTCTTCGCGATGCGCCCGCCATCGGGGATCATCGCGAGATCTCCGCCCGCCTCGAGGCCGATGTACACCTCGCCCAGCAGGCCGGAGGTGAGGATAGAGGCGATCGTGTCCTTGGAGAACTGGTAGCCGTTGTCCATGCGCAGCGACACCACCGCCTCGTAAGTCTTGGGATCGAGGCGCACCGACTCCACGCGGCCCACGATCACACCCGCGGCTTTCACAGGAGCACGCAGCTTGAGGCCGCCGATGTTGTCGAAGGCGGCGTCGAGGTGGTAGCTCGGGCGCGTCTCGAGCGTGGCGAGGTTGCCCACCTTCAAGGCGAGGAACACGATGGCGGCAAAGCCCATCGTGACAAAGATTCCGACCCACAGGTCGATGGTGGCGCGTTTCATGAGGTCGTCCGTTGCGTTACCCGTTACCCGTTGCCCAGCCCGCGGAACATGAACACGGTGAGCACGAAGTCGAGCGCGAGGATCGCGAGCGAGCCGCCCACGACGGTGCGCGTGGTGGCCGCCGACACGCCCTCGGCGGTGGGATGGGCGTCGTAGCCTTCGAACACGGCGATGAGACTCACGGCCATGCCGAAGACGATGCTCTTGACGATGCCGTTCGTCACGTCCGGCCAGAAGTCGATACCCGCCTGCATGTTGCCCCAGAACGTGCCGTTGTCCACGCCGATGAGGCGAACCCCCACGAGATAGGCGCCGAACACGCCCATCGCGGAGAACAACGCGGCGAGCAGCGGCATGGAGATCACGCCGCCCCAGAAGCGCGGCGCCACGATACGGGCCAGAGGATCGACGGCCATCATTTCCATGGCGGACAGCTGCTCGGTGGTCTTCATGAGGCCGATCTCGGCCGTGACCGCACTGCCGGCGCGGCTGGCGAAGAGCAGTCCCGCCACCACAGGCCCGAGCTCGCGCACGAGCGACAGTCCTACGAAAATGCCCAGCGAATCCCCCGCGCCGTACTTCACCAGCACGTCGTAGCCCTGGAGGCCGAGCACCATGCCCACGAACAGACCGGAGACCATGATCACGACGAGCGACAGCACGCCAGCGAAGTAGATCTCGCGGGCCGTGAGCTGCAGGCGGCGCAGGGCGGAGGGCGTGTGCCGCAGCACTGCGAGGAAGAAGCGCGTGGCAAAGCCTACCCGCGAGATGGCACGCAGGGTCCCTGCGCCGATGCGGCGCACACCGGAGGCGAGGCTCGTCATCGGGCAGCGACCGTCGGCTCGTCCATGTAAGGACGCGCCGGGTAGTGGAAAGGCACCGGCCCGTCGGGGTCGCCGTCCACGAACTGGCGCACGAACGGGTCGGAGGAATGGCGCACTTCCTCCGGCGTGCCCTGCGCGATGATCCGGCCTTCGGACACGAAGTACAGGTAGTCGACGATCTTGAGGGACTCGTACACGTCGTGGGTGACCACCACCGAGGTGATGCCCAGAGCGTCGTTGAGCTTGCGGATGAGCTGCCCCACCACGCCGAGCGAGATGGGGTCGAGCCCGGCGAAGGGCTCGTCGTAGAGCACCAGCATCGGGTCGAGGGCGATGGCCCGCGCCAGCGCCACCCGCCGAGCCATGCCGCCGGACAGCTCGTTGGGTTCGAGCTGGGCGGCGCCACGCAGGCCCACGGCGTTGAGCTTCATGAGGACAAGGTCATGGATGAGCGCATCGTCGAGGTCGGTGTGCTCGCGGATCGGGAAGGCCACGTTCTCGTAGACCGTCATGTCGGTAAAGAGTGCCCCGAACTGGAAGAGCATGCCGATGCGGCGGCGCAGGGCGAAGAGTTCGTCGCGCGACAGGTCACACACCGATTGCCCGGCCACGCGCACCACGCCCGACTGCTGCCGGAGCTGGCCGCCGATGAGCCGCAGCATGGTGGTCTTGCCGCAGCCGGACCCGCCCATGATCGCGACCACCTTGCCCCGCGGCACGGTCATGTCGATGCCCCGCAGGATCGGCCGGGCGCGGTCATAGCCGAACGTCACCCCCGCCATTTCGATGGCGTTGACGGGCACGGTCGGCGATGCGGCAGGCCGCAAGGAGCTGGCGGAAGGCAAAGGAGAATGAGGCGCGGGGACGACCGTGGATTGTAGCCGGACGGCTTCGGCACTCGCAATGACCCGCGGTCAGTTAGCGCTCCTGACCGGTCGCCCGATCGACAGATAACCCTTCGCGTAACCTGGACTTGAGCAGACGTTGCTCGGCTCCGGCGAGCGCCTCCGGGCGGCCGAGCAGCACCACGGCATCTCCGGCCTCGAATCGCCACTCGGCATCGGGCCGCCCCGATCGTCCGCCTCGCCGTCGCACGTTGGTGATCTCTACGCCGCCGCCGAGCTCGATCTCGGCGAGGGTCTTGCCCACCGCGGAGGCGCGATCGGGCAGCACCACCGTGCGCAGGCGCGCCTGCTGGTTGTCGGCGCCGTCGACCGAGTCCGTCGCGCCGTGAAAGAAGCCGCGGAAGAGGCCATAGCGCTCCTCGCGCACCGTGCGAATGCGCTTGAGCACCCGATTGAGCGGCACGCCCACCACCAGCAGCGAGTGCGACGCGAGCATGAGGCTGCCCTCGAGCACCTCCGGCACCACCTCGGTGGCGCCGGCCGCCTGCAGGCGATCGATCTCGCTGTCGTCGACGGTGCGCACGATGACGGGCAGGTCGGGCCGGAGCTGGTGCGCGTGGTGCAGGATCTTGAGCGCGATGGGCGTGTTGGCAAATGTCACCACGAGGGCGCGCGCCTTGCCGATGCCGGCGCTGACCAGGACCTCGCGGCGGCTTGCGTCGCCGTAGACAACGTCGCTACCGTCGGCCGCGGATTCGCGCACGCGCTGTGGATCGGAGTCCATGGCCACGTAGGCGATCTCCTCGGCGGCCAAGAGGCGGGCGAGGTTCTGGCCGCTGCGGCCGTAACCGCATACGATCACGTGGTCCTGGCGCGACATGGTGCGCGCGGCGATCTGCGTCACGAGTGCCGCACGGGCGAGCCAGTCGTTGGCGGTGAGCTTGCGCACGAGCGGCTCGGCCACCTGGATCACCACCGGCGCCGTGCACATGGAGATGATCATCGCCGCGAGGACGGGTTGGAGCAGGGACGCCGGGACCACATTGCGATCGACGGCCAGCGCGAGCATCACGAGGGCGAGCTCGCCCGCCTGCGCGAGGTAGAAGCCCACTCGCAGCGAAGTGGCGAGCGGCGCACCGAACATCCGCGCGAGCAGCGCGATGAGCAGGAGCTTGCCCAGCACCGGCACCGTGACCAGAAGCGCGACCCAACCGAGGTTCTGCACCACCACGCGCAAATCGAGGGCGGTGCCCACCACCACGAAAAAGAGCCCGAGCAGCACGTCGCGGAACGGCTTGATGTCGTCCTCGACCTGGTAGCGGTACTCCGTTTCCGCGATCAGCATCCCCGCGAGGAACGCGCCGAGGGCGAGCGACAGGCCGAGCGACTCGGTGAGGGCACCCAGCCCCAGGGTGACGAGCAGCACGTTCAGCACGAAGAGCTCGGAGGAGCGCTGGCGGGCGACGAGGTGGAACCAGGCCCGCATGGGCGCTTGTCCGAGATAGAGGATCACCGACAGCGCGATCGCCGCCTTGACCGCCGCGATGCCGATCGCCTCCGCGAGCTCCGCCGGCGGGCGTCCGAGCGAGGGGATCACGATGAGGAACGCCACCACCGCGAGATCCTGGAAGAGCAGGATGCCCATCACGTCGCGCCCGTGCGGCGAGGACAGCTCCATGCGCTCGGCGAGCATCTTGGACACGATGGCCGTCGAACTCATGGCGAGCGCGCCGCCCAGCACCAGGCCCGCCTGCCAGCCGTAGCCCATGAAGTGCAGCGCGACCATGGCGAGGACGGTGGTGATCGCCACCTGGCAAAGGCCCAGGCCGAAGACGGCCCGGCGCATCGCCCGCAGGTGCGCGAGGCTGAACTCGAGACCGATCGAGAACATGAGGAACACCACGCCGAACTCGCCGATGTAGCGCGTGGTCTCGTCGAGCGGCACGAGCCCGAGCGCATGCGGGCCGAGCCCCACGCCCACCGCAAGGTACCCCAGGATCGGCGGCAGCCGCGCGATGCGGCACACGACCACCACGACAACGGCCGCGGCGAGCAGCTCGAGGATCACGATCAGCGCGTGCGGCATGACGGCCCCGGCGGAAACCGGGCGTGGCGGGAAGCGTTCCCGCATCATATGTCACTGCCGTACGCGCTCGGTGCGCGGTGGCGTCGTAGGGTGTCCGGCAGACCACCGGCCGCCGCCGGCGGGATGGCGCGCGCCGGTCGGTCGGGTAGACCATCCCCCGCGGTTATACTTTCCGCATGAACAAGCGAGCCAGCGACGAGATTGCCGGCGCGGCCGCACGCCGCCCCGTCGATGCGGCCCGGGCGCAGGCGCTCGCCCGCCAAGTGCTCGCGATCGAGGCGGCGGCCATCGGCGCACTGGCCGATCGCCTGGGCGCCCCGTTCGTGGCCGCGGTGGATCTCGTGCTCAACTGCCGGGGCCGCGTGGTGGTGGTGGGCATCGGCAAGTCGGGACACGTGGGCGGCAAGCTTGCGGCCACCTTCGCCTCCACCGGCACGCCGGCCTTCTTCGTGCACGCCACTGAGGCACTGCACGGCGACCTCGGCATGATCACCGCCGCCGACGTCGTGCTCATGCTGTCCAATTCAGGAGAGACCGACGAGCTCGTGGCGCTCATGCCGCACGTCAAGCGCGCGGGCGCCCCGGTGGTCGCCCTCACCGGCAACGAGCAGAGCTCGCTCGCGCAGGCCGCCGACGTCCACCTCGATGCGCGCGTCGATACCGAAGCCTGCCCGCTCGGCCTCGCGCCCACCGCGAGCACCACGGCGGTGCTGGCGCTGGGCGATGCGCTCGCCCTCGCGCTCCTCGACCAGCGCGGCTTCTCCGCCGAGGATTTCATGCGCTCCCATCCCGGCGGTGCGCTGGGGCGACGCCTCGTGCGCGTGGCCGAGGTGATGCGCACGGGCGCCGCGCTGCCGGTGGTGCCGGTGGACGCGCTGCTGCCCACAGCGATCGAGGAGATGAGCCGCAAGGGCATGGGCATGACGGTCGTGGTCGATGCCGCGCAGCACGTGACCGGCATCTTCACGGACGGCGACCTGCGGCGCTGCCTCGGCCGGGTCGCGGACATCGCCCGCACGCACGTGGCCGACGTGATGACGCGCACGCCGCGCACGGTGCGTGCGGATGCGCTCGCCATCGATTGCGTGGAGACGATGGAGGCGCCGCCCAAGGTCATGCTGCTCCTGGTGGTGGACGAGGCGGGGCGCCTGGTGGGGGCGCTGCACCTGCACGACCTCCTCAAGGCGCGCATCGTCTGACGGCCGGCCCGCCATGTCCTCCGATGCCATCGCGCGCGCCCGCCACGTGCGCCTCCTCTGCTGCGACGTGGACGGCGTGCTGACCGACGGCACGATCTACATGAATGATCTCGGCCAGGAGACCAAGGCGTTCAACGCGCTCGACGGCTACGCGATGCACATGCTGCGCGATGCGGGCATCGCGGTGGCCTGGATCACCGGCAGCGCGGCGCCCACGGTGGAGTTCCGCGCACGGCGGCTCAAGGTCGAGCACGTGCTGCTCGACATCTCCGACAAGCTCACGGCCTTCCAAGTCCTGCGCGAGCGGCTGGGGGTGCCCGCCGCGGCGTGCGCGCACATCGGCGACGACATGCCCGACGTGCCGGTGATGCGCGCTTGCGGCTTCGCGGCCACGGTCCCGCATGCCCCGGCGGCAGTGCGCGAGCACGCGCACTACGTCACCACGCGCGACGGCGGCCGCGGCGCAGTGCGCGAGCTCGCCGAGTTCATCCTCGCCGCGCAGGGCCGCGCGGCGCACAGTCCCCTCGCGCGCTCCAGCTAGGCGGCAGCGCAATCCGCATGGCCCGCGACGACCGCACGCGCTCCCTCCTCGACCGGCTCACGTCGTGGTCCCCCGTGCTCCTGCTCGGGGGCCTGGCCGCGCTCACCTACTGGCTCGATTCGCAGGTGCAGCCCCCCGCGCCGCGCCGCGATGGCTCGCAGCGCCACGACCCGGAGCTCTATGTCGAGAACTTCCGCGCCGTGGAGCTCGACGCACGCGGGCTGCCCCGGCAGCTCGTGGCGGGCAAGCGGGCGGTGCATTTCGGCGACGACCAGACCACCGAGATCGTCGATCCGGTGCTCGCGCAAACCGAAGCGGGCAAGCCGGCGTTCCGCGTCACCGCGGCGATGGGCAAGCTCTCCGGCGATCGCAAGGACGTGTGGTTCACCGGCAACGTGCGCGCCGTGCGCGAGGCCGGTCCGACCAAGCCGGGGGACAGCCCCGCCGGGCCGGTGGTGGTGACCACCGAGTACCTGCACGTGGTGCCGGACGCCGAGCGCGCCACGAGCGACAAGGCCGTGACGATCGAGGAGCCCCGTGGAATAATCCACACGACGGGCATCATCCTCGACAACAAGGCCAAAACGGTGAAGCTCCAGTCCGGCGTGAGCGGCACGCTGCAGCCGAACGCCCTCCCCCCTCCTGCCCCGAAGGCTAAATGAAGACCGGTCCCTCGCTGCTGCATGCCTGCTTCGCCTGCCTCATGGTCGCGCTCGCGGCGCCCGCCTGGGGCGAAGCGGCGGATAAGGGCAAGCCGATCACCTTCTCCGCCGACGGCGCCGAGGTGAACTACGAAGCGGGTACCGGCGTGCTGAAGGGCAAGGTCGTCATCACCCAGGGCACCATCACCATTCGCGCCGATCGCATCGACTTCAAGCAGAACGCCGACAATTCCCTGTCGGCCACGGCCTATGGCAACCCCATTGCCTTCCGCCAGAAGCGCGACGGCCTCGACGCCTACGACGAGGGCTGGGCGCTGCGCGCGGTCTACGACGGCGCCAAGGAGCAGCTCGAGCTCTTCGACAATGCGATCCTGCGTCGCGGCACCGACGAGATTCGCAGCAATTACATCTCCTACAACGCCGCCACCGAGCTTTTCAAGGCCGAGGGCCGGCCCGCGACCACACCCGCCCCGGCCGATGCGCCCAAGTCCCGCGTCCAGGGCGTGTTCCAGCCCAAGAGCGAGGCCGCGCCGGGCAAGGGCCAGGAGAAGGGAACGCTCAGGCTGAAATCGTCGGGGGAACTCGCGCCGGCGGCCAAATGAGCGAGCTCAAGGCGGCGCACCTCAAGAAGAGGTACAAGACACGCACCGTCGTTCACGACGTCTCGCTCGACGTGGCGAGCGGCGAGGTCGTGGGGCTGCTCGGCCCCAACGGCGCGGGCAAGACCACCTGCTTCTACATGATCGTGGGACTGGTGGCGGCGGACGGCGGCACCATCGAGCTCGACGGCGAGAATCTGTCCCACCTCCCCATCCACCAGCGGGCGCGGCGGGGCCTGTCCTATCTGCCGCAGGAGGCGTCGATCTTCCGCAAGCTCACGGTGGCCGAGAACGTGCGGGCCATCCTCGAGCTGTCCGACCTCGACCCCGACACGCTGTCCAACCGGCTCGACGCGCTGCTCGAGGACCTGTCCATCTCGCACCTCGCCGACGCCCCCGCGGTGTCGCTGTCGGGCGGCGAGCGCCGCCGTTGCGAGATCGCCCGCGCGCTCGCCACGCGGCCGCGCTTCATCCTCCTGGACGAGCCGTTTGCCGGCGTGGATCCCATCGCGGTGCTCGACATCCAACGCATCATTGGCTTCCTCAAGGAGCGCGGCATCGGCGTGCTCATCACCGACCACAACGTGCGCGAGACGCTCGGCATCTGCGACCGCGCCTACATCATCAACGAGGGTCGGGTCCTGGCGTCCGGGGCGCCGGGGGACATTGTCTATAATGAGGACGTGCGCAAGGTCTACCTCGGAGAGCACTTCCGGCTTTGAGGCCGCTTGAGCCCCTCCCGAAACGATGAAACAGACGCTGCAGCTCAAGCTCACGCAACACCTCACGCTGACGCCGCAGCTTCAGCAATCGATACGCTTGCTGCAGTTGTCCACGCTCGAGCTCAACGCCGAAGTGGACCGCATGCTCCAGGAGAACCCGCTCCTCGAGCGTGAGGAGGGCGACGAGGAACCGCCCGCCCAGGACTACCCGGTCAACAGCATCGCGCCGGGCCCGGTCACCACCGAGCGGCCCACGCGCGACGACGACGGCGACGGCGAGGCGGAGGGCATGCACGGGGTGGACTCCGCCCCCACCCGCGATGACCTCCCCGACGTCACCGATTTCTCAGACTACGCCGGCGGCAGCGGCGACAGCGACTGGGGCGGCAGCGGCAACAACGAGGACGACGACTTCGCCCCGCAGCAGGTAGCGTCGAGCTCGTTGCGCGATCACCTCACGGAACAGCTGGCGCTGCTCAACCTGCCGCTGCGCGACCGCCAGATCGTGGCAGCGCTGATCGACGCCCTCGACGACGACGGCTACCTCACCTCCTCGCTCGAGGAGATCATGGAGATCTTCTCGGAGCACGATGCCCTCGAGCCGGAAGAGCTCACCATCGGCCTCAAGTTCCTGCAAAGCTTCGAGCCGGCGGGCGTCGGCGCGCGCGGTCCCGCGGAATGCCTCGCCCTGCAGCTCAAGGCGCTGCCGGCCTCCACGCCGTTCCGGGCCGAGGCCCTGAAGACCGTCGACGGGCACCTGTCGCTCCTCGCAGCGCGCGACTTCACGAAACTGCGCCGCGTGCTGCACTGCGACGAAGCGTGCGTCAAGGGCATGCGCGAGCTGATCCGGAGCCTCAATCCGCGCCCGGGGTCGTCCTTTGCCAAGGACGAAGCGAACTACGTGGTGCCCGACGTGGTCGTAAGGAAGGTACGCAACCAATGGACGGCCTCGCTCAACGAGGCCGCGATGCCCAAGCTGCGCCTCAACCGCATCTACGCCGACATCCTCACCCGTAACCGGGAATCGTCGAACCAGCAGCTCGCCGCCCAGTTGCAGGAGGCCAAGTGGCTGATCCGCAACGTCCAGCAGCGGTTCGAAACGATCTTGCGCGTCACCCAGGCCATCGTGGAGCGGCAACGGCGTTTCTTCGAGCACGGCGAGGTGGCGATGCGCCCGATGGTCCTGCGCGAGATCGCCGACATGCTCGACCTGCACGAGTCCACCATCTCCCGCGTCACCACGCAGAAGTACATGCTGACGCCCCGAGGCACGTTCGAGCTCAAGTACTTCTTCGGCAGCCACGTTGCCACCGACACGGGCGGCGCGGCCTCCGCCACGGCCATCCGCGCGCTCATCAAGCAGCTCGTGGCCGCCGAGAACCAGCAGTCTCCCCTCACCGACAGCCGCATCGCGGAGCTCCTGGGCGAACAGGGCATCCTGGTCGCCCGGCGGACCATCGCCAAGTACCGCGAGGCGCTGTCGATCCCTCCCGTCAACATGCGCAAGGCCCTGTAGCGACTTACGATGGCCTGCTTCTTGCGACGGGATCATGCAAGTCGTTTCCATCCAGGAAAGGAGGCTCGATGAACCTCAACCTCACGGGAGTTCATCTGGACATCACCCCCGCGATTCGCGAGTACGTGGTGGCCAAGCTCGATCGCATCAACCGTCACTTCGATCACGTGATCGACGTCAACGTGGTGCTCTCGGTCGACAAGCTCCGACAAAAGATCGAGGCCAACGTGCACGTGCGCGGCAAGGAAATCCACGCCGAGGCCGTGGAGCCCGACATGTATGCCGCCATCGACGACCTCGCCGACAAGCTCAACCGGCAGGTCCTGAAGTACAAGGAGAAGCTGTCCGCACATCGTACCGACCGCGAAACCATCGAGCGCACGCTCGCGGCGTCGGCGCCCCCGATATCGCCCGCCGAGTGATCCGCGGGGCGAACCGCCGCTTGCGGGTGCGCAGCGGCGTATAATTTTCCGACACGCCAGAAGGGCGGCGGGAGGCCGGCAAGGCCTGCCCGCCGTTTCGTTTCCGGGGACCTCCACTCGACCCGCCGCGGCCCATAGCACCCCGATGAACCAGATCGCCCACCTGCTCGACACGGCGCAGATCGCGCTCGACCTCGACGTGCCGTCGAAGGCGCGCCTCTTCGATGCCGTGGGCGCGATGTTCGCCCAGCGCGGGCTCGACGCCGCGGGCATCGCGGCAAGCCTCGCCGCGCGCGAGAAGCTCGGCTCCACCGGGCTCGGGCAGGGCATTGCCATCCCGCACGGCCGCATCAAGGGCTTGAAGGAGGCGCGGGGGGCATTCGTGCGACTGCACGAGCCGGTGGCCTTCGATGCCCCCGACGGCAAGCCCGTGGCGCAGGTCTTCGTGCTGCTCGTGCCGGAGCAGGCTACCGACCTCCACCTGCAGCTCCTCTCCGAGCTCGCGCAAATGTTCTCGGAGCGCGCGTTCCGCGACCGCCTCGCCTCCGCCAAGAACCCCAACGACCTCCTCGCGCTCTTCAGCGCGTGGGAGCCGTAGCGCGTGAGCGCCCCCATGCGCCAGGTCAGCGTCCAAAGCCTCTTCGACGACAATCGCGACCGCCTGGACTTGCACTGGCTGGGCGGCCGCCAGGGGGGCAACCGTGCCTTCGCGGGGGACACCGCCCTCACGGCCACGGTAGGCCAGGTGGGCCATCTCAATCCCATCCATCCGTTCCGCATCCAGATCCTGGGCGCGCCCGAGGGCGATTACCTGCGCGGCCTGTCCGACGACGAGCTCCAGCGGTCGATCGACCGGCTCTTCAACAACGAGCTGATCGCCATCATCGTGGCCAACGGCGAGGACGTCCCGGACTACCTGCTCGAGCAGTGCAACGCCCACCACGTGGCGCTGTTCACCTCGCCGCAGCCCTCGCCGCAGGTCGTGGACGTGATCCGCCTGTACCTGTCGCGCGTGCTCGCCGAATCCACCACGCTGCACGGCGTGTTCCTCGACGTGCTCGAGATGGGCGTGCTCATCACCGGCGCGTCGGCCATCGGCAAGAGCGAGCTCGCCCTCGAGCTCATCTCGCGCGGCAACGGCCTCGTGGCCGACGACATCGTGGAGCTCTTCCGCATCTCGCCCGACACCATCGAAGGACGCTGCCCCGCCGTGCTACGCGACTTCCTCGAGGTGCGCGGCATCGGCGTGCTCAACATCCGCACCATCTTTGGCGAGACCGCGGTGCGCCCGCGCAAGCTGCTGAAGCTCATCGTGCATCTGGAGGACCACGGCCACGAGGCCTTCTCCGACCTCGACCGCCTGCAAGTGAACGCCACCTACCAGGACGTGCTCTCGGTGCCCATCCGCAAGGTCACCATCCCTGTGGCCGCGGGACGCAACCTCGCGGTGCTGGTCGAGGCCGCGGTACGCAACTTCGTGCTCAACCAGCGCGGCATCGACAGCACCAAGGAATTCATCGAGCGCCAGCAGAAGCTCATGGAAGACGACAACCGGTGAGCACCCGTTAGGTCGTGGACCTCCTTCTGATCGGTGGAGTTTCCGGCAGCGGCAAGAGCGTCGCGCTCGCGGCGCTCGAGGATTCCGGCTACCACACCATCGGCAACCTGCCGCCGATGATGATCCAGGACACCATCGCGGGGCTTGCCGCGA
>CALFEY010000096.1 GCA_937958295.1 uncultured Pseudomonadota bacterium
AGCACAGGTCCTGGCCGAGCACTTCGGCGCGGCGCGCGACTGATCGTTCAGCGGGCGCTGCGGTGGCCCTTCAGGGGGCGCTGAGGCGGCGCACCGGTAGCGCGACCTCGCGCACGCCGTCGGGGCCGGTCTCGAGTCGATAGGCGCGCGCCTGCGACCGCGACGCGACCACCTCGTGCAGCGTCTCGTCGATGTAGTGCAGCGCGGCCCCGTCGTCCGCGGCAACCCCGGCCGGTACCTGACCGTCCGCGAGCATGCGGTGGAACGCCGGACGCCGTTCCACTTCGCCGTCGTAGTGGGGACACGCCGTGCCCGGCAGCCAGCCGAGGCATGGCAATGCGCTGAGGCGCCCCGGGTTGGAATCGGTGATCCCGTACGCGAACCAGCAGATCATCCCGGCGCTGATGCCGCCCATGACCACGCCGCGCTCGTAGGCGGCGCGCAGGGCGGCATCGAGCTCCCATTCGCGCCACAGCGCGAGCAGCGAGCGCGTGTTGCCGCCTCCGACGTAGAGGGCATCCTGCTCCAGCACGAAGGAGGCGAGGTCGGCCGTGGGCGGCTGCACGAGCGACAGGTGCGTCGCGCGCACGCCGAGCTGCGCCATCGCTTCGTAGAACTTGTAGCGCGCCGACTCGGCGTCTCCACTCGCGGTGCCCACGAAGCACACGCGCGGCTGCGCCTTGCCGGTGGCGGCCACGAAGTGACGGTCGAGCGCGCGGGACTTCTCCATGAGGAAGCCGCCGCCGCCTTGCACGATGAGCTGCCGGGGCATGTATCGGGCCGATCGATGCGCGGTGAACGCGAAAGCCGGAGGGTCCATGATAACTTCGGCCGCGTCACGTTTGGAGGAGGAGTTTTCGATGCTGCAGGATGTCGCGCGCGGCCGCTTGGCGCGCATGCTAGGAGTTGTGTTCGCGTTCGCCACGGCCGGCGGGCTGGCGGGTCCGGTGTCGGCCGCGACCGGCGGCACCGTGTTCGCGTACCGCGGCGCGTGCGACGCGTCGGCGGCCGTGGCGCTGGACAGCCGCCATTTCGTGGTGGGCAACGACGAGAACGACGTGCTCGCCACCTATCGCCGCGACCAGTCGACGGTGGTGGCGAGCCTCGACCTGGCGCAGTTCCTGGGCACGCGCAAGAAGGAGGAGTCGGACATCGAGGGCGCAGCCGCGATCGGCTCGCGCGTGTACTGGATTTCCTCGCATAGCCGCAACAGCCGCGGCGTGCTGCAGCCTTCGCGGCACCGCGTGTTCGCCACGGACGTCCGCGAGGGCGCGGCGCCGTCGGTCGCGCCCGTGGGCACGCCCTATCGCGATCTGCTGCGCGACCTCGTCGAGGCGCCCGCGCTCGCGGGATGGCAGCTTGCCGAGGCGGCCAAGCTCGCCGCGGAGGCGCCGGGCGGGCTCAACATCGAAGGGCTCGCGGCCACGCCCGATGGCCGGCTGCTGGTGGGCTTTCGCAACCCGCTGCGTGAAGGCCGCGCGCTCGTCGTCCCCATCGACAATCCCGCCGAGGTGATCAACGGCACGCGCGCCCGGCTCGGCACGCCGGTCGCGCTCGACCTCGGCGGACGAGGCGTGCGCAGCATCGAGCTTGTGGGTTCCGGGTACTACATCGTGGCGGGTCCGGTGGCGGATAGCGGCACCTTCGCGCTCTACCGCTGGTCGGGGGCGGCGACGGACGCGCCGGTGCCGGTGGCCGTCGAGTTGGGATCGCTGCGTCCGGAGGCGCTGTTCGCGGTGCCCGCCATGGACGAGCTCGTGCTTCTGAGCGACGACGGGGGCACGATGGTCGACGGCAAGGAATGCAAGAGCCTCAAGATGCCAAAGCAGTCCTTCCGCGCCCTTACGATCCGGCCCTAGGAAAGCCCGCGGCCCGTGCGCCTCACGGCGGCGGGCTACAGCGGCGAGTCCGCCGAATCGAAGATATCGGGTTGCGCGCTGGCCCGCGCGATCTTGTGTGCGCGGAACAACGCCGCGGCAAGGTGCGGCACCACGTTGTCGGCGCCGAGCTCGTCGCGGAAGCCGGAGCGCACCATCTGCTCGGCAGGATTGCGGTTGAGCCCGCAGAGGATGAGGTGCCCGCCCCGCCGCGAGAGCGAGCGCGCGAGCGACTGGAGCGTCTCGAGCCCGGTGTTGTCGATGCTGATGACCTGGTGCATCTCCAGGATAACGATTCGCGCCGGAGTGGCGGCCGGGTCGAGTAGCGGCTCGAGCTTGCCCACGGAGCCGAAGAACAGGGACCCGAAGACCTTGAACGCGGCCACGCCCGGCGGTGCGCCATCGAGCGTGATGGGCTCCACCCGCGTGAGCTCGGAGATGCGATAGATGAAGAAGAGGCTCGCGAGCACGAGCCCGATCTCCACCGCGAGGGACAGGTCGAAGGCCACCGTCACGAAGAACGTGGCCAGAAGCACCGTGCGGTAGGGAATGGAGTACTTGCGCAGGTCGCGGAAGGCGTGCCAATCGCCCATGTTGATCGCCACGATCACCAGCACGGCCGACAACGCGGCGAGCGGGATGTACTTGGCCAGCGGCGCGGCCACGAGCACGACCGCCAGCAGCGTCGCCGCGTGGACGATGCCGGCGATCGGCGTGCGCGCACCGGCGCGGATGTTGGTGGCCGTGCGGGCGATGGCGCCGGTGGCGGGGATACCCCCGAACAGCGGCGCCACGATGTTGGCGACGCCCTGGGCCATGAGCTCCTGGTTGGGATCGTGGCGGTCGTCGATCTGCGCATCGGCCACGCGGGCGGACAGCAGCGATTCGATCGCGCCGAGCAGCGCGATGGTGATGGTAGGCGCCAAGAGCTTGCGCAGCGTGGGCAGCGAGAGCTCGGGCCAGGTGAACGAAGGCAGCTCCTGCGGGATGCCGCCGAAGCGCGTGCCGATCGTCTGTACGTCGAGCTGGAAGGCCGCTGCCACGATCGACGCGATCACCAGCACCATGATCGGACCCGGCAGCCGCGTGAGCAGCATGCGGCCTCGCCGCATCGAGTTGTGGAAGGCGCGGTCGCGCTGCGGCACGTGGCCATCGCCGCCCACGTGCAGGGTGGTGTGGTCGGCCTCGGCCTCGAGCGCACGCCCGGTGGTGGTGATCGACTTGGGCCACAACCAAAGCGCCGCGAGGCAGGCCACCGCCAGACCCACGGTCACCGGATCGGCCCTATCGATGTTCGCTGCGAGCGCGCGCATGCGCGTGAAGAACTCCTCCGGCATCGAGATGTCGAGTCCGAGGAAATCCTTGACCTGCGAGAGCAGGATGAGGATCGCGATGCCATTGGTGAAGCCGATCACGATCGACACCGGGATGAACCGGATGAGGCTGCCGAGGCGCAGGGCGCCCATGGCGAGCAGGAGCACGCCGGCGGCGATGGTGCAGATCACGAGATTGGCGAGGCCGTACTGCGCCACGATCCCGTACACGATCACGATGTAGGCGCCCGTGGGCCCGCCGATCTGCACGCGCGAACCGCCGAGTAGCGAGATCAGGAAGCCCGCGATGATTGCCGTGAAGATGCCCGCCTGCGGCGACACGCCCGAGGCGATGGCGAAAGCCATCGCGAGGGGCAACGCCACCACCCCCACGGTGATGCCCGCGAGCACGTCGGCACGCAGGTCCTGCCGGGTGTAGCCGGCGGCGAGGCAGTCGACAAGTCGGGGGCGAAAGCGTACGGCCGCGAGCAGCGACCGGAGCCGGTGTGCCGCGCCGTCGCTCATGCCTTGCGTGGGCTCCTCTTCATTTGACGCGCATGCCCGGCGCCGCACCGGCGTCGGGAGCGAGGAGGTAGATGCCGGCACCGGCGCCGGACGCGGCGAGCACCATGCCTTCGGAGAGGCCGAATTTCATCTTGCGCGGGGCCAGATTGGCCACCATCGGCGTGAGCCGGCCCACCAGCGCGGCAGGGTCGTAGGCGGCCTTGATGCCGGCAAACACGGTGCGATGGCGGCCCTCGCCCACGTCGAGCGTGAGGCGGATCAGCTTGTCGGCGCCGTCCACGTGCTCGGCAGCCACGATGCGCGCGATGCGCAGGTCGACCTTGGCGAAGTCGTCGATGCCGATGGTGGCAGGCTCCGCTGCGGCCGGCGCGTCGCCCGCCGCTGGGGCGCCGGATGTCGCCGCGACCGGGGTTGCCGCGGCGACCTTGCCCGCCTTGGGGGGGGCGGACGCGGCTGCCGGCGCCGGGTCCGGCGGTGCGATCAGGGCGTCGATCTGCCTGGGGTCGATGCGGGTGAGCAGGTGCCGGTACTCGCCGATGCGCGTGGGCGCGTGATCGAGGTCGGCCCAGGTGAACGCGCGGTCGTAGCCCAGGAATGCGGCCGCGGCGCGCGTTGTTTCCGGCAGGATGGGCGCCAGGAAAACGGAGAGGGTCTTGAAACCTACGATGCAATCGCTCACCACGCGATGCAGTGCCTCCCGGTGCGCGGGGTCCTTGGCGAGCTTCCACGGCTCCTTCTCGTCGAAGTAGCGGTTGATCTCGCCGGCGAGCTCCATGATGCGGCGCACGGCGCGGCTGTACTGGCGGTCGTTGAGCGCGTTGCGGATCTCGCGCGTGGCATCGTCGTCGCTCGTGAGCCACCACGCCGGCCGGGCTGCCGCCGGCGCGAGCTCGCCGCCGAAGTGCCGCGTGAGGAACGGCGCGGCACGGCTCGCGATGTTCACGTACTTGCCCACGAGGTCGCTGTTGACCCGCGCGACGAAGTCGTCGGGATTGAAGTCGAGGTCCTCCACGCGGTCGTTGAGCTTGGCCGCGAGGTAGTAGCGCAGCCACTCGGGATTCATGCCGAGCTCGAGATAGCGCTGCGGGCTCAAACCCGTCCCGCGCGATTTCGACATCTTCTCGCCGGAGAATGTGATGAAGCCGTGCACGAACACATTGGTGGGTGTCTTGCGCTGCGCGAAGCGCAGCATGGCCGGCCAGAACAACGTGTGGAAGTACACGATGTCCTTGCCGATGAAGTGGTACTGCTCCACGGCCGGATCGGCGATGAACTCGGCGAAGCTGCGGGTCTCGTGCGGATAGGCGCGGCGCGCGTTGCCGCTGTCGAAGTGCTTCTTCAGGGCGGCGAGGTAGCCCACCGGCGCGTCGAGCCACACGTAGAAGTACTTCCCGGGCGCCTCGGGGATCTCGATGCCGAAGTAGGGCGCGTCGCGCGAGATGTCCCAGTCGGCGAGCGCCTTGGCCTCGCCGCCCAGCCATTCTTGGATCTTGTTGAAGACCTCCGGCTGCAGCGGCGTTTCCTTCGTCCAACGCTCGAGGAACTGCACCACCTGCGGATCGGAGAGGCGGAAGAAGAGGTGCTCCGACGCCCGGAGCTCCGGCTTGGCGCCGGTGATGGCCGAGTAGGGGTCGATGAGGTCCGTGGGCGCGTAGGTGGAGCCGCACACTTCGCAGGCGTCGCCGTACTGGTCCTTGGCGCCGCACTTGGGGCAGGTGCCCTTGATGTAGCGGTCCGCGAGGAACATGCCCTTGACCGGGTCGTAGAACTGCTCGATCGTCTTGCGGCCGATGAGCGAGGGCACGTGGTCGCGCAGCTTGCGGTAGATCGACTGGGCAAGCTCCACGTTCTCGGGCGAGTGCGTGGAGTGTGTGGTGTCGAAGCTGATCGCGTACCGCTGCCAGTCGGCGCGATGCGATTCGTTCACGCGCGCGATGAGCGCCTCCGGCGCGATGCCTTCCTTGTCGGCCTGGAGCATGATCGGCGCGCCGTGCGTGTCGTCGGCGCACACGAAGTGCACCTCGTGTCCCTGCATCCGCTGGAAGCGCACCCAGATGTCGGCCTGGATGTATTCCATGATGTGGCCGACGTGGAAGGGACCATTCGCATACGGCAGCGCCGTGGTGACGAAAAGCTTCCGGAGTGCGGCGGGGGACGACATGGGCGCGAAGGCCTTGCGGCGGGGAGGGGTTTCGATTCTAGCAAGAAGCGTCCCCGCCTCCCGGCGGCCCCCGGTGAATTCGGCTAGAATTCCAAGGCTTCTCCTCCCATCCGCAAGCCTTCCCGCAGCCCTCGAACCCATGACCGAAGCCGACGTCCAGAAGGTGCTCGCCACCACGATCGACCCCATAGCGGGACGCGACTTCGTGAGCGGGAAGTCCGTGCGCAAGGTCGCCGTGAGCGGCGGCGACGTCGCCATCGAGCTCGCGCTGGGCTATCCCGCCCGGAGCCGGCATGACCTGCTGCGCAAGATCGTGATCGACGCGGTGAGCGCGATACCCGGCGTGGGACGCGTCACGGTCGACATCGGTACGCGGATCGTGTCGCATGCGGTGCAGCGGGGCGTGAAGCTCATCCCCGGCGTGAAGAACATCGTGGCCGTGGCGAGCGGCAAGGGTGGCGTGGGCAAGTCCACCACCGCGGTGAACCTCGCGATCGCGCTGGCGCAGGAAGGCGCCACCGTGGGTATCCTCGACGCCGACATCTACGGGCCCTCGCAGCCCATGATGCTGGGCCTCACGGGCCGTCCGGAGTCGAAGGACGGCAAGAGCATCGAGCCCCTCGAGGCGCACGGCGTGCAGGCCATGTCGATCGGCTTCATGATCGACCAGGACACGCCCATGGTCTGGCGCGGACCCATGGTCACCCAGGCGCTCGAGCAGCTCCTCAAGGACACGCGCTGGCGCGAGGTGGACTACCTCGTCGTCGACATGCCGCCCGGCACCGGTGACATCCAGCTCACGCTCGCACAGAAGGTCCCGGTCACCGGGGCGGTCATCGTCACCACGCCGCAGGACATCGCGCTCATCGACGCCCGCAAGGGCCTCAAGATGTTCGAGAAGGTGGGCGTGCCCATCGTCGGCGTGGTGGAGAACATGAGCATCCACATCTGCAGCCAATGCGGCCATGCGGAGCACATCTTCGGCGAGGGCGGCGCGGCGAAGCTGTGTGCCGACTACAAGGTGCCGTTCCTCGGCAGCCTCCCGCTCGACATCCGCATTCGCGAGCAGGCCGATTCCGGACAGCCCACCGTGGCATCCGACCCCGCGAGCAAGGCGGCGGAGCTGTACCGAGACATCGCGCGCAAGGTGGCGGTGTCGGTGGCGGAGAAGGCCGCCGATTTCTCGTCGCGGTTCCCGAACATCGTGGTGCAGAACACCTGATGCGCCTGTTGCGTGCCGCGGCCCTCGCCGCGGGCCTCGTGGCAGGGGGCACCGCCGCGGCGCTCCCCAACGACGCGGCCGTGCGGGCGATTCTCGCCGAGCGCATCGCGCAGAAGCAGGGAGTGGGGTTCGCGGTGGTGCTCGTCGAAGGCGGGCGCGCGCGCGTAGTGACGGCCGGCAGCGCTCAACGTGGAGGCCCGGACATCGACGCCGACACGCTCTTCGAGATCGGCTCGATCACCAAGACCTTCACCGCCCTGCTCCTCGCACAGCGCGTGACGGCCGGGGACCTGGCTCTCGATACCCCGGTGGCCAAGCTGCTTCCCGAAGGCGCGGCGGGCCTCGCGCGTGACGGCCGCGCGGTGACCCTCGGCCAGCT
This sequence comes from uncultured Pseudomonadota bacterium, assembly GCA_937958295.1. Lineage (GTDB taxonomy): Bacteria > Pseudomonadota > Gammaproteobacteria > Burkholderiales > Casimicrobiaceae > VBCG01. The sequence goes on from CALFEY010000096.1 coordinate 7,478, forward strand.
CGCCACGCACACCTCGGGACTGCCTCGCCTGCCCGGTAACGTGGCCCCGGCCGATCGCGCCGATCCGTATGCCGACTACGATGCGGCGCGGCTCGTCGCGGCGCTGGCGGGCACCCCGCTCACGCGTGATCCGCCGGCGCCTTACGAGTACTCCAATTTCGGCATGGGCCTGCTGGGCTACGCGCTCACTTACCGCGATGGCGGCTACGACCGGGTGCTGCGCGAGCGCGTTCTGGTGCCGCTCGGGATGCACGACACCGGCGCCGTGCCCGCGCCCTCGCGGGCAGCGCGGCGGGCTGCCGGCCACGGCCGCGACCTTGCCCCCGTGCCCGCGTGGCACTACGCCGCCCTGGCCGGCGCCGGCGCGCTGCGGTCGTCGGCGCGCGACATGGCGAAGTACCTCCAGGCGGCGATGGAGCCGGGGGCCGGCCCGCTCGGGGCGGCCTTCCTGCTGGCCGAGACGCCACTGGCCCAGGGCCCCTCGCCGCAGACGCGAGTCGGACTCGCCTGGCACGTCACGGCCCGTCACGGTCGCACGTTTACCTGGCACAACGGCAGCACGTTTGGCTTTGTCGGCATGGTGGCCTTCGACGCCGTTCGGCGGGAAGGCGTGGTCGTGCTCGCCAATGCCGCCATCAGCGTGGACGACGTCGCCCTTCACCTGCTCGACCCCGCGCATCCCCTGGCCACGCCGAGCGCCGAACGCCGGGCGGTGAAGCTCGAGTCCGCCGCGCTCGGTCGCTTGCCTGGACGCTACGAGCTCGCGCCGGGGTTCATCCTCGTCGTGACGCGCGACGGCGATCGACTCTTCGCGCAGGCCACGGGCCAGGGCGCGGCCGAGATCTTCGCGGCGTCCGACCTCGAATTCTTCTACCGGGCAGTGGATGCGCAGCTGGTGTTCGAGCGCAGCGGCGACGGCACGATCGCCGGCGTGGTGCTGCACCAGGGCGGGCGCAAGGTGCCCGGCAAGCGCGTCGGGCCGTAAGACGGGATGCAAACGGGAAAAACAGGGAGCTGCGAGTGATCAAGTCCGACCGCTGGATCCGCCGGATGGCGGCGTCGACAGGGATGATCGATCCGTTCGAGCCGGGGCAGGTGCGCGAGGTCGACGGCCGGCGCATCGTGTCCTACGGCACGTCGAGCTATGGCTACGACATCCGCTGCTCGCGCGAATTCAAGATTTTCACGAACATCAACTCGACCATCGTCGATCCCAAGGCCTTCGATGCGGGGTCGTTCGTGGACTTCCACGGCGATGTCTGCATCATCCCGCCCAACTCGTTCGCGCTCGCCCGCACGGTCGAGTACTTCCGCATTCCGCGCAACGTGCTGACCATCTGCCTGGGCAAGAGCACGTATGCGCGTTGCGGCATCATCGTCAACGTGACCCCGTTCGAGCCGG
>CALFEY010000097.1 GCA_937958295.1 uncultured Pseudomonadota bacterium
GCGCACGCCCTGGGACACGCTCACCACCCTCGTCAGCGGCCTGGCCGGCGGGCCGCTGCTCACCGACTTTGCCGTCACCGTGAAGCGCACGTTGCAGGCGTTCCTCATCGCCGCCGTGATCGGGGTGCCGCTCGGCGTGGTGCTCGGCAGCAACGAGCGCGCGTACCGCAGCGTCGAGTTCCTCATCGACTTCTTCCGCTCCACGCCATCGTCGGCGCTCATCCCGCTGTTCCTGCTGATCTTCGGGGTGTCGGACATCAACAAGGTGGCGATCGCGGCCTTCGGCGCATTCCTGCTCGTGGTGTTCAACAGCGCCTACGGCGTGATCAACGCCCGCAAACAGCGGGTGATGGCGGCCAAGGTGATGGGGGCGTCGCGCTGGCAGACCTTCCGTGACGTGCTGATCTGGGAGTCGCTGCAGCCGACGTTCGTGGGACTGCGCAGCGCGGTATCGATGGCGCTGGTGATCGTGATCGTGGCGGAGATGTTCATCGGTTCGGACAATGGGCTCGGCCACCGCATCATCGATGCGCAGCAGGTGCTCAACGTGAAGAGCATGTATGCCGCCATCCTGTCGGCGGGCGTGCTGGGCTACGCGCTCAACATCCTCTTCCTCTACGCCGAGCGGCGCATCGTCCACTGGAGCGGAAGGTAGCCATGAGAGTCCTCAATCCCCCCGTCGTGGCGGACGTCCCGGTGGCGCCGTTCGTCCCCGGCCCGGCCGGCACCGAGATCACCATCCGCGGGCTCACCAAGTACTTCGCGGGCTGGCCGCTGTACGAGAACTTCGACCTCGACATCCCCAAGCACAAGATCGTGTCGGTGTTCGGGCCCAACGGCTGCGGCAAGTCCACGCTCATCAACATGATCGCAGGACTCGTCCCCATCGACTCCGGACAGATCCTGTTCGACGGCAAGTCTCTGGCGCAGACCAAGATCGGCTACGTCTTCCAGAATTACCGCGAGGCGATGTTCCCGTGGATGCGCACCATCGACAACATCGCCTATCCGCTCAAGCTCGAGGGCAAGTCCAAGGCGGAGGTCGACCGCCGGGTGCAGGAGCTCGTGGCGTCGTTCGACGTGAAGTTCGACCTCGCGCGCTACCCGTACGAGCTCTCCGGCGGGCAGCAGCAGACGGCCTCGATCATGCGGGCGCTCGCCCCCAATCCGGAGGTGCTGTTCCTTGACGAGCCCTTTTCGGCGCTCGATTTCGAGATGACCCTTTTCATTCGCGAGAAGCTGCAGGAAGTGTTCATGGCCACCGGCACCACGATGATGCTGGTGTCGCACGACCTCGAGGAGGCGGTGTACCTGGCCGACGAGGTGCTGCTGCTCACCAAGCGTCCCACCCGCATCGCGGAGATCCTGCGGTACGATGATCCCCGGCCCCGTACGGTGGCCACCCTCTCCGAGCCCAGTTTCATCCATGCCAAGAAGCGCAGCCTCGAGATCTTCCAGCGCGAAGTCCGCCGCTGACCGCAAGGCGCGGTCATGACCGCCGAGCAGATTGCGGCCTATGTCGACGCCGCGGCCGCCGCGCAAGGCCTCGCCTTCGATGCCCAGGAGCGTGCGCGCGTGATCGAGCAGTTCGCGCGCATCGCCGGCATCGCGGCGCCGCTCCTGGCCGTGGAGCTGTCCGTGGAGGCGGAGCCGGCGCCGGTGTATCGGTCGTGATGGAGTCGCGTTCCGCCGAGTCGATTGCCGAAGCCGTACGGGCCGGCGCCACCACCGCGGCGGCGGTCGCCGAAGCCGCGCTCGCGGCCATCGACGAGCTCGATCCCGCGCTCAACAGCTTCACCGCCGTTACGCGCGCGCGAGCGCTGGCCGAGGCGCGGGCCATCGACGACCGCCGCGCGCGCGGTGAGACGTTGCCGCCGCTGGCCGGCGTGCCTTACGCCGTGAAGAATCTCTTCGACGTGGAGGGCTTGTCCACGCTGGCCGGCTCGAAGATCCGCCGCGACGCGCCCGCGGCGGTCGCCGACGGCACCCTCGTGGCGCGCATGCGCGAAGCCGGGGCGATCCTCGTGGGCACGGTCAACATGGACGAGTTCGCCTACGGCTTCACCACCGAGAACTCGCACCACGGCGCCACTCGCAATCCGCACGACACTACGCGCGTGGCGGGCGGATCGTCCGGCGGCTCCGGTGCCGCCGTGGCGGCGCGCCTCGTGCCCCTGTCGCTGGGCTCGGACACCAACGGGTCCATCCGCGTGCCGTCGTCGCTGTGCGGCATCTTCGGCCTCAAGCCCACCTACGGCCGCCTGTCGCGCAAGGGGTCGTTCCCGTTCGTGTGGAGCCTCGACCACCTCGGTCCATTCGCCTCCACCCTCGCGGGCCTCGCCGCGTGCTATGACGTGCTGCAGGGGCCCGACGTGGCCGATCCGGCATGCGCGCAGCGCGAGGCGGAGCCCGTGGCCCAGGCGCTGCAGCAGGGCGCCGCCGGCCTGCGCATCGCGCGCCTGGGCGGCTACTTCGACACCCACCTCACCCCAGCGGCGCGCGCTGCCGTCGACCGTGCCTGCAGCGCGCTCGGCGTGACGCGCACGGTGGAGTTCCCCGCCGCCGCCCTCGGCCGGGCCGCTGCCTTCACGATCACGGCCAGCGAAGGCGGCGCGCTACACCTCGATGACCTGCGCGCGCGCCGCGGCGACATGGAGCCGCTCTCGCGCGATCGTCTCGCGGCCGGGGCGCTCCTGCCCGCCGCGTGGTACGTGCAGGCGCAGCGCGTGCGCGAGTGGTACCGCGAGGCCGTGCGCGCGGTGCTCGACGGCGTGGACGTCGTCATCGCGGCGGCCACGCCCTGTCCGGCCACGCCCATCGGCGCCGAGTGGCTCGACATCGAAGGCCAGCGTCTGCCGCTGCGGCCCAGCATGGGCATCCTCACCCAGCCGATCTCGTGCATCGGCCTGCCGGTGGTCACGGCCCCGATCCCCTTTGGCGGCAAGCTGCCGGTAGGCGTGCAGATCATCGCGGCCCCGTGGCGCGAAGACCTCTGCTTTCGCGTGGCGGCGAGCCTGGTCGCGTGCGGTGCGTCGTTTGCGCCACTGCCGCCGGTGCACGCTTAGCGGGTCGCGACCATGCCCCACGACCTTTCCGCGCCGATGCCCATCGACCTGCCCGACGTCGTTGCCGAAGTGCGCGCCGCGTTCGATCGCTACGAGGCGGCGCTCGTCGCCAACGACGTGGCGGTGCTCGACCAACTCTTCTGGAACGATCCGCGCACGCTGCGCTACGGCGCCACCGAGAACCTTTACGGTTACGATGAGATCGCGGCGTTTCGTGCAGGGCGCTCGCCCGCCGGCCTCGGCCGCACTCTGACCAAGGTGGTGGTGTCCACCTATGGCCGGGACTTCGCGACCGCGAACATGGAGTTCGAGCGCGGCGGCGGCGCCGTGCGGGGTCGCCAGAGCCACACGTGGGTACGCCTGCCCGAGGGTTGGCGCATCGTGGCCGCCCACGTGAGCATGCTCCCGGCGGGGCCGGCCAAGTGAGTCGCGGGGCGGCCAAGGAGGGCGTGGCCCGGGCCGCGGGCCGGGCGGCACCCAAGGCCTCGGCGCGCCCGGCCGGCAAGGCGCACGCCAAGGTGGTGGTGCCGCCCGAGCGCTCGCTCGCCGAGACGGCCTACGAAAAGCTCAAGGCCGGCATCTTCGACTTCGAGCTGCTGCCCGGCGACCGCTTCACCGAGAACGAGATGGCCGAGCGGCTCGGGATGAGCCGCACGCCGGTGCGCGACGCGTTGTACCGCCTCGAGCGCGAGGGCTACCTGGCGGTGCATCTGCGCCTGGGCTGGAGCGTGCGGCCCTACGACTTCGAGCAGTTCGAGAACCTCTACGACCTGCGCCTCATCCTCGAGGAGGCGGCGATCGCACGGCTGTGCGAGATGGCCGAGCGACCAGGTCTCGACGTCCTGAAGGAATCCTGGCTCGTGGACCCCGCGCACCGCCTTACCGGCGTGAAGGAGGTGGCTGCGCTGGACGAGGCCTTCCACGTCACGCTGGTGGAGGCTGCGGGCAATCCGGAAGTTGCACGCAGTCACCGGGAGGTGACCGAGCGCATCCGGATCATCCGCCGGCTCGACTTCACGCAGAGCCATCGCATCGACAAGACCTACGACGAGCACGCGCAGATTTTGCGCGCGATCATCCGCCGCCGCGCCGACGAGGCCACGCGCCTA
>CALFEY010000098.1 GCA_937958295.1 uncultured Pseudomonadota bacterium
CGAGCGCTCGCGCGCGGTCGCGGCCGACGGAGCGTGGAACGAACCGCGCTGGTCGCAATTGAACCCATGGTCGGCATCGTAGAAGTGCGCCTCGAGCTTCGGGTGGGCCTGCGCCAGGGCCTTGATGCCGGGGACCGGGATCATCGCGTCCTTCTCGCCGAAGTGGCCGAGCACCGGCACGCGCGGGGCAGCGGCCGCGGCCTCGTGCATGCCACCCCCGTAGTAGGCGATCGCGGCGGCGAATCCCGGCAACCGCGACGCCGCCATCCACGCGAGGTAGCCTCCCCAACAGTAGCCCACGATGCCCACCTTGCCCGCCTGCGCCGCCACGGCGCGGGCGGCCGCGATGTCCTCGAGCGCCGCCTCGGTGGCCGCCTGGCCCTTCAGCGCGCGGCCGCGGGCGATGTCGTCGGGCGTATAGCCGAGTTGCACCCCAGGCTCCTCGCGGTCGAAGAGTGCCGGCGCGATGGCGAGGTAGCCGTCGGCGGCAAACCCATCGCACACCGCCCGGATGTGGCTGTTGACGCCGAAGATCTCCTGCACCACCACGAGCCCGCCTCGCGGCGTGCCCGGCGGATCGGCGCGATAGGCCTCGATGCGTACCGTTGGCGCAGGTTGCAGCGTGATGGTGGTGCCCATGGCAGTCGTCCGTCGATGAAGGAGGGACGGCGATTGTCGCATCCGCGCGTGCGCTGCAAGCCTCTGCGCCATGCCACCTCGACGCGCAGACAAAAAAAAAGCCCGCCGGGAGGAAATGTAGCGGGCAAGGGGGATTCCGATGACCGGAGCATTGACCCACTCCGCGGGGCCCGGGCATGCGCCGCCCGGCGGCGTGAAAGCATCAGCTCGCGGTGGTGCGCTTCACAGAATGGATCGGGCGGCGCTCACCCGCTCCGCCAGCGCCTCGAGGGCAGCGCGATCCGCGGGCTCGTCGTCTCGCACAAGCGTCGCCCCGACCTCGTCGGAGGCGTTGTCGGCCAGCCAGAACTTCGAGAACTCGGGAGCGAAGGTGTCCATCGTGGGCTTTCGGGGGCGAAGCGCCGTGGGGCGCGTTGGGATGCCTTCGTAAAAGCAATCCATGTGCCACTACAGACAAGCAGGACGACATTGCGTTCCCTCACAGAGGGAGCGCGGGCCTATCGCAGGCCCACGCCGCGGCCGGTGCGGCGCGGTGCCGCGCGGCAAATTGTCGCAGCAGGCCGACGGCCATCATGACATCGGCATTAAGCCGATGATTATTCGACACAACTCGTGTCGCCGGCTCACGACAGCCGTGACGGGCGACGCGTGACGGCCCGACAGGAGCCGCTAGGGCTTCGGTTCCTTGAACATCGAGGGCTCGAGGCGATGCCGCTGCAGGAGCTTGTAGAACTCCGTGCGGTTGCGCTTGGCGAGCTGCGCGGCCTGGGTGACGTTGCCGCCCGTGATCTTGAGCAGCCGCACGAGGTAGTCGCGCTCGAATGACTTGCGGGCCTCCTCGAAGGGCACGAGCGCGGCGGCGTCCTCCTTCAGGGCGTTCTGCACGAGCGAGGCCGGGATCACCGTCGTCGTGGTGAGCGCCAGCGCCTGCTCCAGAAGGTTCAGGAGCTGGCGCACGTTGCCGGGCCACGGCGCCGCCACGAGCAGCGCCATGGCTTCCGGAGCAAGCGTCGCGGCCGGCTTGCGATAGCGCTCGGCGAGCTTGCGCAGGAAGTGGCCGGCCAGCACCGGGATGTCCTCGCGCCGCTCGGCGAGCGCGGGCAGCTTGAGCGACACCACGTTGAGGCGGTAGTAGAGATCCTCGCGAAACTGGCCCGAGGACTTCTGGGCGTCGAGGTCGCGATGCGTGGACGAGATCACGCGCACGTCCACCGGGATGGCCTGTGTCGAGCCTACCGGGCGCACTTCACCTTCCTGCAGCACGCGTAGGAGCTTCACCTGCAGCGGATGCGGCATGTCGCCGATCTCGTCGAGCAGCAGGGTCCCGCCGTCGGCCGCCTGGAAGAGCCCCTTGTGCGCCTGGACGGCGCCGGTAAAGGCGCCCCGCGCGTGGCCAAAGAGCTCCGACTCGAGAAGCTCGGCCGGGATGGCGCCGCAGTTGACCGCTACGAACGGCTTGTCGCGGCGCGGGCTCGCGCGGTGGATGGCGCGGGCGATGAGCTCCTTGCCGGTGCCCGACTCGCCATGGATCAGGATGCTGGCATCCGATTCCGCCACGAGCTTGGCCTGGCGCAGGAGGTCTTCCATCACCGCGCTGCGGGTGATGATGCCTTCGCGCCACTCTCCGGGGGCACCTTCGCCCCGCCCGGCGTCGTCGCCGGCGAGCTTGAGCGCGGAGGCCACCTTCTGCAGGAGCTCCTGGCTGTCGAAGGGCTTGGTGAGGAAGCCGAACACGCCACGTTGCGTGGCCGCCACGGCGTCGGGGATCGTGCCGTGCGCCGTGAGGATCAACACCGGCAATCCCTGGTGCTGGCGGTTGATGGCGTCGAAGAGCTGCAGGCCGTCGATACCCGGCATGCGCAAATCGGTCACGACCACCGCCGGGCGTCGCACCGCGATGGCGGCCAGGGCCGTCTCCGCGCTCTCCGCCGTGCGCACGCGGTAACCGGCCGAGGTGAGCCTGAGGCTGATGAGCCGAAGCAGATCGGGATCGTCGTCGACGAGAAGGATGTCGCTGGACATGCGTGTCACTCCATTTCTGTATGCGGGACGGCGCTAGCCGCCGCCTCCGCTGCCGCCGCCACCCCCACTGCCGCCGCCGCTGCCCCCGCCACTGCCTCCGCCGCCACCGCCGCCGCTGCGCGCGCGATCCCGGATGAGGCTGCGCTCCATCTGCCGCAGCGCCTCGAGCTTTTGCAACGCGGTGTCGGCCTTTTGCTGCTCGTCGCGGACCGCCCGCTGGCGGCCGTAGATCTGGACCTGCAGCACGATGGCGAGCTGCTTGATGCCGGCGTTGCCGCCATTGCCCTTCACCACATTGTCGAGTAGCTGTACCGCGCGCTGGTCGTCCTGCGGGTTGGTGCGCGAGAGCGTGTAGAGCACCGCAAGACGCACCCGGTTGCCGTCGGTGCGCTGGCGGCCGAGGAGATTGGTGAGATTGGTGAGCTCGCGGCGCACGTCGTCCGAGCCGAGGGCTCCGTAACGCTGGAGATCCGACAAGAGCGCCACGAGCTCGAGGTCTTCGGGCGCCGACACGGGCGCGGGCGGCGGTAGTTGCACTTGCGGCGGCGGCGCGAGCGCGACATTCTCCGCTGGCGCCGGTGCGGCAGACGCGGGCGCCGCGACCGGCGCGGTGGACGGCACCGCCACGGACGGCACCGCCACGGAGGGCACCGGGACGGGCGGCGACGCCGGCACGACCACCGGCGCAGGCACGCTCTCCACCGGCGGCTCCACCGGCTCGATCGGCGGATACTCGACAAGCGGCGACGGGACGTGGGCCTGCTCCGGCGCCGATTCTTCCTCCGGCGTGATCACCACCACGTTAGGCGGGGTCGCGCAGCCTGCGAGCCACAGGCACATCGCAAGACCAGCGAGCCCGCGGGCCAGGAACCGCGTCACGACGCGCCCCCCGCTACCGCCGCCGGACGCGAGGCTTGCGACGCGGCATCGACGCGCCCGCCTGCGAGCGAGGTGGGCAGCCACAGCCGAAAACGGGCGCCGCCCTGGCCGTCGCGACGGTCGAGCACTTCCAGCCGGCCCGACTGCGCAAGCGCGTACTCGCGCGCGATGGCAAGGCCCAGTCCCGATCCCTTGACCTTGCTGTCGGGCGGGGGCTTGCCCGAATAGAACGACTCGAACACGCGCTCCCGCTCCGCGGGCGTGATACCGGGGCCACGGTCGGACACGTCGAGCACCGCAAATCCCTGCTGCTCGGCGAGCTCGATCTCGATCGCGCCGCCGCGCGGCGAATACTTGAGCGCATTCGACAGCAGGTTGTCCACGATCGTGCGGATGCGCTCGAGGTCCCCCGCCACCACGAGGGGGGCGAGCTCGGTGGTGACCTCGACGAGCCGCGCCGACGCAGCGAGCTTCTGCTCGCGCACCACCCGCCGTACGACATCGGCGAGGGCCACCGGCGAGATCGTGGCCGACTCCAGCGCGCGCGACTGGTGGTAGGTGAGGAGGTCCTCGATGAGCTTCTGCAGGGACAGCGTGTTCTCGCGCACGATGCGCACGATCTCCTGCTGCTCCGGTGACAGACGCCCGCCGACATTGTCGCGCAGGAGCTCAGCCCCCTCGCGCACGGCGGTGAGCGGGGTCTTGAGCTCGTGCGAAACATGCCGCAGGAAGCGTGACTGCTGCTGCTCGAGCTCGTGCAGGCGGCCGCGCAGCCACTCGAGCCGCTGGCCGAGGTAACGCAGGTCCTGCGGACCGCTCACTTCGATGGCGTGCTTGAAGTCGGCGGTACCCATCTGCCGCACTGCCTGGTCGAGCTGGCGGATGGGACGCGCGATCAGCACGGCAAAGATCACCGCGAGCGCGAGCGCAATCCCCACGGTGGCGAGCGCCAGCCACAGCCACTTCTCTCGTCCGCGCGCGGCCGTCTCCTGCAGTCGCTCGATGGCGCCCTGCGTGAGCTGCGTGGTGGCATTGAGCATGCCCTGCGTGTCTTCCACCAGCGAGGCGTAGCCATCGGCGAGCTGGGTCACCACCGGCGGCGTGCGCTGCACGCTGCGCAAGAGCGCGTAGAGCGACTCTTCGCGATCGCGCAGGCCGGCGAGGCGCGTCTGCTGCAGCGATTCGAGCGGCAGTTGGCCCAGCTGCTGCGTGGTCTGGCGGAACTCCTGCCGCATGCGCGCGTAGTCCTCCACGAGCGCCGGATCCTCGAGGATGATCTCCTGGCGCGCGAGGCGCTCGAGCGTGGTGGCCTGCTCGAAGAGCAGACGGCTCGAGCGGGCGGCCTGCGACGCCTGCAGCACCTCCGCGCGGCTTTGCGTGGCCAGGCGGTCGAGCGAGAGCAGCAACTCGCCCAGCGCGTAGACGAGCGGCAAGCTCACGAGCAGGAAGCCCAGGAGGATGAACTTCAGGAAGGAACGCGGGTAATACAAGCGCAGGACCGGCCTCTTATAATGGCGCGCATTATGGCACCGCCCCCGTCGGCCGGCGCGCCACGCGGCGACGGCCTCCTCGCGATCATCGCCGCCGTCGCGCGCAACGGTGTCATCGGCGTCGACAACGCGCTGCCGTGGCGGCTGCCGGAGGACCTCAAGCGTTTCCGCGCGCTGACCACCGGCCATGCGATCGTGATGGGCCGCCGCACGTGGCAATCGCTGGGCCGGCCTCTCCCGCATCGGCAGAACATCGTGGTGACCCGCGATCGTGCCTTCGCCGCGCCCGGCGCCGACATCGCCCACGCGCTGCCCGAGGCCCTGGCCTGCGCCCGCCTGCCGGCTCCCGTGTACTGCATCGGCGGCGCGGAGCTCTATGCAGAGGCGCTCCCCCACGCGGACGTGCTCGAGCTCACCGAGATCGACCGCGACTACGCCGGGGACGCCTGGTTTCCGCCCTTCCACCGCGACGATTGGCTGGAGGTCGGGCGGGAGGGCCATGTGACCGACGAGGGCCTGCGCTACGCTTTCGTCACCTGCCGGCGACGGCAGAAGTGATCCGCCGGCGGCGCACGGCGCCGGCGTTTGCGATAATGTCCTCGTGCATGACAGTCTGCTCGCGCTCGCAACAGCGCGACGCACGCGCCGGGATGACGGAACTGGTAGACGTAGCGGACTCAAAATCCGCCGGTGGCAACACCGTGGGGGTTCGATTCCCCCTCCCGGCACCACCCTTGTAGGCTTTCGCTAGCCCCGTTGCGCAAGGGCGTTGCGCAGCGCCTGCAATGTGCGCGGATGCGCCGACTGCGTCACGTTGAAGCGCAGGTACCCGCCCGCCGACTGGCTCACGCTGAATACGTTGCCCGGGGCGAGCACCACGCCCTCGACCAGCGCCCGCCGCGCCACCGTGGCGCCGTCCCGGCCGTCGGGCAGCCGGCACCACAGGTAGAAGCCGCCGCGCGGGAACAACCAGGGCTCGATGCCCAGGCGCGCGAGGCGCGCCGCCGTGTCGCGTCGCGCACGCACGAGGCGACGGCGCACCTCTTCCATGTGCTTGCGGTAGCGCCCCCCCGCCAGCACCTGCTCGACGAGCACAGCGGCCAGCGGGCTCGGGCCGCCGAAGCCGGTGGCGATCTGCAAATCGCAGAGCCCGTCGCTCCAGTCCGCGCGCGCGGCGATGTAGCCGCATCGCACGGACGCAGAGAGGGTCTTCGAGAAGCTGCCGATGCGGATCACGCGCCGCAGTCCGTCGAGCGCCGCGAGCCGCGGCGACGGCGGATCCGGCTCGAAGTCGGCAAAGATGTCGTCCTCCAGAACGGTCACGTCGTGCGCGGCCGCGGCGTTGAGGACGCGATGCGCGACGGCCGGGGACAGCGTCGCGCCGGTCGGGTTGTGCAGCGCGCAGTTCGTGATGTACAGGCGCGGGCGGTGGGCGGCCAGCACGGCCTCGAAAGCCGCGACGTCCGGTCCCGACGGCGTGTACGGCACGCCCACGAGCGTGACCTGGTGAGCGCGCAGAAGCGCGCGGAAGTTGAAGTAGCAGGGGTCGTCGACCACCACCGTGTCGCCGGGCCGCAACAGGAAGCGGCACACGAGGTCGATCGCGTGCGTCCCCGAGGGGGCGAGCAGCACCTGCGCGGGCGTGGCCTCGATGCCCTCGTCGGCCAAGCGCCGGTGGAGGAGCCGGCGCAATCCGGGCGAGCCGCGCGTGGGACCGTAGTCCGCAAGCAGCGCGTCGTCGCCGCGCGCCACGGCCCGCAACGCACGGCGCAGCGCGTCCTGCGGCATCCAGTCGGCCGGCAGCCACCCGCACCCGGGCTTCTGCGTGGACGGGTCCGCGTCGAGGGACTGGCGTGACACCCAGAATGGATCGACGTCGCGATCGGGCCCGGGCACGGCGGGCGCGAGCGCGAAGGGCAACAGCAGCGATGGCGCCACGAAAAAGCCCGCGCCGCGGCGGGCGCGCACGAGGCCCTCCGCCGCGAGGCGGTCATAGGCCTCCACCACCGTCGACGGGGACACCCCCAGGGTCTGCGCGAAGCGGCGGATCGAGGGTAGGCGATCGCCGGCGGCCAGCGCGCGGCTTGCTACCTGCGCACGTATCGCCGCCATGACCTGGCCCGTGCGGGTGGGCGGCACCGCAAGCGCCTCCTGTGCGAGTGTATCCATACCGTGACCCATACAGTATTGCGCAATTGTATTGAAGTGTAGCTGGTCGCGAGCGCCGCGAGCACGCACAGTGCGGCATGTCCACACACGGTGCCCACACTCGCTCCTCCCTCTCCGGCTGGGGCAGCGGCCTCGTGGGCGTCCTCATTTTTAGCGGCTCGCTCCCGGCCACGCGGGTGGCGGTGGCAGACTTCCCGCCGGTGTTTCTCACCTGCGCGCGGGCGGTGATCGCCGGCATGCTCGCCGCCCTGCTGCTGGCGGCGCTGCGTGCGCCGCGCCCGGTGCGCACAGACCTGGCCCCGCTGGCGGTGGTGGCGCTCGGCGTGGTGGTCGGCTTCCCGCTGCTCACCGCCTTCGCGCTCACCGACGTCTCCGCGGCGCACGCGATCGTGTTCGTGGGCCTGCTTCCGCTGGCCACCGCGTGCTTCGGCGTGCTGCGCGGCGGGGAGCGCCCGCGGCGCCCGTTCTGGATCTTCTCGGGCCTCGGCAGCGCCACCGTCGGGGCCTTCGCGCTCGGCCACGATAGCCGGGCGTCGCTCGCCGGCGATCTTCTGATGGTCGCCGCGATCGTGGCGTGCGGCCTGGGCTACGCCGAAGGCGCGCGCCTGTCGCGACGCCTGGGCGGATGGCAGGTGATCTCATGGGCGCTCGTGCTCGCGCTCCCGTTCATGGCGGCGTTCGGCCTGGCCGCCACGCCGCCGGTGTGGCGCGATGTCGGCACCGCAGCGTGGCTGGGCTTGGCCTACGTGTCGGTGTTCAGCATGCTGGTGGGCTTCGTGTTTTGGTACCATGGCCTCGCGCGCGGCGGTATCGCGAGCGTCGGCCAACTCCAGCTGCTTCAGCCGTTCTTCGGCCTCGCGCTCGCCTCCGTCTTCCTGGGCGAGCCCATCGCCTGGACCATGGTGGCCGCCACCGGCCTCGTTGTCGTGTGGGTGGCCCTGGCCCGACGCTTCGCCTGAAACGGGGCCGCGCGGCCCCGATGCCCCTCCACCTGCGCGACTTCGACTACGACCTGCCTGCCGAGCTCATCGCGCAGGTGCCCGCAGCATCGCGCTCCGCAAGCCGCCTGCTGCACGTGGCCCGCATCGCGCTCGCCGATCGCCGCTTCGCCGACCTCCCCGCTCTCGTGGCGCCGGGCGACCTCGTGGTGATGAACGACACGCGCGTGATCAACGCCCGCGTGCTGGCGCGCAAGCCGAGTGGTGGACGGGCGGAGATCCTCGTCGAGCGCATCGTGGACGAACGCGAGGCATGGGTGCAGCTCCGCGCGAGCCATCCGCCCCGCGAGGGCGGCACGCTCGACCTTCCCGGCGGCACCATCGCCACCGTCACAGGTCGCGACGATCGCTTCTTCCGGCTCTCCGACGTGGCGACCATCTCGCGCGGTTATTCCGACCCGCCGACCGCGCTGTTCCGCTTCAACGGCCAGGAGGCCATCGGCCTCGCCATCGGCATGAAGCCCAACGCCAACCTGCTGGAATTCGGCAAAGCGCTGGAACACGAGATGGACGA
>CALFEY010000099.1 GCA_937958295.1 uncultured Pseudomonadota bacterium
CATCGACACCATGAGGCTCACGCTGGCCACGATCGCCGCGAGGCTCACGCCCGCCTCGCCGGGCGTCGCGCGCAGCCTCGCGAGGGCGAGGGCCGGAGCCGCGCGCTGCACGCGGGGCAGGGCGCGGAGCAGGCGCGAGGCGAGCCACGGCAGGAGCAGCAGGGTGCCGGCGAGCAGCGCCGCCATGGCGACGTAGCCGAAGATGGGCAGGCCATCTACCGCGGGCAGCAGCGTCAGCGCCGCGCCCACCAACAGCAGCGCGACGGCCGCTCGCGGCGAGCGGTGCCCGCGAGTGGCGCGGTCGCCTGCCCCGGCCTTGAGCGCGGATGCGGGCGCCGCGCGTGCCGCCTCGCGGGCAGGCAGCAGGCTACCGAGTGCGCACACCGCAACACCTAGCCCGACGAATCCCGCGGCCACCGCCGGATCCACCGCCACCGCCGGGGCCACGCCGCGGAAGTAGCCGGCGCCCAGGTCGGCACCCACGAAGCGCAGCACGGCCGTGGCCAGTGCGTAGCCTGCGGCCAGTCCGACGACCCCTCCGGCCAGCCCCACGAGCGCGCCTTCGGCGACCAGGCGTCGCGTCAGTTCGCCGCGCGTCACGCCGAGCGCGCGCAGCAGGGCGAGCTGCGCGCGGCGGCGGGCGATGGACAGCGTTTGCGTGGCGAACACGAGCAGGCCGCCCGTGAAGAGCGCCACGAGCGCGAGCACGTCAAGATTCACGCGGTACGCGCGCGACATGCGCAGGGCACTGTCGGCATTCTCCGCGGGGGAGGCGATGGTCACTCCCGCGGGCAACAGCGCGGCGAGGCGCGCCTGCGTCGCCGCGGGGGCGGCACCGGGTCGCAGGCGCACGTCGATTCGCGACACCCGCCCCTCCCGGGCAAAGGCCTCCTGTGCCGCGCCGATGTCCATCACTGCGATGCGCTGCGCCGTCCCCTCGGGCAGCAGGCCGCTCACCACGAGCGGCACCGCGGCGAGGCCGCTTTGCACCTCGAGCGTGGCGCCCGGCTGCACGTCGAGGGTGCGCGCCGCCGACGGCGACAGGAACACGCGTCCCGGCCGCAGCAGGTCGAGCGGATCGTCGCCGGTACCCACGAGCGCGGGCGTGACGGCAACGGCCCGGAAGGGGTCGATGCCGTACAGGCGCAGCGCGTCGTCGCGCCCCGCAAGGCGCGCATCGACTTCCACCACGGGGCTGGCGACGGCCACGTCGGGATCGCGCGCGATGGCCGCATACGTCGCTTCGTCGAAGCCGCTGCGCGGCCCGCGCACCTCGAGGTCGGCGGTACCTGCAAGCGTGCGCAAGGCGCTGCCGAATTCGTCCACGGCCGTGGCATTGACGAGCGCCACCGCGAAGCCCAGGCCCACGCCGAGCGCGATGGCGGCGATGGCCAGCGCGAGCCGCCCGCGCTGATGGGCGAGCGCGCCGCCGCTCACCGCCCGCCACGCGAGCGCGGCGGCACTCACGGCGACGCGCCGCCCAGTCCGGCGCCGGTGAGCACCACGATGCGATCGGCCGTCGCGGCCGCGGCCTGGGAGTGGGTCACGAGCAGGCAGGTGACGCCGGCCGCCCGCGTGCGCTCGCGCAGAAGGGCGAGGACCGTGGCTGCGCTCGCGGGATCGAGGTTGCCAGTGGGCTCGTCGGCGAGCACCACCGCGGGCCGGTGCACGAGCGCCCGCGCGATCGCCGTGCGCTGCATCTCGCCGCCGGAGAGCTCGCGCGGATAGCTCGCCTGGCGGTCACCCAGGCCCACGTCGGCGAGCATCGCCGCCACGCGCGCGTCGGCCGCCGCGCCGGCCTCGCCCAGGAGCGCGAGCGGCAGCGCTACGTTCTGCGCGACGGTGAGGTAGGGCAGCACGTGAAAGGCCTGGAATACGAAGCCGATGCGCTCGCGGCGAAAGCGCGTGAGCGCATCGTCATCGAGGCCGTGGAGGGACCGGCCGTCGACGGTGACCGTTCCGCGATCGGGCTGGTCGAGTCCCGCCACGAGGTTGAGGAGCGTGGACTTGCCGGTACCCGATTCGCCGACAACGGCGACGAGCTCTCCCGCGGCCACGCGCAGGCTCACGTCGCGCAGCACGGTCCGCGGCTGCGCTCCGGCGAACGTGCGCGAGACTCCGTCGAGGTGGATCAACGTGGCAGAGGGCGTGGCGCGCCGCTAGCCATCGGCACGCCCGATCGCGGCGAGCGCCGAGGCGTAGGCGGCCGCGAGCTTGGCCGGCGAATCGGCCTCGATGCCGAGGTCGTTCACCAGGCCGTCGGCGAGGCCGTAGATCCAGCCGTGCAGCGTTAGCGTCTGGCCGCGGGCCCACGCATCATGGACGATGGTGGTGCGCGCCACGTGGTGCACCTGCTCCACCACGTTGAGCTCGCACAGCCGATCCACCTTGCTCTCTTCGTCGGGCAGCGCCTGCAACAGCCGCGAGTGCTGCTCGGCGACGTCCTGCACGTGGCGCAGCCAGTTGTCGATGAGCCCCAGCGGCTTGCCCTGGAGCGCCGCGCGGATGCCGCCACAGCCGTAGTGGCCCACCACGATCACGTGCTCCACGTGCAGCACGTCGACGGCGTACTGGAGGACCGAAAGACAGTTGAGGTCGGTGTGCACCACCACGTTGGCAACGTTGCGGTGGACGAAGAGCTCGCCTGGCAGGAGATCGACGATCTCGTTGGCCGGGACGCGGCTGTCTGAGCAACCGATCCACAGGTACTTCGGATTCTGCTGCTTGGTCAGGCGCTGGAAGAAATCCGGCTCCGCCTCGTGGACCTTCCGTGACCAGTGGCGATTACGCGAGAGGAGGTGGGCGAGTGATGACATGCGGCGCGCCAGGGACGAGAGGAAGTTAGTGGAACCACCGATCATACCGGGCGGCGTGGACCGTTCGCGGGTGCGCGGCCACCGCGACCCGCCGGGCCGGGCGACCCGTGCCTGCCGGAGGCGGTCGGCAACCAATAATGTCGCTATGCAACAATGGGTTGCATCCGCATAGACGGCTTGAATCGCCTTGATTCAAAATAACAATTGGCATTGCGACCTGGGGGTCTCTATCTTCTCGTTGTGCGCTGCACCACAAGTGCGAAGCGCGAGACGTACCAAGGAGAACTTCCATGGCATCGAGCCAAGTCATCGACCTCGCGGCGAACCGTGCCGCGTCCCGAACCCTTACCGGCGGCCCCAAGAGCCCGCCCCGCCGCAACCGCGTTGTCGCTCTGTTCGCCGGGCTCCTGGACGTGCTGCGTGAAGCCCGTGAGCTTGAGTTGCGCACCCTGGGCGCCGGCCGTCGTCGCCGCTTCGGCGAGTCCTGATCCGAAGCGCCACTTCCGCGAAAAGGAACGATCATGGCCACCCTGGCTCAGCATGTTCCGGCGGCTGCCGCCGACCGGGGCGCCATCGCGCCCGCCGGCGCGCGGCGACGTATCGCCTGGCGGCAGGTCGCCGCCGAACTCGCGTTCATCGCGGGCCTCGTCGCCACCTGCGCCGCGTTCTTCGCGTTGCGGATGGCGCTGTTGCCCATGCCGATCATGCCGCGCGATTTCGCCTTCACGGCGTTCGGGGCGGCGACGGTGGCGGCCATCGCCGCTTTCGTGGCAGTAGCGCGCATCCGCCGCGAGGATACGGCCAGCACGACCCGCACGGTCGACTGACCACCGCGCGGCGGCCTACAGCAGGCCCTCGAGCAGTTGCACGTCCACCATCGCTCCGGCGGGCACATCCCCGGTGTCGGTGGGCAGCACGATGAAGCAGTTGGCGCGCGACATGGAGCTCAGGATTCCCGATCCCTGCTCCCCGGTCGTGCGCACCTCGTAGCCGTCGGCGCTCGGTGCCAGGATGCCGCGCTGGAACTCCGTGCGGCCAGCGGCCTTGCGGATGGGTGAGGCGAGGCGAGCTTTAAACAACGGCACCGGCAGCACATGGCGCCGGCCCTGCAGCACCAGCAACGCATCGCGCACGAACTGGTAGAAGGTGACCATCACCGATACCGGATTGCCCGGCAGGCCGAAGAAGTGCGCGGCGCCGAGGCGGCCATAGGCCAGCGGGCGGCCGGGCTTCATCGCGATCTTCCAGAAGAGGACCTCGCCCATTCGCTGGAGCAGGGTCTTCACGTAGTCGGCCTCACCCACCGACACGCCGCCGGAGGTGATCACCACGTCGGCACTCGTCGCGGCGGTGGCGAAGGCCGCTTCGAGGTCGGCGGGCACGTCGGGCACCACGCCCATGTCGAGCGTCTCGCAGCCCAGTCGCTGCAGCATGCCGAAGATCGTGTAGCGATTGCTGTCGTAGATCTCCCCTGCCGCAAGCGGCGCGCCGATCGAGCGCAGCTCGTCGCCGGTGGAGAAGAACGCGACGCGCAGGCGCCGGTAGACGCCCACTTCGTTGATCCCGAGCGATGCGAGCATGCCGAGCTCGGCGGGCCGCACCACCTGCCCGCGCTCGAACACGGCCTGTCCCGCCTTGACGTCCTCGCCGGCCAGGCGCCGGTTCTGGCCCGGCTTGCTCACCGCCCCCGGTGCGACCACGACGCCGCCGTCCACCGCCTGCGCGCGCTCCTGCATCACCACGGTGTCCGCCCCGCGCGGCATCACGCCGCCGGTGAAGATGCGCACCGCCTCGCCCGCCTTGACCTCGCCGTCGAAGGGCCGCCCGGCGAACGATTCGCCGATGCGTCGCAGCGTGGACGGACCGCTCGCTGCGAGGTCCTCGAAGCGCATCGCCCATCCGTCCATCGCGGAATTGTCGTGGCCGGGCACGGCCAGCGGCGAGATCACGTCCTGCGCAAGCACGCGGTCGAGCGCGTTGCGGATGTGGACGCGCTCAATCGCGGTGACCGGCGAGAGGAACTGCCCGATGAGCGCGCGCGCCTTGTCCACCGGCATGGAATCGGGATCGTAGTCGTCGGCGCAGGAGGCGTCGCGCAAGGTCTTGGGTGCGGTCATGGCAGCGAGGCGGAAGGGGCAGGGCGCCGCGCCTTGAGCGCGAGCGCGGGACGTTCGAGTAGATGCCACGAGGCGATGGCAACGGCCAGCGCGAGCGGCAGCGAGAGGGCGAACAGCGGCACCGGCTCCAGGAAGGGCAGCCGCTCCATCAGCGTTTGCTGGACGGGGAACGAGTACACGTACAGGCCATAGGAATAGTCGCCGCGCAGGTCGAAGGACCGCCAGCGCAATGTCGGATGATAGGCCACCACCAGCACGACGTACGCAAGGAGGAGCGGGAACAGCGCAGCCCGCGCGCCGCCGCCCGGGTTCCACGCCACGAGCAGCACGCACGCGAGCGCGGCCGGCAGCGACATCGGCAGTGCGTCGCGCCACACCCATGCGAGCGAGCCGAGCGCGAAGAGCAGGGCGAGCTCGCGCACGACCTCGGTGTTAGGCGCCAGCGGAAACAGGTCCGGGCGCAGCGCGAAGAGCACGACCAGCGCAATGACCGCAGCAAGCCACGCGAGACGCCGCCGCAGCAGGCCCACCCCCCCCGCGAGGAGCAGCGAGATGTACAGACGCAGCTCGATCGGCAGCGTCCACAGCGACCCGTTCACTTCGTGCGGGAACGGATTATTGGCAAAGGCCCCCGGGAGGCGATACACCATCTCCCAGCCGAGCGCCACGCGCCACGCATAGTCGCGCGTTTGCGCCGCGCCGAGGTACTCGCCCCAGGACAGGGGGCTCGACACGCCGCCCAGCAGCAGGGTGAAGAGCGTGGCCGCCACGAGCGCGGGGTAGATGCGCAGCGCTCGGGCCGTCACGAACGAGGGCACCGACTCGCGGGCGAGCCAGCTGCGCGTGACGAGGAAGCCGGAGATCACGAAGAAGATCTTCACGCCGAGTGCGCCGAGGTTGAGCTCCGGCGCGAGCTTCCACAGCGGCTCCTGCGTCCAGCGGTCGGTGAGCGCGAAGCAGTGGAACAGGACGACAAACGCCGCCGCCAGCAGGCGCAACAGCTCGAAGTTGTTGTCCCGGCCGTGCGCGAGCGCGGATAGCCGCGGCGCGGACCAGGCAGCCACGGTGCTCACGGTGCGCTCGCCGCAAGCTCTCCCGGCGTGTTGATGTTGCGGAAGGCGGCCGCATCGCCGTCGAATGGGACGTCGGCGCGGGCGAGCGTGGACTGCCACGTCTCGACCTTGCGCCCGCCGTCGCGCAGGAACGACGTGAGGCTCGCCAGCACGGCCAGGCGATCGTAGAGCGCCACCACCGGCTGCACCTGGGCGCCGGTGCGCGCCACCGCGGCCTGCGCGGGCTGCGCGACGAGCGCCGCCGCGAGACGCGCCACGAGATCCTGCGGCAGGTGCGGCGTGTCGCATGGAACGGTGGCCACGTAGCGCGTGGCTGCGTGCGCCAGGCACGCGTGGATGCCGGCGAGCGGACCCGCGAAGTTGCCGATC
Organism: uncultured Pseudomonadota bacterium; assembly: GCA_937958295.1. Classification (GTDB taxonomy): domain Bacteria; phylum Pseudomonadota; class Gammaproteobacteria; order Burkholderiales; family Casimicrobiaceae; genus VBCG01. Next base: position 6,376 of record CALFEY010000099.1, read on the forward strand.
TCGTCCACCACCACCGGATGGCCGAGCCGCGCGTAGCGATCGATGTTGCGATTGGCGTTGATCACGATCGCGACCACCTGCGGGGCGAGGCGCGCGAGCACGTGCGCGACGAGCGGCCGGCCCGCGAGCTCGACGAGTCCCTTGTCGGCGCCGTCCATGCGCTGGCCGCGCCCGCCCGCCAGAATGGCGCCCGTGACTTGCTCACGCGCGATAGTTGCGCCCGGCCTCACGCGTTCACCCGCCGATGTAGCTCATCTCGACCTTGGGCAAGGACGCCGTGCTGGCGGTGCGAATCTCCGAGTAGCGGTCCGCCCGCTGGCGCCAGATGGCGGCCACCACGCGGCGCAGTGCGTCGTCGTCGGTGCCGGCGCGCACGATCTCGCGCAAGTCGAAGCCTTCGTTGGCGAAGAGGCACGTGAAGAGCCGGCCTTCCGTCGACAACCGCGCGCGCGTGCAGTCGCGGCAGAACGCCTGCGTGACCGAGGCGATCACGCCGATCTCGCCCGGGCCGTCGACGTAGCGCCAGCGCTCGGCGACCTCGCCGCGATAATGCGGATCCACCGGCACGAGCGGCATGTGCTCGCCGATGCGCTCCACGATCTCGCGGGCGGACACCACGTCGTCCATGCGCCAGCCGTTGGTGGCGCCCACATCCATGTACTCGATGTAGCGCACGATGTGCCCGGTGCCGCGGAAGTATCGCGCCATCGGCACGATGGAATCCTCGTTGGTCCCGCGCTTGACGACCATGTTGACCTTGATCGGCGCGAGGCCCGCGGCCGCAGCGGCGTCGATGCCCTCGAGCACGGTCGCCACGGGGAAATCCACATCGTTCATCGCCCGGAACGTGGCGTCGTCGAGCGAGTCGAGGCTTACCGTGATGCGCGAGAGGCCCGCGGCCTTCAGATCGCGCGCCTTGCGCGCGAGGAGCGCGCCGTTGGTGGTGAGCGTGAGGTCGAGATCGTCGGAGATTGCGCGCAGCATCTGCACGAGATGCTCGATCTTGCGCCGCAGCAGCGGTTCGCCGCCGGTGAGCCGGATCTTGCGCACGCCCAACGCTACGAAGACGCGCGCCACGCGCGTGATCTCCTCGAAGGAGAGCAGCGCTGCGTGCGGGAGGAACGGGTAGTCGCGCCCGAACACATCCTTGGGCATGCAGTACACGCAGCGGAAATTGCAGCGGTCGGTCACCGAAATGCGCAGGTCGGACAGCGGACGACCGCGCACGTCGAGCACCGGGCCCGGGACTTCCGGAAGACCGGCCGCCTCCCGCACGAAGGCCGACAGCGCGGTCTCCCGCTGCTGCGCACGAAGGTCCATCAGGGGAATGCGGATAGTCATGGCGACGTTTAGTCGAAGATGGTAGCAGAGGGCCCGATACGCAACCCGGCGCAAGTCTTTGTTCTGACGGGAATTGCATACGGGGTACCCAGTTATCCACAGGCGGCGATGCACCATTGTCGGGATGGTGCACCGCAATAGGACAAATCGGTTGCAATCCCGCACTGCCCGTAGGACAATCGCGCCCGCTCCGGCAGGTTTGACGCCGGTCACGGAATTGAGGTCGGGAGGAGGCTTCGGGTGCACTGCGATGCACCGGCCACGAAGCCGCGCAGCGAAGGCTGCCGCACCGTAGCGGTTGTAGGAGGAGGCTGGAAGCGAAGAAGACGATCCGTGCCGTACCCGCCGTTGCAGGAGCCGGCTCCATCGAAGTCCGGCCCTCTCGGGGATCCACAGGCCACGGGGCGACGCAACAACAAGAGCTGCGGCTACGATAGCTGCGCCGGTCAAAGAAAGTCACGCCGAAAAATCGCTCGATTCAAATCAACGGAGGCCCAGGTGGCCTCCACTTTTTTTGTACGAGCGTTTGTCTCGCCGCCTGGACGGTCACAAGTTCGCATGGCCCAGGAGCTGGGCAGCAGCTCGGGCACCCGCAACAAGCGATGGCGCAAGGCTCCACGCAGACGCCGAGCGCGGGCATCGGCGGGTCGGGCGCATTCTCCGGTTGGCTCAGCGACGGCTTCGGCGGCGCCGGCACGCCGAACACCGCGGGCGCTCACCCCGGCACGTGGAACGGGCTGGGCCTGGCGTTGGCGCCGATGAGCTCATCTCCCGAATGCGCGTTGCGCTCGATCCAGGCGAGCACGAATGCGGCGACCTCCTCCCAGCCGGGCTCGCCACCGATGAAATGCCCACGGCCCGCGAACTCGCGGTAGTCGGCCACCCTGCCAGCCTCGCCATAGAGATCCGCGTTCTTCCGGCAAAGCCACGGTGGGATGACCGCGTCCCTCTCCGCCGCGACGAAGAGCAGCGGGGCGCGTTGCGCCTCCGGGTCGAC
>CALFEY010000100.1 GCA_937958295.1 uncultured Pseudomonadota bacterium
TGGCGCGTGGATGCGTACCAGGCGGTCAAGGCGTGCCGCATGATGCCGAGGAGCAGGTGCTCCTTGGTGCCCATGTAGTAGTAGAGCGCGGACGACGACATCCCGGCGCCGTCGGCGATCTCGCGGATGCCCGTCGCCTGGAAGCCCTTGGACGCGAACAGGCGCAGCGCACTGCTGGTGACGCGCTGCGCGGTGCTGGTGGGAGGAGCGGAGCCGGCCATCGGGCTCTTGCGGGGAATCTTCAGAGGTCCGGGACGATTAAGGCGGCGTCGGGATCGAACTCGCAGAAGGCGACGGCGCCCGGTAGCGCCGACGGCGAGTGGCCAGCGACCGTGGCGAGCACCTCCCAGCCACCGTCGGTGACGAGCCGGATGCGTTGCACCGGGCCGAGGAATGACGTTCCCGCGACCACGCCCCGGAAGCTGTTGTGCGGCTGAGTGGACACCGGCGAGATGCGGCAGCGCTCGGGCCGCACGACGAGCGTGGCGCGCTCGCTGTGGCGAGCGGCGTCGGTGCCGCGCGCCACAGCCTCTCCCCCGCCTTCGAGCGTTGCCACGACATATCCGTTTCCCCCGTCGCGCCATCCTTCGACGTCACGCGCATTCACATCGCCCAGGAAGGCGGCGATCCAGCGGCTAACCGGATTGTCGTATATTCTGCGCGGCTCTCCAATGGCCGCGATGCGCCCGTCGCGTACCACGGCGATGCGATCGGACAGGTGCATCGCCTCCTCCTGGTCGTGCGTCACGTACAGGGTGGGCACCTTCGTGGCCTGCTGGATCCGGCGGATCTCGTCCTGCAGCGTCTGCCGCAGGCGGCGGTCCAGGGCGCCGAGCGGCTCGTCCATCAACAGCAGCGCGGGCTCGAAGACGATCGCGCGCGCGAGGGCGACGCGTTGCGCTTGCCCGCCGGAAATCTGCGACGGATAGCGGTCGGCCTCGTTGCGCAGCGATACGAGGTCGAGGAAGTGCGCGACCCGCTCCGCGATCTCTCGCCGCGGCTGCTTGCGCACCTCCAGCGGAAAGGCGACGTTTTCCGCGACCGTCTTGTTGGGGAAGAGCGTGTAGCGCTGGAACACCATGCCCACGCCGCGCAGGTGCGTGGGGCGGTCCGTCACGTCCTCGCCGTTGAAGTGGATGGTGCCGCCATCGGGATTGACGATGCCTGCGGCGAGGCCGAGCAAGGTGGACTTCCCTGATCCGCTCGGGCCGAGGAGCGTGAGCACCTCGCCCTTCTCGATGCGAAAGCTCGTGGGGCGCAGCGCCTGCACGCTGCCATAGCCCTTATGCACGCTCTTCATCTCGAGCGCCGCCACGGGCAGGGGATCGCGGGAGGGGGCGGTCGCGGCCATGCGCGTCGTCACGGAGGGCGCGCTCATCGCGCAAAGACGAGGAACGCCTGGCGGCGAGCGAGGCTCGCCGGCACGAGGCCGCGCAGGCGCTGCCCGAGCATCGCATCGGCGGCAATTTCCGCGGCGTCGCCCAGTGCATCCAGGATGCCCGTGGACAGTATCGTGGCGGCGACCTGCCAGTCGCCGGCGTCCGGGCGCTGCGCGCCCACGAGGGTGGTCTCCTTGATGATGATCTCCCGGTAGTAGTCGGGGATGACGGCGGGCTCGTCCTTCATTGCGCCCGCGACCACCAGCGAGCCCAGGTGGCTCGTACCGCGGATGCCGTGGGCGAAGAGTGCGTTGTCCGGCGCGAAGCACACCGTGCGATCGGCAGCACGGTCGGGCTCGACCCCCGCGAGGGCCGCGAACTCCGCCGGCGCGAGGGTTTCGTCGGCGCCGAGCGTCTTCGCGATGCGCAGTGCCGCAGGGTCGGCGTCGGCGGCCACCACGGTACGCACTCCTTCGATCTTGAGGGCCTGCACGGCGCACAGCGCGGCCGTGTCAAGCCCGAGGACGGCGACGCGATCGTGGGCACCGGCGGCGCAGGCCCGCACGGCGCGCAGGGCGAGCGCCATCTCCGGCAGCAGCGCCGCGCGCGACAGGGTCCAGCGGGCCGGCACGGCGTGCACCGCGTCGGCGGGAACGGACACCTCGCTCTGCCACCACGACGCGTCGGCCGGCTCGTGCTCGTGTCGCGCGACCGCCACGCGATCGCCCGGTGCGAGCCCGTGCGCGGCGAGGGTCTCGTGGGGAGCCGCGAGGCGACCGAGGGCGAAGCTGCCCCAGGGCGCGGTGGCCAGTCCGTGTGTTCCGCTGGCGCCGTCGACGGCGCGCACGAGGCGCGGCAGATCCCGGGGCTCCACGCGCACGGCGTCGATGGCCACGCGGCAGGGCGTGGCGCCGCGTCGCTGGTCTTGCGACGTCATCGCTTCGCCGCTCATCGGAGCGTACCCGCATCGCGTGCGCCGGTCTCACCACCGGGCCGCAGCTCGACGAAGAGCTCGTCCTCGATGGGCCAGTGCGCGGCGGCGTGGGCCAGCGCCTGCGCGGCGCTGGCGAGCGGCACCCGGAGGGGGCGGCGGATCTCCCAATCTTCCGTGCCGGTGGCCATCATCGCGATCGCGGCCTCGAACTCTTCCGGATTCTTGCTATCGGTGCCGATGAGCTCGCGCTCGCTCGCCACCACGCGCGCATCGAAGCCGGCGATCCCCACGTCGAGGGCGCCAGGCGTGCCCAGCAACACCACACGGCCGCCGGCCGCCGCGATGTCGCAGCACGTGCCAAGCGAGCTCTCCACGGAATTGGCATGGACCACGAGGTCGTGTACGGCATGCGGGGCATCCTCGGGCGCGCATGCCTCGTCGGCGCCGGCCGCGAGTGCGAGCGCGCGGGCCTGCGGATGCGGGTCCACCGCCACCACGTGCGCCCCGAGGCGCTTGGCGATGCGCACGATCTGCCGACCGTGCCGGCCCGCGCCCACGATGCCCACCGACTCGCCCGCCCGCAGGCGGCCGCGGCGAAGGGCGTGGATGCCCGTGGCCACCTCGGAGACCACGCACGTCTTCTCCAGCGCGACCGAGTCGGGAACGGCGAACGCGCGGCGTCCCGGCAACGTCACGTACTCGCAGGCGAAGCCGGGGCAGCCGACATCGATGCCGGAGAACTGCAGGTTCGTGCAGTGATTCTCGTGTCCCTTTACGCAGTAGCGGCAGTGTCCGCACGAGGCGAGGCCGGAGAGCACCACGCGAGTGCCCACGGCCACTCGCGGTGCGGCGCTCGCCACCACGCGTCCCGCGCCGGCGAAGCCGAAGATGAACGGATGCGCCGGATCGAGCGTCTGCCCGAAATGCCGGAAGCGGTCTCCGCGCAGCGCACGCACCTCGGCGATCGACAGCGCGACGAGCTCCACTGCCACCCGTACCTCGTCCGCGGCAGGCGGACCGGGATCGGGCACCGGCAGCACTTCCGGCTCGCCGATGCGACGCATGGCGAGCGCGAGCATCGGCGGGATCGCCGCGGAAGCGGGCGATCGCGCCTGGCGAAGGGCCTGCTCGCCGTCGTAGGTTCCAGGGGCGACACCATCATCGCGCAGCTTCTGCTTCTCGACGCGCTCGCTGGGGGTCAGGGGAAGCTCCATCACGCGCACGTAGCGCGGCACCATGAAAGCCGCCAGGCGCTCGCCGCACCAGCGCAGCAACTCGGCGGGATCGATACTCGCACTGGCCTTCGGCTGCACCGCGAGGAGCATGTCCTCTTCGCCGACCTCGGCCGGAACCCCCACCACTGCGCAGTTGGCCACGGCGGGATGATCGAAGATCGTGCCCTCCACCTCGAAGGCGCTGATGTTCTCGCCGCGGCGCCGGATGAAGTGACGCCGCCGGTCGACGTAGTAGAAATAACCGTCGTCATCGCGGCGGCAGATGTCGCCGGTGCGGAACCAGCCATCGGTGAACGCGGCCGCAGTGAGGTCGTCGCGCCGCCAGTAGCCGGAGAACATCGCGCGCGGGTCGCGGGCCTTGAGCCAGAGCTCGCCACGGGCGCCGGGCGCGACATCGGCGCCGTGATCGTCGATCAGCCGCGCGTCCACGCTGTCGGCAAGACGGCCGATCGACCCGACCTTCAACTCGCCCTGGCGCTGGAAGATGGGAAGGCAGCACTCGGTAAGGCCATAGCACTCCAGCAGGGGGATGCCGAAGCGCTTTCCGAATGCTGCCATCTCATCCGGCCGGGCGGCGCCACCGAGCCCGGCACGCAGGCGGGAGCGGGGGCCCGGCCCCGCCTCCCGCCGCAGGAGGATGGCGATCATGGCGCCGACATAGTCGAAGAGCGTCGCGTTCGCCGCCTCGACCTGCTGCCAGAACTGCGAGGCCGAGAAGCGCACGTCGAAGGCCTGTGGCACGCCGCCTGCGATGGCGCCGGCGAAGGCCCACCACGCATTGAGGTGCGAAAAAGGGCCGGCGGAGTAGAGCGAATCGGTCGCGGTGATGTCCGCCGCGCGGCAGAAATCGGTGCCGGCGAGCACCATGTAGCCGTGCGACAGCACGCAGCCCTTGGACATGCCGGTGGTGCCCGAGCTGTACATGATGAGGGCGGGCGCATGCGCGTCGTAAGCCACCGTGCGCAATGTGTCGCCGATGGCGTCGGCTATCGCGGCAATGTCGCGGATCCGCGCGGCCTCCGGCCCGTCGGCGGAGGGCAGGCTCGCGAGCGCCAGTCGTCCCGCGGCGTCCACGAAGAGCACACCGGCGTCGGCATTGCGCAGCATCTGCGCCAGCACCGCGCCCCGCTGCTCGTGCGCGATGGGGACCAGCACCGCGCCGATCTTCCATGCGCCGAAGGCGATGGCGAAGAACGCGAGCTGGTTCTGCGCGATGGTCACGACCCGGTCACCGCCGCCGATCCCCATGCGTTGCAGTGTCGCCGCCGCGGCCGCCGCGCGCCGGTCGAAATCCGCATACGACGTGCGCCGTCCGGCCGGATCGAGAAGGAACGTCGCGTCGGGTCGCTCGCGCGCCCAGCGTTCCACGATCTCGCCCAGGCTCGCGGGCGCGGCGGCGGGCATGCTCACGACGCGTCCTCCCGGACCACGATGCGCGCGGCCTTGGGACGCCCGATCCAGCGCGCCACCACCACCAGCAGGCCGACCACGACGGTAACCAGCACCAGCAGGCTCGCCACCGCGGCGAGCGCCGGCGTGATGAGCTCGCGCAGGTAGTAGAACATGCGGGCCGGCAGCGTGGGCACGATCGACGGCCCGATGAAGATGGCAAAGGTCACTTCGTCCCACGACACGATGAAGGCGAGCACGAACGCCACCACCACGCTCGTGAGCAGGATCGGCAGCAAGATCTGGCGCAGGATTGTCCACCAGCGCGCCCCGAGGGTGCTGGCGGCGGTCCACAGCAGCGGGTCGACGCTCTCCACCGCATTGATGAAGATGATCATGGTGAGCGGGATGGCCAACGATGCGTGCACGAGCGCTAGCACGTTCGCATCGCCCAACATCCTGCCGCTCAGGAGCACCGAGAACAGCCCCGTGGCCAGCACGATGTGCGGCGCGACCATCGGCAGCATCAGGAACGAGCGCACGCCGGGCGCCACCTGTTTCACCAGGAAGTGCGACAGCCCCACGAGCAGCCCCGCAGCCGTGGCGGCGAGCGCCGCGAAGAGCGCGATGCGCGCCGACAGCCCCGCCGAGGCCAGCCATTGCGGATCGCCTAGCACCTGCGCGTACCAGCGCAGCGAGTAGGCGCGCGGCGGAAACTCCAGGGACTCCGACGCGCCAAAGCTCGCCGGAAAGATGATCAGCACCGGCGAGAGCACGAAGAACGCGATGCACGCGCAGTAGATCCAGCCCAGGGTCCGGGCGACGCGCTGGCGCTTCATCGGCCGAGCGCCGTGGCAAGACGGCGAAAGGAGGTGCCGCCGAGGCGAAGCGCGCCCCATGCCACGAGGAGCAGGATCGCCGTGAGGATCACCCCGGTGGTGGCGGCCATGCCGCTCTCGTAGCGGTTCACGAGATCGGAGTGCATCTGCATGCCGATCATGATGTCCCGCGGTCCGCCGAGGATGGCCGGCGACACGAAGAAGCTGGTGGCGATCATGAACACCACGAGCGCCGAGGAGACCACCGCGAAGCGCACCTGCGGCCAGTAGATCTGCGTGAAGACGGTGCCAAGCGATGCGCCGAGGGTGCGCGCGGCCGTCACGAGCTCCCAGTCCACGCGGCGCATGCCGGCGTACATCATCATCGTGGCGTAGGGGATGAGGAACTGCACCATGCTGACGACCACGGCCCCGCGCGTGTACAGGAACGGGATCGGCTCGCTCGTCACGCCGAGCGCCTGCAGGATCTGGTTGATGGGGCCCACGCGCGCGAGCAGCACCTGCCAGGAATAGATGCGCACGAGCACCGAGATCCACAGCGAAGCGCCAAGGAGCGCCAGCAGCAGCGCCGCGGCTCGCTGGTCCTGCGCCGCGAGAAAGGCGGCCGCCGGCGCGGACAGGCCGATGCACAAGCCCGTCACGATAAGAGCGATCGACAGCGTGTTGCCGAGCACGCGCAGGTACGGCGCCTCCACGACGAAGCTCGCATAGTTGGCAAGCGTCCAGCGTCCTTCGTGCTGGAACGAGTCCACCACGGCGATGAGGGTGGGCATGACCACGCTGGCGAAGACGAGCGCCACCGCGGGGGTGAGCAGGAGCAGCACCAGCAGGCGCAGGCGCCGCGCCTCGCGGCGGTCCCGCGGCATGGCGGCTTCGACGGCTGCGCCGCCGTCCGCCGGGTCGGCTGCCCCGCTCACGCTCGTGTCGGAGGACCGCGTCACTCGCCCGTGAAATTGGGCTTGCGGCGTTCCACGAAGGCCTGCGCGGCCTCGCGCACGTCGTTCGTGTGCGACAGCCAGTACCCGGTGATGATCTCCATCTCCATCGCCTGCTCGTCCGACACGTTGGGCAGCATGTCGAGGAGGAGCTTCTCGTACTGCACGGCAAGTGGCGACTGGCCGGCGATCACGCGTAAGACCTCGACGGCGCCGTCGACCACCGTGCCGTTGTCCACCACGCGGCACACGAGTCCGATCTGCTCGGCCTTGGCGGCGTCGATCTTCTCGCCGAGCAGCAGCAATCGCCGCGCCCAGCCGCCGCCCACGGCGCGCGTGAGCCGGTTGGTCATGCCCATGCCCGCATTCCAGCCCACCGCCGTCTCCGGCAGCCAGAAGCGGGCATCCTGCGCCGCCACGATGAAGTCGCTCGCCACGGCTACCTCCACGCCCATGCCTACGGTCCAGCCATGCACGGCCGCGACAGAAAAGGTGTTGGGACGCCGCAGCACGCGCACGAGCTCGACGAGCTTGCGCTCCGAGTCATAGAAGCGGCGTGCGCGATGGCTGCGCACCTCGTCGAGCGTCTTGAAGTAGTCAGGCATGTGCGCGCCGGACGAGAACGCGCTGCCGTGGCCGTGGAAGACGAACCGGCAGGCGCCCTTCGCCGCCTGGTCCATCACGGTGGCGTGCAGCTCTTCCAGCAAGGGAACGGAGAACGCGTTGAGGCGCTCCGGATCGTTGAGGCCCACGAGCGTGACATCGTCGCGCTGTTCGACCGTGATGAGCTTGTTCATTGGCTGAGCTTTCCCCGTGTGTTCACTGTTTGGCGACCCAGGCGTTCCAGCGCGCCTGCACCGCCGCATTGTTGTCCGCCCACCACTGTGCATCGACGACGGACGCCACGGCAATGTGTTCCGGACTGGTGGCGAGCGAGGAGGCGAGCGAGGCATCCACGAGCTTGACCACGCCCGTCGCACCGCCGGCATAGCCGGAGGCCTTCGCGAGTTCGGCCTGGAGCTCGGGGCGCTGCATGAAGTACAGGAGCGCTTCCGCGGCGCGCGGGTTCTTGGCACCCTTCAGGATGAAGTTCCACGACACGCGCAGCAACGCGCCGTTCCACGATGCCGCCACCGGCTTGCCGGCCTTCACCGCGGCCGACACGCGGCCGTTCCACGCGGTGCCGGCCACGAATTCGCCGTTGGCCACGCCCTGCACGGGCTGGTCGCCCGAGGTCCAGAAGCCGCGGATGTGCGGCCGGATCTCGTCCATCTTCTTGAAGGCGCGGTCGAGGTCGAGGGGATAGACCTTGTCCGGGGGCACGCCGTCGGCGATGAGCGCCATCACGAGGTTGGCCGGGTTGTTCTGCATGGTGCGCGGCCCGGGAAATTTCTTCACGTCCCAGAAGTCGGCCCACGACGTCATGCCCTTGGGGAAGGCAGTGGTCGAGTAGACGAGCACGTCGGAATACGGCGTGGCCCAGGCCCCGTAGGGCCCGAACGAGCCGGGCGAGAGCTCGCCCTTGATCGAGTTCCAGAAGCTGTCCGGCAGGCGATGGAAGAGGCCGTCCTTGATCCCCAGCGGAAATTCCTGGTCAGTGCGCGTGCCGCCGATGTCCCACGGGACGTTTCCGCTCTGCACGAACTGCTTCAACTGCGCGTAAGTGCGCGCGTCCGTGACCTGGGTCACCTGTACGCCGCATTCCTCCTTGAAGCGCTTGAAGAAGATGCGCTCCATGTTCTCGCCGTAGGTCCCGCCGCTGGAGTTGAAGATCACCTGCGGCTCGACCGGCTTGCCGTCGGGGTGGCAGCTCTTGGCGGGCGTCTGGGCGAGGCTCGGGCCGGATCCGAGCAGCAGGAACGCTCCGGACAAGAGCAGAGCGGGCGTGACACGCGACGGCGATCTGACGGTCATCGAGGTTCTCCAGTGGGTGGGGGAGGGAGAAGGCGTCCGTCGTTTTATCGATCGATCGATCGAATGTCAAGAGGGCTTCCCGGAGGGCAAAGCCGCCCCCGCGTCCGGAGCCTGCGCGCCACGGGGGCGGGGCGCTTCGCCGATGCAGCTCCGCGCCGAGCCTTCCGGAATATTCGCGTGGCATCGGCGTAGCGTTCGCCGTATAACCTCGTGACGCGAGGTCGAAAGGGCAGCATCCCATGGCGGCAATCGACGAGGTCTGGCTGGCGGCACTTACCAAGGACGACGACGACGCCGGGTCGCAGAACCGGTTCAACCTCACGGTGAACATCGACGGTGCCGATGTCTTTCGCCACGACTTCCTGTTGGGATGGAACCTGCCGGGGCAGGGACCCGCGGGACTGCGCGACGGGCAGACCGGCCTGCAGAAGGCCTCTCCCGCGGCGCCGTTCGAGTCCGCCGGTGTCACGAACGCCTCCATTCGCCTGGGCTTGCGCGGCGACGACGCGTGGGGTCCCAAGCACGTGCTGGTCATCGGCCGCGGCCAACCCGGATTCACGCCCGGACGCTTCGCGGCGCTGGCCATGGAGACCGAGATCGAGCGCTGGCTCTCCGCCGACAGCGACGAAGGCCGTCTTACGATGCCCGTGCGGCGCGTGGGCAGCGGCGACTCGAACACGGTGATTCGACGCGTGCTCCTGCTCGTGTACACCGATCGCGCCAAGGACGTGGATACCGACAGCGACATCAAGCTGCAGATCGCCGCCAGCGGCCAGATCATGCTCGACCACAAGATCGCGCACGATCTGCGGCGCGTGCGCGCGTATTGGCACTACCTCCCGGTGGAACGGCCGTTCACGCGTGCGGATATCCTGACCAAGGGCGGCATCCAGCTGCAGATCCTCGGCACCGACGCGTGGTTGCCGGCGACCGTCTTCGTATTCGGCCTCGACACCGAGGAAGGCCGGCCGAGGGAGGTCGTGACCCTGTCAGCGATCCCCCATTGGGGCCTCGGGTGGTTGTCCACCGATCCGTCGGAAGGCGTGGCGTCGGTGTCCCTGCCGGTCAGCAACTAGCACGCAACCGAGGCTCACGATGTCCACTATCGACGTTCTGTGGCTGGCGCACCTCAATCGCAACACCGACGACGCCGGCTCCGACAACACGATCAATCTCACCGTCAACGTCGATGGCGAGGATGTGCACGACCACGATTACACCCACGATACGGGCGATGGCGAGGCGTCGCTCAACGGCGGGGCGCAGATCGACACGCCCTTCGACACGTCGGCGCTCACCGAGTCCTCGATCCGCATCGGCCTGCGCGACGACGACGCGTGGGCGCCCGGCGCCATCTTCCTCTTCGGACACTCCAAGGATGAGTTTGCCTCGGGGGTGGCGGTGCCGCTCGCCATGGAGACGGATCTCACCGAGTGGCTGAGCACCGACGTGGGGGAAGGGACGCTCACGTTGCCGCTTCGGCGCGTGGCTGTCGGGGATGCCACAACCCCCATCCGCCGCGTGCTCCTGCTGGTGCATACCCAATGGGGCTCGCTCGGCAGCGACACCGGCACCGACAGTGCCATCCGGCTCGATGTCTTCGCGGGACAGAACCTCGTGCTGCGCGAGGAGATCCACGATACGCCGCAGTCGGATCTCGAGAAGGCGTCGTCGAACTGGTACCTGATGGACGCGCCGATTCCGTTCACGCGCGGCGAGGTTCAGGCGGGCGGGAAGATCGTGCTCAGCATCCTCGGCAGCGATGCATGGAAGCCGATGGTGATGTTCATCTTCGGACTGGACACCCCCAGCGGACGGCCGGGTCGCGTGGTGTCGCTGGTCTCGCGGCCCGTGTGGGGTCCGCGATGGATGAGCACGGATGCGGACGAAGGCGATGCGTCCGTGGAACTGCCGCTGACGCCCGGATGAGGCGATGGAGCGCCCCGGCGGAATTCAGGGGCGCGACGTCGACAGCGGCGCCGCTCGAGCCGCCGGCTCACGACGCGACGGTGGCGGGCGCCAGGGACTCGTCCTGCCAGCGCCGGTCGAGCGGCGCGTTGGCGACGAGGTATTCGACCAGCGTGTGCACGCGCCGCGACTGGTAGCGACGCTCGGAGTACACGAGTGATACCGGCCAACCGTGCGTGGCGAAGCGGTCGAGGATGCGGAGCACGCGTCCGCTCTGCAGGGCATCCCAGGCGATGACCTTCGGGACGTGGGCGATGCCCTGCCCATCGGCCGCAGCATCCACGAGCACCTGGGCGTTGTTGACGTTCAGTTGCGCTGCCGGCGCGGGCCGGTTGGCACCTTCGGCGAACTCCCAGTCCCGGAAGCGCGACAGGCGCGGCAGGAAGTAGCCGAGGCAGGTGTGGCTCGCGAGCTCGTCCGGATGGCGCGGCGTGCCCCGGGCGGCGAGATAACCCGCCGCCGCGATCGTGACAAACTGCATGTAGCCCAGGCGTCGCGCGACGAGACGGCTGTCCGGGAGCTCGCCGAACATGATGGCGACGTCCACGCCTTCCTCGAGCAGGTTCACCTCACGGTCGCTCAAGTCGACGTCCACCGCCACCTGCGGCCACTGGCGCGCGAACTCGAAGAGCAGGGGCACCACCACGCAGCGCCCGAAGCCAACGGTGGATTGCAGGCGCAGGCGTCCGGCCGGCTCGGCGAGGCGCACGCTCAGCAACGCCTCCGCGCTCTCGATCTCGGCAAGGATGTGCCGCGCGCTGGCGAGGAGGGTCTCGCCTTCTTCGGTGATACGCAGGCTGCGCGTGGTCCGGGCCACGAGGCGCACGCCGAGCTTGGCCTCCAGGCGGGCCACGGCCTTGCTGGTGGCCGACGGGGAAATGCCGAGCCGCCGTGCCGCGTGCGAGAAGCTGCGCGACTCGGCGACCCGAACGAAGACTTCCATGAGATGGATCGAATCGATATTCATTCATGTCAATTTAATCACAAATCATGTGACCGGCGGGCGGCTGGCAGAGCCACGCCGAT
>CALFEY010000101.1 GCA_937958295.1 uncultured Pseudomonadota bacterium
GTGCGTCGGCGGCCGAACAGCGGCGGTGGCCTGGGCGAGCGCGGGCGGGCGCTGGCCGGTGGTGGCCAAGCCGCTCGACCGTGCCGGCTCCGATGGCGTGACGATCTGCCGTTGGAGCGAAGACATTGAGGCCGCCTTCGACAGCACGCTTGGCCGCGAGAATTTCATGGGCTCGCGCAACAAGAAGCTCCTGGTGCAGGAGTACCTGCCGGGGCCGCAGTACATCGTCAATACCGTGAGCGCGGGCGGCCGGCACTACGTGACGGACGTCTGGGCCATGACCGTGACGTTGCGCGGCGGCAGGGTCGTGCCGGGTGCCATCCGCCTGCTCGATCCACGCGCGGCGCGCCCGGCGGCGCTCATCGACTACGCGCGGAAGGTGCTCGATGCCCTCGGAATCGTCGATGGCGCTGCGCACTCCGAGCTCAAGTGGACGCCGCGAGGGCCCGCGCTCATCGAGACGGGGGCGCGGCTCATGGGCGCGGCGATGGACGAGCCGTCGTATCGCGCTGCGGACCAGCGTACTCAAGCGGACGTGTTTGCCGGCGTGCTTACGGACTCGCCGGCTGAATGCGACCGCCTCTTCGCCCGCGGCACCTACGAGCGGCGCTCGCACATCGCAAAGGTGTTGTTCAACTTCGGCAGCGACGGCGAAGTGGCCGCTACGGCGGGGCTCGATCGCCTGGAATTGTTGCCGTCTTTCCATGCGCACTACCGTGCGCTTGGCCACGGGGCGCGCGTGTGGAAGACGGCCGACTGGCTCGCGTGCGGCGGCATCGTCTACCTCGTCCACGACGATGCGACGCAGATCGAGCGCGACATCGATACGTTCCGCCGGTGGGAGTCCAACGGGCAGCTCTACGGCGTGCGTGCGCGCGGTCGCGCGCACGCGATCGCGTAGGAGGGTGCCATGGATACCGGACAAGGTCTCGTGCTTCTGTCGGTGTTGGTTCAGTCGGTGGGCAAGGTGCTCTACGGGACGCTGTTGGGGGGCGTCCCGATCGCGCTCTTCGTTCTGCTGTCTTTCTGCCTGTGCGCCGGCGTGTTCCTCTGGGTGGTGCGCGGTCACATGCCGCGCGTGGGGCGCCGGCATCTCGTGTATCTCAACCTGTGGACGCCGCTCGCCTTCTTCACGTTCTTCTATGCCTTGAAGCATCTGCCGCCGGCCGTGGTGGGAGCGATCGAGATCGGCGTGTCGCTGGTCGTGGCGAGCGTCCTCGTGGGCCTGCGCAGCCACGCTTGGCCTCGTCGCTTGCGCGTCGTAGTGTGCACGGGCATCGTCTTTGGGTGCGCACTCGTTGCGGCCTCGGAGGTGCCGGACGCGTTGGCGGCGCTCGATGCGCCCGAGGTGTGGCTCGCGTTGCTGGCAAGCGCAGTCGCGGGCGTGGCCTCGGTGTTCACCGCCGCGACATCGCGGCGGCTCGCCGCCGCAGGCTGGTCTTCCGCGACCGTGCTGGCGCATCGCTTCTACGTCACCATCATCCTCGCGCTGCTGCTGTTCCCCTTCGAGCAGTCGACGCTCGCGCTGCCCGACCCCCCGGTCCTGGCGCTTACGCTCCTCGTGGGCGCGGTGGGGGTGTTGGTGCCGCTGCTGCTGTTTCAGATGGCCCTGCGGCGCATCGACGAGTTGACGCTCATGATTTGCCTGGCCGCGCAACCGCTGCTGTCGTACTTCATCGCCCTGCCGTCACCCGCCTACGACTGGAACTGGGTGACGCTTGCCGGGGTGGGCGTGGTCACCGGATCGCTGGTGCTCGATGTGCTCGCCTCACGTCGGATGACGAGCGTCGCGAGGCCGGGCTAGCGATCGGTCTCGCGTCGTCGCGCTGCTCCTTGGCCAGGCAATCGCGCGTGCTGCGCGGACACCGGACGTGGCCCCTGCGCGACGGTGCATAATTCGCCCATCATGCAGCGAAAATACTTCGGCACCGACGGCGTGCGCGGCCGCGTGGGCGAGCCGCCCATCACCCCCGATCTCGTGATGAAGCTCGGCTGGGCCGCTGGGCGCACGCTCGCCCAGGCGGGCGTGGCCCGGCGCGGCGACCGTCCCGGCGTGCTCATCGGCAAGGACACGCGCATCTCCGGCTATCTCATGGAAGCCGCCCTCGAGTCCGGCCTGTCGGCCGCGGGCGTGGACGTGTACCTCTGCGGTCCGCTGCCCACGCCCGGTATCGCGTACCTCACGCGGGCGCTGCGTTTGTCGGCGGGCATCGTGATCAGCGCCTCGCACAATCCGTTCGAGGACAACGGCATGAAGTTCTTCTCCGCGGCGGGCAACAAGCTTCCAGACGACGTGGAAGCTTCGATCGAGCGCGGCATGGAGGGGACGCTCACGTGCGTGCCGTCGGCGGCGCTCGGCAAGGCGCGTCGTGTGGACGATGCGGCGGGCCGCTATGTCGAGTTCTGCAAGAGCACCTTCCCCTCCGAGCTCGATCTCATCGGCTGGCGCATCGTGGTGGACTGCGCCCACGGCGCGGGGTATCACGTGGCGCCGCCCGTGTTCCACGAGCTCGGCGCCGACGTGATCGCGGTGGGCAACGAGCCGGATGGCCTCAACATCAATGCCGGATGCGGTGCCACGCATCCGCAGTTCCTGGCGCAGAAGGTGCTCGAGCACAAGGCGGATATCGGGCTGGCACTCGACGGCGACGGCGATCGGCTCGTGATGTGCGACCGCGACGGGCGCCTGTACGACGGCGACCTGCTCCTGTACGTGATCGCGGCCGACTACCATCGGCGCGGCGTCGCCTATGGCGGCGCGGTCGGTACCCAGATGACCAACTTCGGCATCGAGCAGGCCTTTGCCCGCGCCGGTGTGCCGCTCGTGCGCGCGAGGGTGGGCGACCGCTACATCCTGGAAGAGATGCACGCGCGATCCTGGCTCCTCGGAGGAGAGAACTCGGGGCACCTCCTGTGCCTGGACAAGCACACCACCGGTGATGCGATCATCGCCGCGCTTGCCGTGCTGCGCGCCCTGGTCGAGCAGCAGAAGACCCTGGCGCAGGTCACCGCCGGTGTCACCCTGTTCCCGCAGCGACTCATCAACGTGCCGGTGCGCCGCGGTTTCGACTGGCGGGCGAGCTCGGGCGTGCTCGACGCCGAACGGGCGGCCGTGGCGGCGCTCGACGGTACGGGGCGCGTACTGCTGCGGCCTTCGGGCACCGAGCCCGTCCTGCGCGTGATGGTGGAGGCCCGCGATGCCGCGGCGGCCGATACGCACGCTCACCGCCTGGCCGAGGTGATCGCCCGCGCCGCGGGGTCGCCGCTGTAGCGCCGGCGCATTCCGTGGCGCCGCTGCAACGGAATGTGGAGGTCCGAAGGAGTGTCGTGACAAGGAGCGTGCCGCGCGCGCACGGCCGCCGGGCGCGCGGGCACGCTGGACGTTGCCCATGAAGCTGCGGATCACCGGCAAGCTCTTCCTCGTCATCCTCGCCACCAACGTCGTCATCGCGCTGGCCGTGGGGCTCGCCGAGCGCGTGAGCTTCGATCGCGGCTTTCGCGAGTACATGCGGGAACGTGAGGGCGAGCGACTGGCAGCGCTCGCCGAGGCCCTGGTGCCGCTGTGGCGGGCGCAGGGAAGCTTCGAATCCCTGCGTGGCAATGAAGCGCAATGGCAGCGCCAAGCGCGCTTCGCCATCATGCCGGCGCCCCCTCCCGGATTGCCGCACCGGGGACCGCCGCCGCCCCGCGAAGGGCAGGTCGATGCCGCCTACCCGCCGCCTCCCTTCGGCGAGCGGCCGCCCGGCGAGCCTCCCCACGGGCCGGGTCTCCCGGATTTCCCGGCACTGCTGGACGCGCAACGCCAGCCGGTGGTGGGCCGCGTGCGCGATCTGGCGAACGCGGTGTTGCGCCCCGTGACGGTGGACGGCGCCACGGTGGGCTACGTGGCGGGCGCCCCGCTGCACGAGCCCTTCAGCGGCGCCGAGCGCCGCCTGGCCGAGCAGCAGGCCAGTGCGAGCGTGGCGATCGCTGGGCTCGCGGTGCTCCTGGCCGCCCTCGTGGGCTATCTCGTGGCGCGTGGATTCATCGCGCCCGTGAAGCGCCTCGCTGACGCCACCCACCGTCTGGCGGCGGGCGACTACGCCACGCGCGTACCGTCCATGCGGGGCGACGAGCTCGGACAGCTCACCGCCGACTTCAACCGCCTCGCCGTGACCCTCGGCGCCAACGAGACCCTGCGTCGCGACTTCATGGCGGACATTTCGCACGAGCTGCGCACGCCCCTTGCCATCCTGCGCGGCGAGCTCGAGGCCCTCGAGGACGGCATCCGCACGCTCACGCCCGCGCGCCTGCGATCGCTGCAAGCCGAGGTCGCCACGCTGGGCAAGCTGGTGGAAGATCTTTACGAGCTCTCGCTCGCCGACGTTGGCGCGCTCGCTTTTCACCCCCAACGCATGGACCTGCGTGACGCCGTGGAGGCGGCGGTGCTGGCCTTCGGCGAGCGCTTCGCGACGCGTGGGGTATCGCTCGAGCAGCCGGCCTTCGCGGGGCCCGTGACGGTGGACGCCGATCATCGGCGCATCACCCAGTTGCTCAACAACCTGCTCGAGAACAGCGTGCGCTACACGGACCGCGGCGGCATCGTGCGCGTGGCCGTGAGCCGCGAGGACGGCGAGGCCGTCCTGGATGTGATGGACTCGCCGCCGGCCGTGCCGCCGGAGGCACTGCCGCGGCTCTTCGACCGCCTCTACCGCGTCGATACCTCGCGCAATCGCCGCAGCGGCGGCGCGGGACTCGGCCTTGCGCTGGCCAAGGCCATGGTGGAGGGGCAAGGCGGCCGCATCGTCGCGCAGCGCTCGCCGCTCGGCGGACTGTGGGTACGCGTGACGTTGCCGCTTGCCGCATGAGCGAGACACGCGCGCGCATCCTGATCGTGGAGGACGAGGAGAAGCTCGCGCGCCTGCTCGAGGACTATCTGCATGCCGCCGGCTATGCCACGGCATGGCTCGCCGACGGCAGCGAGGTGGCCGTGGCCGTGCGCGGCGCGCCGCCGGCGCTCGTCCTCCTCGACCTCATGCTGCCGGGCAAAGACGGCCTGGCGGTGTGCCGTGAGCTGCGCAGCTTCACCGACGTGCCGGTAGTGATGCTCACCGCGCGCGTGGACGAGGTCGATCGGCTGCTCGGCCTCGACCTCGGTGCGGACGACTACATCTGCAAGCCCTTCAGCCCGCGCGAGGTGGTGGCGCGCGTGCGTGCGATCCTGCGCCGCACGCAGTTGCGCCCCGCGCCTGCCCAACGCGGCCTGGTGGTGGACAGCGACACGTTCCGCGCCGTGCTCGATGGGGTGGAGCTCGATCTCACGCCGGTCGAGTTCCGCCTGCTGC
Organism: uncultured Pseudomonadota bacterium; assembly: GCA_937958295.1. Classification (GTDB taxonomy): domain Bacteria; phylum Pseudomonadota; class Gammaproteobacteria; order Burkholderiales; family Casimicrobiaceae; genus VBCG01. The sequence goes on from CALFEY010000101.1 coordinate 5,325, forward strand.
GCACGCTGGCGGCCACGCCGGGTCGCGTGCTGGGCCGCGTCGCCCTGCTGCAGGGCCTGTACGACGACCACCGCGTGGTCACCGACCGCACGGTGGACAGCCATGTGAAGAACCTGCGCCGCAAGCTCGTGGAAGCGGCTCCGCAACGCGACCTGATCCGGTCCGTGTACGGAGTGGGGTACGCGCTCGACCTGTAGCGCCCGCCGCTTGCCCGTGCGCGCGTCACGCGCAGCCGGCGGGCACGGGACCGACCCGCGTGAGCGCGATCGTGCCGGCCTGCCCGGCATTCGCGCCCGCGGTGAAGGTGTAGGCGAGCGATGCCGCTTCGCAGCTCGCAAACGACAGCGTGGCGCTACCGACGGCCGTGGTGGTGGCGGTAGTGGCCGCCGAGGCGAACGTGCCGCCCGTGGTTTCGTAGAGCGTGAGCGTGAAGCTGCGCGCGCCGGCCGCAAGAGTCGATTGCGCCGTGTACCACCGCTGGCTCGCCTCGCCTCCGATTGCCTGTCCGCCGACCGCATACGTGTACCAGGTGAAGAAGAGCACGGCGGACGCAGGATTGGCCTCCACGATGAAGCCCTGGCCCGACGTGCTCTCCGCAAACCAGTTGCCCGAGTGGGCGAAGTCCGCGTCTGTGGGACGGGCCGAGGTGGTCGAGCACGTGACGTTGCGGGTGAGCCGCGTCAGCGGCACCGTGCCGCTGCGTCCGGAGCCATCGGTGAACGCATACGTCAGCGTGCCGCTGTCGCAGCTCGAAGCGGTGAAGGTGGCGGTGCCTACCTGGGCACTCGCGGTCACGGGAGGCGCCGCGAAATTGCCACCCGCGTTGCGATCGATCACGAGCTGTGTCGTGGGCTGTCCTGCCACCACCGGGCCGCTCACCGTGTACCAGCGATTGCGTGCGGCGTCGCCCGCCGCGGTGTCGAACGTGAACCAGCCGCCGAAGAGGAGGCCTTGGCCGGCGCCCTGGATGTCCGGATAGATCTCGAGCGAGAGGCCCTGCCCATTGGCGGCGGGGTTGTACCAGTTGCCGGTGAGGCCGTGCTGGTCGAGGTCGGGGCCGCTCGCGGTGGTGCCTGCAGCCGCCACCCCCACTTCGAGCGAGGCCGCGTAGCCCGTGGCCACAGTGCCCGACACGACGGCCATCTGGTGCACGGCGAGGTCCTCACCGAACACCCCGTCGCTCGCCAGCGTGGTGCGGTTGTGATTGGCGAGGCTGCCCGAGTACAGCGTGGACTGGGCGTAGACCTCGCGGCAGGTCGCGTCGGGAAAGGCGAGCTGCGACGTGCGGATCGCATTGGCGCCCGACGTTGCCTTGGCGAGGCTCTCGTACACCTCGAAATGGATGTGCGGCCAACGCCCCGAGTACGCGCCGGGAAAGATCGTCGTGAACGTCACGAGGCCGTTCGCATCGCTCACCTGGACGCCGCGCAGGTAGTTCTGCGTGGTGACGCCGCTCGAGTAGAGCGAATAGCGGCCGCTCGCGTCACAGTGCCATGCATACACGGCAAGGCCTGCCGCGGGGCCGCAGCTCGCGTTGACGTTGACGAGCTTCAGCGTGAACGTGACCGGCGTACCGGCAGCCACCGTGCCTCCCGCGCTGCCAAAGCTCGCCCGGATATCCGAGCGCACGATGCCGGTCTGCGTGAGTGCATTGGGCCCGTTGGTCCCGTCGGCCGGGTAGGGCCCGTTCGTCTCCTGGGGAATGATCGAGCACGCGAGCGCGCTGATGGGCGAGACGGCGAGCAGCGCGCCTCCGGCGCGGCGCAGCAGCGCGCGGCGGGCCGCGCAATGGCGTTGCTCGAGTACGGCGAGCGTGTCGGCGAGGGAGGCGTCGGGGTCGGCAAGGCGTAGCGCGGCGCGTCGGTCCATTTAAGGGTCCTGGATGGAAGGGTGAGCGGGCAATGGGTCGCGGCAGCGCGATCGCAGCTTCCGGTGATCCGTTGGCACTTCTCGTCCCGGGGGGGAGGGACGGGCCCGGTGCGCGGATTCGGGGGCAAGGAAGGGAGCGAGGGCGCTGCCGCGGAAGGCGTTGTAATCTCGAGCTTGGCGCCGCCATGGCGGCCACGTGAACTAGGAGTGCCGCCTCGCGCCGCGAGTTTCGCGGCGAATGTGGAGAAACAATGGAACCCGAATCCCCCCCTCGCACCGCGGCCGCGATCGACGTCGTCGCGTCGGCGTCCGTTCCCCGGCAGCACACCCCCGCCGACCTGCGTCGTCGCCGCTGGCTGCAGGGTCTCGCCGCGCTCGCCGCTGCCGCGCTTGCGCCGCAGGGTCTCGCGCAGGTCCCGGGCGTGTCGGCCGCGCAGGCGACGGCCCTGCAGCGGTCGCTCGTGGGCTTTGCCTACGACGACCCGAAGATCGTCGATGCGCTGCTGCGTGCGCTCGCCAGTGCGGTGGGCGGCAGGGCCCTCGCGCAGGTGGCGCAGCTGTCGAGCACCACCCCGGCGGCGAGCCTCGATGCCGCATTGCGCGCGGCGGGACTGGAGGCCGCGGCGGTCACGATCCTCGTGGCGCTGGCCTCCGGCGTGGTGAACGGACCGAAGGGACCGCTGCTGATCACGTACAACGAGGCGCTGGCGTGGCAGGCCGTGCCGTGGACCAAGCCCAACGCGCTGTGCGGCGGCATGACGGACTACTGGGCGAGCGCGCCCGTGGAGAGCAAGTGATGGCCGCGCCTTCCAGCGTGCTCACCGCCGACGTGGTGATCGTGGGGTCCGGCATTGCCGGCGCGATGACGGGATACACGCTCGCGCGGAGCGGCGTGAAGGTGCTGATCCTGGAGGCAGGGCCGCGCGTGGATCGCGGCAAGGCCACCGTGGCGTTCCGCAACTCGCCTACCAAGGGTGCGAATTCGCCGTACCCGTCCGATCCGAAGGTGCCGCAGCCCGACCTCCGCGACATCGGTGCCTATTACGTGCAGGCAGGGCCAGTGTTGTTCCGCGGCTTGCAGGCGCGCGTCGTGGGCGGCACCACTTGGCACTGGGGCGGGCTCACGCTGCGCTACCGCCCCAACGACTTCGTGCTGAAGTCGAAGTTCGGCGTAGGCGTTGACTGGCCGCTCTCGTACAACGACCTCGAGCCGTGGTACGGCGAGGCCGAGCGTGAGATCGGCGTATGCGGGCCGCCCGACGACGACTGGGGCTCGCCGCGCTCCACGCCGTATCCGATGCCGCCCATCGCCGCGTCGTACCTCGACACGGTGATCGCCAAGGCCTGCGGGCACGTGGGCCTGTCGATGGCACCCTTTCCGCACGGCCGCAACTCAGTGGGCTACGACGGGCGGCCGCCGTGCTGCGGCAACGCGTCGTGCGTGCCCATCTGCCCCATCGGCGCCAAGTACGACGCCGCCGTGCACGTGGCCAAGGCCGAGCGCGCGGGCGCGCGCATCGAGGCGCTCGCCATCGCCCACGAGGTCGTGACTGGCGCCGACGGCAAGGTCATGGCAATACGCTTCAAGCGGCCCGATGGCAGCAGCGGCGAGGCGCGCGGCAAGATCTTCGTGATCGCGGCGCATGCGATCGAGACGCCCAAGCTGCTGCTCATGTCGCGCTTGCCCAACGGCAACGCCGTGGCGAACGCGAGCGACCAGGTGGGTCGCAACCTGCTTACCCAGCTCGATGCGGGGATGATGGGGCTCACCCGCGACAAGATCTACCCGTATCGAGGACCGGTGGAGACGAGCGGCATCCGCGAGTTGCGCGACGGAGACTTCCGTGGGATGCACGGGGCGTCGGGCACCTCGCCGTCGAACGAAGGCTGGTATCGCGCGGTGGGACCTTTCCGTGCCGCCGAGATGTTCGCGAAGCAGGGCCTGCGTGGCCCGGCGCTCGCTGCCGCGATCAGCGATCACCTCGCGCGCGAGCTTGCGATCGGTCCGTCGGTGGAGTGTCTGCCCGACCCGGACAACCGCGTGACGCTCGCCCACGACAAGCCCGATCCGCTCGGCTTGCCGCGCCCCCGCATCGCCTTCAAGTGGAGTAGCTACGAGCAGGAAGGCGCGAAGGTCGCGCTGCAATACGTGCAAGGCCTCATGAACGCGCTCGGTGCCACGTCGGTGCGCACGGTAGGCCCGGTGACGGACAGCGCAGTGATGGGCGGCACCACCCGCATGGGAGACGACCCGAAGACGTCCGTGGTCGATCGCAACCTGCGCACGCACGATCATCCCAACCTCTACCTCGTCGGCTCGTCGACGTTTCCCTCGATCACGGCGTCGCCGCCCACGCTCACCATCGCGGCGTTCGCGCTGCGTGCGGCGCTCACGATCCGCACCTCGCTCGCGTGACGAGCGACGAGGGAAAGCCCCAGGGCTGTTGATGCAGATCATGCCAGGCGGCCTGCCCGCCCCCGTATCGCTGCAGGCCGGCGGAGGTTAATGGCCGGTTAATGTCGCATTGCCACAATCGCGGCACGTGATCGATATGGCGTGTCTGATTGTGTTCAACGACTCCGGCTTTCCTGAAGGCTCCGTGCATTACCGCGGTGTGGCGCGCGAGCCGTTGTCGCGCGCCACCCACCGGGCGAGCGCGACGCGGTTGTTGCTTGAGGCGTTCATCGCGGCGCGCTACGCCGCCGCGTACGGCGCCCGCGTGGAGCATTTCTGCCCGCATCTCGTAGGCCTGCCGGCCGCTAGCGGGAATGCGTGGCGGGCGGGCGTGGGCTACACGCCGGCGGCGGCGAGCGAGCTCTACCTCGAGCACTATCTCGACCGTCCCATCGAAGCCGCCATCGCGGGCGCGACCGGCTCCGTCGTGGCGCGGGAGGACGTCGTGGAGGTGGGCAATCTCGCCTCGGCGTCGCCCGGCGCGGCACGCGAGATCATCGTGGCGATGCGCGCGCATCTGGCGCGAGCCGGCTTCACGTGGGTCACCTTCACCGCCACTCGCGAGCTGCGCAACTCGTTCGCGCGGCTCGGCTTGCGGCTCGTCGATCTCGGTCGTGCCGATCCGGCGCGCCTGCCGGACGGCGGCGCGGCATGGGGGCGTTACTACGCGCACGATCCGGTGGTGGTGGCGGGCGCCCTGCGGGCAGGCGTCGTGCACGCGGCCGTTGCCTGACTCGCATCGATGTCCCTTCCCTTGCCTGCTCTGCGCGACGGCTCGACCACGCTGTCCGGCGACGACTTCGCGGCGCGCGCGGCGCGCTTGTCCGCGGTGCTGCGCGCCACCTCGCCCCGCATCCGCGTGCTCGGCCTTCTCGCCGACAACTCCATCGACTGGCTCGTGGTCGACCGCGCAGCCGCGGCCGCGCGCATCGCGCTCGTACCGCTGCCGCCGTTCTTCACGCCCGCGCAGACGGCGCACGCGCTGGCCGTGAGCGGCACGGATGCCTTGGTGACAGCCGACGCGGCCACCGGGTCCGTCTTGGGCTTCGGCGACGTCGTGCCGCTCGCCGGAACCGCGCTGGTGCTGCTCCGGCGCCCCGTGCCCACGTCCCCTCCCTTGCCCATGGGCACGGCCAAGATCACCTTCACCAGCGGCACGACGGGCGCGCCCAAGGGCGTGTGCCTGGACGATGCCTTGCAGTGGCGGGTGGCCGAGGGCATCGCCCACGTGCTGCGCGACGTGCCGGTCGAGCGCCACCTGTGCCTGCTTCCGCTTGCCGTCCTGCTGGAAAACGTGGCGGGCGTATACGCCCCCTTCGTGCGCGGGGCGACGGCGTGCGTGCCCCCCGTGCATACGGGAGGGCTGAAGGGCGCCTCCGGCTTCGATCCCGCCGCATGCCTGGCCGCGATCGCGGCATTCGAAGCCCACAGCGTGATCCTGCTGCCGCAGATGCTGCTCGCCCTCACCCTGGCGGCGGAGCAGGGCGCGCGGGTGCCACCTTCATTGCGCTTTGCCGCCGTGGGGGGCGCGAAGGTCGCGCCTTCGCTCGTGGCCCGTGCGCGGGCGGTAGGGTTGCCGGCCTACGAGGGCTATGGGCTGTCCGAGTGCGCATCCGTGGTCGCGCTCAACGTCCCGCGGTCCGACAAGGCGGGCACCGTGGGCCGGTTGCTGCCGCACGTGCGTTTGCAGGCCGGTCACGACGGCGAGATCGTCGTGCGCGGGGCATCGTTCCTTGGATACACGGGGCAGGCCACGCCGCGCGATCCCGAGGCACCGCTTGCCACCGGCGACCTCGGACATGTCGACGGCGAGGGCTTCGTGCACATCGACGGCCGCCGCAAAGACGTCCTCATCACCGCCTATGGCCGCAACGTGTCGCCGGCGTGGCCCGAGGCCGAACTGGTGACCGATGCTCACATCGCGCAGGCCGCCGTGCTGGGCGATGCGCGTCCCGTGCTGTGCGCGGTGCTCGTGCCTCGCACGCCCGCGATCTCCGATGCGGCGCTCGCGAGCGCGGTGGCGGCGGCCAACGCCCGCCTGCCCGACTACGCGCGCGTCGGTCCCTGGATGCGCGCCGACGAGCCGTTCACGTCCGCCAACGGCCTTGCCACGGCCAACGGACGCATCCGCCACGACGCCGTGCTCGCGCACTACGCGCCACGGCTCGACTCCCTCTACGAAAGCCTCCTCCGCCATGTCCTTCCATGAATCGCTCTCGGCGCGCACCGCCTCCGCCCGCGCCGAGCTCTTCACCGTGCCCGTGATCGCCGACAGCCTCGCCGGACGTGTGACGCAGGCCCAGTACGTGGCCTTCCTCACCGAGGCCTACCACCACGTGAGCCACACCGTGCCGCTGCTCATGGCCTGCGGCGCCGCGCTGGCCCCCGGCAAGGCGTGGCTGCGCGACGCGATGGCGGAGTACATCGCGGAAGAGCGCGGCCACGACGAGTGGATCCTGGCCGACATCGAGGTGGCGGGGGGCGATCCCGAGGCCGTGCGCCACGGCACGCCCGCGCCCGCCACCGAGGTCATGGTGGCCTATGTGTACGACTACATCGCGCGCCGCAATCCCGTGGGCTTTCTCGGCATGGTGCACGTGCTCGAGGGCACCAGCGTGGCCATCGCCCTCAATGCGGCGGATGCGATCCAGCGCGCGCTGCACCTGCCCGGTACCGCGCTGCGCTATCTCCGCTCGCACGGCGAGGTCGACCGCCAGCACGTGCAGTTCTTCGCATCGCTCGTGGACCGCCTGGACGACGCTGCAGACCGTGAAGCGGTGGTGCACGTCGCCACCATGGTGTATCGGCTCTACGCCGCCATCTTCCGTTCGCTGCCGCGCGCGGCAGCGTCCGCGCAGGTCGCGGCATGAGTGCCCAGCGCAACCTTCAGCATCCGTTGCGTCCCGTCGGCTGGCGGCACCGCGACGCTGCGGCCAAGGTCGAGGCCCCATGAGCGCGCCTGGCTATCGTGCGGTGCTGGTGGGTGCCTCGGGCGGGATCGGCAGCGCGATCGCCCGCGCGCTCGCGCCGTCGTGTACGCAGCTGCTCCTGGTGGGACGCGACCGCCGGAGGCTGGAAGATCTCGCGCATGAGGTGGCCCGTCCCGGCATGGCCGTGACGCCGCTCGCCGCCGACATCGCGACGTATGCGGGCCGGCGCAGCCTCGGCGATGCCGCGTCTGCGGCGCAGGCGAACCTGCTCATCAATTGCGCGGGCACCGGCGAGCTCGGCTGGTTCGCGGAGCAGTCCGAGGAGGCCATCGAGACGATCGTGACCACGAACCTGCTGGCACCGATGCTCGTGGTGCGCACGCTCCTGCCCGTGCTGGCCACGCAGGCGCCGGCGTTCATCGTGAACGTGGGATCGATCTTCGGTTATCTCGGCTATCCCGGCTGCGCCACCTACAGCGCGACCAAGTTCGGACTGCGCGGCTTCACCGAGGCGCTGCGCCGCGAGCTCGCGGGCAGCGCCATCCGCGTCATGCACCTCGCCCCGCGCTCCACCCGCACTGCGCTCAACAGCGATGCGATGTACGCGCTCAACGCGGGGCTCGGCGTGGCAGTGGACGAGCCCAAGGTCGTGGCCGACGCGCTGCTCGCGCTCCTCGCCGCGCCACGGCACGAGCGGCTGCTGGGCTTTCCCGAGCGGCTCTTCGCCCGAATCAACCAGTGGCTGCCGGGGCTCGTGGACCACGGCATGAAGCGACAGCTGCCGCACATCCAGAAACAGGTGGGAGGCCGCGCCGTGCCCGGTACGCCCCCAAAGACCATCCGCATCGAAGGATGCGATCAATGTGGAGAGCAATCATGAGAAGGACGATGGCAACGTTGCTGTGCGCGCTCGCGCTGGCCCCGCTCGCCCAGGCAGCGGTGGAGGACGACGTGCGGCAGCTGCAAGCGGACTGGGCACAGGTGAAGTACGTCACGCCCAAGGCCGAGCAGGAGAAGGCCTTCGAGGCGCTCACCCAGGTGGCCGTGACGGTGCGCGACCGCTACCCGAACCGCGCGGAGCCCGCGATCTGGTACGGGATCATCGCAGCGAGCTACGCTGGCGCCAAAGGCGGCCTCGGCGCGCTGTCCATCGTAAAGGAGGCCAAGGGCTCGCTCGAGAAGGCGCTCACGATCGACAAGGGCGCCCTCGACGGCTCCGCCTACACGAGCCTGGGATCGCTCTACTACCAGGTCCCGGGCTGGCCGGTGGGCTTCGGCGACGACAAGAAGGCGCTCGAGATGCTGCAGGCGGGCCTGGCGCTGAACCCCGATGGCATCGATCCCAATTTCTTCATGGGGGATTACCTCTATCGCAAGGGCGACTATGTCGCCGCCAAGGCGGCGCTCACCAAGGCGCTCGCCGCCCCTTCGCGTCCCGGTCGCACGCTCGCCGACGAGGGTCGCCGCAAGGAGATCCAGGAGATCCTCGCCAAGGTGCGCGAAAAGTCCACCTGAGCGCGGGCCCCCCCGCCGGCGGGGACTTGCCCCCCGCCGGCCGGCCGCATACGCTTCCCCCCTTTACGCAGCGCCTTGCGGCACGGTCGTGCGAATCCTCCTGGTCGAAGACGACGAGCTCCTGGGCAGCGCCATCCACGATGCGCTGACCCGGGCCGCCTATGCGGTGGAATGGGTGCGCGACGGCCGGGCGGCGCATGCCGCCCTGCAAGGCGGCGGCTTCGATCTCGTGGTGCTCGACCTCGGCCTGCCTCGCTTGGACGGCATCGAGCTCCTCCGCCGCATCCGCGCCGAGGGCGATCCCACGCCGGTGCTCGTGGTCAGCGCGCGCGACCGTGCCACCGATCGCGTCATGGGACTCGACGCCGGCGCCGACGACTATCTCGTCAAGCCGTTCGACGTCGACGAGCTCTTTGCTCGGGTGCGTGCCCTCCAGCGTCGCATGCGTGGCGCCGCGGTCAATCCGGTGCGTCACGGGGATGTCGAGATCGATCCGGCCGCGCTGGCCGTCACCTATCGCGGTCGTCCGGTGGCGCTGCAACGGCGTGAGTTCATGGTGCTGCGCAAGCTCGTGGACAACGCGGGCCAGGTCATCACGCGCGCGCAGCTCGAGGAGGCCATCTACGGCTGGGACGGCAACGTCGAGAGCAACGCGCTCGACGTGCACATCCACAACCTGCGCAAGAAGCTCGCGCCCGACCTCATCCGCACCGTGCGCGGCGTGGGGTACGTGGTGGATGCTCTGGAGCCTGCGGCGCCAGGCGGTGGCGCGCGCTGAAAGCCCTCGTGCAGACCACGTCCGACCGCTCCATCCATGCCACGCTGATCCGGGGGGCGGTGCTGCTGCTCGTTGCGGTCCTCGGCGTCGTGGCGTGGCTCGCTTATCTTGCGGGAGAGCACGAGGCGCAGGAGGTTTTCGATGCGCGCCTTGCCACGTCGGCGCGGGTGCTCGATGCGCTCGTCGTGCGCGATCTCGGCACGTTCGCCGAGGTGCCGCGCGTGGTGACCCTGCCGTGGCCCGTCGAGGCCGTCTCCGAGGACGCCCCCAGTCTCCTCGGCCACTACTACGAGACGAAGATCGCCTTCCAGGTGCTGGACGAGCGCTCGCGCGTGCTGCTGCGCACGGCCTCCGCGCCCGTCGAGCCGTTCGCCCCGGCCGTGCCGGGATTCTCCACGCAGGACCTGCGCGACGGCGAGTGGCGCGTGTTCACGCTGCAGTCGGGCGCGCGCTGGATCGAGGTGGCGGAGCGCGTGGACATCCGTGAGGAGTTGTGCACGATGCTCGCCCTCACTTCGGTCACGCCGCTTCTCTTCGGCATCCCCGCGCTGCTGCTCCTGCTAAGCCTGCTCGTGCGCTACGGCCTCGCGCCGCTCGCCGAGCTCGCCCGCCGGATCGAGCACCGCGAGCCGGGCTCGCTCGAGCCCGTGGCGCTGTCGCGCACGCCGGCGGAGATCGCGCCCGTGGTGCAGGCGCTCAACGGGCTGTTCCGCCGGGTGCACGATGCGCTTGCGCGTGAGCGCCGTTTCACCGCCGCCGCGGCCCACGAGCTGCGCACCCCGCTTGCTGCGCTCAAGCTGCACGCGGAAAATGCCGTGCGCGCGGGCAATGACCGCGAGCGCGAGAGCTCGCTTTCGCGCATGGGTGCCGCATTGCGGCGCACGCTGCGCCTGGTCGAGCAGATGCTCGCCTTCAGCCGCGCGAGCGCGGCGCCCGAGGGCATGCCCGCGACGGACGTGTCCCTGCGCGCCATCGTGCTCGAGGTGGTGGCCGAGTGCAACGCGCGGGCAGGGGCGCGCGGGCAGCGGCTCGTGCTGGCCTTCGCGCCGGACGACGATCCCTTCACGGTGCGCGGCGACCTCGACAAGCTCACGAGCCTCGTGGGCAACCTCCTGGAGAATGCGCTGCGCTATGGGCCCGACCGCGGCACCGTGCGCCTGGAGCTCGCCTGCAACGAGGATGGCGAGGTCACGTTCTGCGTGGTCGACGAGGGCCCCGGCATCGAGCCACGTTTCCGCGAGCGGATTTTCGAGAGCTACTTCCGCGTCCCCGACACCGCCGGGGAGGGCACGGGACTCGGCCTTGCGATCGTGAGCGAGATTGCCCAGCAGCACCGAGCCCGGGTGTGGGTGGCCGATGGCGACGGCGGGCGCGGCACGCGCATGTGCGCACGCTTCCCCGCCCCCGTGCGGGAGGCGCCGACGCAAGCCGTCGCTGCGGAACCCGCGTAGGCCGGGTCCGGCCGCGAGTGGCCAGAGGCTGGGCAACGTCTATCGTTAGACCCGCCGAGCGGGGTCGCGCCTCTCGCCGCGCCGTATAATCGGCTCATGGTTGCGGTATTGCACGCCGCGCCGCAGGCTGCGGTTGCCGATGCGGTGGCCGCGTGGCTCACCTCCCTTGCCAACGACTATTCCATCGCGGAGCGCGATTCGTTCGCGGCCGCGTTCGCGTACGCGCGCGATCACGCCGCCGCCGCCGTGATGGCCGAAGGCGAGGCCGCGCTCGATCGGGCGCTCGGCACCGCCACCATCCTCGCCGGCCTCAAGCTCGACGCCGACTCCATCCGGGCCGCCCTCCTGCTCGGCTTGCCGGTGGCCGGGGCCTTCGATGCCGAGGCCGTGACTGCGCGCTTTGGCGCCGATGTGGCCACCCTGGTGGCCGGTGTTGCCCGCATGGGCGGGATCCGAGCGGCGCCGGAAGCGGCAAGCAAGGAGGAGCGCGCGGTGCAGGCGGAGAACCTGCGCAAGATGCTCCTGGCGATGGTGGAGGACATCCGCGTGGTGCTCATCAAGCTCGCGGAGCGCACCCAGACGCTGCGCAAGCTCATGGGCGGGGATGTGCAGTGGCGTACGCGTGCCGCGCGCGAGGTGCTCGACCTCTTCGCCCCGCTCGCCAATCGCCTCGGCGTGTGGCAGTTGAAGTGGGAGCTCGAGGACCTCTCGCTGCGCGCCCTCGAGCCCGCCACCTACAAGGCCATCGCGAAGATGCTCGACGAGCGCCGCCTCGACCGCGAGCGCTACATCGAGAACGTCAAGGCCACGCTCCGCGATGAGCTCGCCGAGGCCGGGGTACACGCCGACGTCAGCGGCCGGCCCAAGCACATCTACAGCATCTGGAGCAAGATGCAGCGCAAGCAGTCCGGCATCGACTCGCTCTACGACATCCGTGCCGTGCGCATCCTCGTGGAAAGCGTGAAGGACTGCTACACCGCGCTCGGCCTCGTGCACCACCGCTGGACACCGCTCGCGCGCGAGTTCGACGACTACATCGCCAAGCCCAAGGCCAACAACTACCGCTCGCTGCACACCGCGGTGATCGGCCCGGAGGACAAGCCGCTCGAGGTGCAGATCCGCACGCGTGAGATGCACCAGCACTCGGAGTACGGCGTGGCCGCGCACTGGCGCTACAAGGAAGGCGGCGGCGCGGCCTCGCGCCGCGATCCCTCGTTTGACGACAAGATCGCCTGGCTGCGCCAGGTGCTCGACTGGAAGGACAGCGTCTCCGACTCGGCCGAGTGGCTCGCCGCGTTCAAGGAGAGCCTCTTCACCGATGCCATCTACGTGATGACGCCGCAGGGCAAGGTGATCGACCTGCCCGTGGGCGCCACGCCGGTGGACTTCGCCTACGCCGTGCACACCGGCCTTGGCCACCGCTGCCGCGGCGCGAAGGTGGACGGCCAGATGGTGCCGCTCAACTATCGCCTGTCCAACGGACAGCGCGTGGAGATCGTGTCGGTCAAGCAGGGCGGGCCGTCGCGCGACTGGCTCAATCCGGAGCTCGGTTACGTCCACAGCAATCGCGCCCGCGCCAAGGTGCGGCAGTGGTTCAAGGCGCAGCAGCTGGACGCCACCGTCGCGCAGGGACGCGCCCTCGTCGAGCGCGAGCTCGCGCGGCTCGGCCACACGTCGCTCAAGCTCGACGCCGTGGCCGCCAAGGCGGGCTTCGACAAGCTCGACGAGTTCTTCGCCGCATTCGCTCGCGACGATATCAATAGCCGCCAGGTGCAGAACGCGATCCTCGCCCTCGCCCAGCCAGCCGCGCTCGCGCCGCCCGCGCCGGAGCCCGAGGTGGCGATGCGTCAGAGCCGCGCGCAAGGCTCCGGTGGCGGCATCCTCGTGGTGGGCGTCGACCGCCTGCTCACCGGGCTCGCGCGTTGCTGCAAGCCGGCGCCGCCGGATCCGATCGTGGGCTTCGTCACGCGCGGCAAGGGTGTGACGATCCATCGCGCCTCGTGCAGCAACGTCGTGCGCATGCGCGACACGCAACCGGAGCGGCTCATCGAGGCGAACTGGGGCGAGCCGCGCGAAGAAGTGTTCCCCGTGGACGTGGTGATCGAGGCGATGGATCGCCAGGGGCTGCTGCGGGACATTTCCGAAGTCTTCTCGAAGGAGAAGATCAACGTCACCGCGGCGAACACGCTCACCAGGAACCTGCACTCGCGCATGGCCTTCACCATCGAGGTGAAGAGCCTCGATGCCGTCAAGCGGGCGTTGCAGGACGTGCGCAGCGTGAAGGGCGTGCTGAGCGCATCCCGGCGCTAGCTACGCCGGCTCGCGCAAGGCCGCCGGCGCCGATGTCCAAGTTTGATGCAGCACGGACAGCAGCGCGCGGATCTCCGGATCGGATTCGCGCTGCTTAAGATGCAGGAACTTGAGGGTGGTGGCGAGCCGCACCTTGTTCCAGAGCGCCACTTCGCCCGCGGCGGCGGCCTCGAGCGCGATGTCCTCGCGCATGAGCGTGATGCCGCCGCCGGCGATGGCGAGCGAGCGCATGACGGCCTCGTTGTCGGCCTCCACGCGGCTTGCGGGCGCGCTGCCGCGCGCATCGAAGAGCTCGTCTAAGAGCGTGCGCAGCGTGCTGATCGGCGGCGACACGATCCACGGCATCTGTACGAGCTCGTCCCAGGACGCATGGCGGATGCGGTCGCCCCAGGCGGCGGGCGCCACGATGCGATACGCGAAATTGACGATGGGCACCGCCTCCACGTCGGGGTGCTCGCGGTTGCCGTAGTAGAACGTGGCGTCGAGCGCGCCGTCGCGCACCTTTTCGAAGGCCTCGCCCGAGACCTCGTGGTGGATCTCGACCTCGAGCAGCGGGAAGGCCTGCAGCGCATGGGCCAGGAAGGCGCCCACCCGCGTGAACTCGGGGTCGGAGACGGTTCCCACGCGCACGCGGCCCACCACCTCACCCTGGAGGGCGCGGGCGCGGCTGCGCAATGCCTGCGCGGCATCCAGGACCTTCTCGGCGGCCGGCAGCAGCTTGCGGCCCGCGGCGGTGAGCACCATCCCGCTCGACACCCGTTCGAAGAGGGCCACGCCGAGCTCTTCTTCCAGCGCCCTGATCTGCGCGCTCACCGCCGGCTGGCTGATATGCAGCCGCTCGGCGGCCCGGGTGAGGTGGCCGAGCTCGGCAACGGCCGAGAAACTGCGTAGTTGGTAGAGCTCCATCGACGTCTTCGAAGGCCGCCTCGAGTCCGGCAGGCAAGGCTTATTGTACCATAATGTTGCGCTGCATCAAAGTGTTGCCGAATCATCGACGCGGTGAATCACCTTGATCCAAAGAGACGATTTGCAGTCTCGCCCCACCGCTCCTATCGTTGGATTGTGCGCCGCACCATAGCGCGCAACCAACCGGCCCACGAGGCCTTCGGAGACGTCATGAAGTTGAACAACGCTTACCCCCAAGGCGGACTGATCGGGACGGTCATCTCGCTCGCCCACGCCACTTTCTACGACGCCCTGCCGGCCAATGCCGACAACCGGGGCGCGGTCGCCCCGGCCCAGCCGTTGCCGCCCAAGCGTGCGGGATTCATCGATCGCTCGTTCGCCGCCGTGGACGGCTGGTTTTACCGCCAGCGGCAGAAGGAACGCGAATCCTACCTCGCGCAGTCGGCGGACCTCGCCGACCTCGAACGCCGCGTGCGCACGCTTGAGCGTCACCCGTACTACTGATCGCGGCGCCCGCCTCTCCCCCGGCCATGAGCCGCGCGGCACGCCCGGGCGCAAGACCTCGCGGCGGGCCGGCGCGGCGTTCAGATGCGCAGCGCTCCGGCATAGCCCGTGAGTTCGAGGTAGCCGCGGCCCACGGGCCGGCCGTCGCGCAGCACGCGTACCGCGCCTTCCCAGTAGACCGTCCCCACGCTGGCGCGTGAGTCGAGCTCCTGGTCGTCCATCAGGGGGGCGAGGTCGAGGGTCTCGGCGCCCGCGGCAATGCGCAGGGCCACGGGATACGTCGCGCCGGTGCGCGGCGAGCGCCACGTGCGCTGCGGCGTGAACTGCACGTCCTCGGGACGCAGGAGAGTGATCCGTCCAGCGGCATCGCGGCGCGTTCCGCCCGCCCAGTACACCCGGCCGTCGTGATCGCGGATGACGAATGCCATGAGTGCGCCGCCGTCGTCGAAGTTGATGCCCGTCCAGTCCCAGCCTCGTGCCTCCCGCGCGAGGTACTCGCTCGACCATTCGTGGTCGAGCCAGGCGATACCCTCCACCGTGCGCTCGCGGCCTTCGATGCCGATCGTTCCGCGGACCGGGAGCCCCGGCCGGCTGTAGTAGTAGCTCGCCTGCGACGGGCGCGGTCCCTTGCGACTGATGCCGCCTTCGCCCTGCAGCAGCAACGGCGAGCGCGGCGTGAAGGAAAGTGCGAAGGCGAAGTCGCGGGCGATCACGCGCGTGGCGTACGTCTCGCCCTCGCGGCGTAGCGACCAGTCGCCGATGGCGACGTCGGTGTCCTGCTTCGCGGCTTGCGCAAGGCCGAAGCCCGCGCGCGCGACGCGCTGGTCGTGCCGCAAACGCCCATGCGCCGGGTCCGCGATCGCCGCATGCGCGAAGAGGAGTTCCTTGGGGGCGAAGCGGCTGGTGGCTTCCTCCGCGATGCCGGGACGGTGGCGGAAGAACGTGACCTGTACACCGAGTTCGGGAGCGTCCGCGCGGGCCGCGTCGCGCACCCAGCCCGTGATGTACCACCACTCGGTGCGGAACGCGGGATGACTGCCGTGATCGCGGGGAAAGACGAGCGTGCGCGGTATCACGCCGGGATACGCGACCTGCGCCCGGCCTTGTGTGCAGAGGAGAAGCAGCGGCGCGGCGAGCGCCGCCTGCACGAGTGCGCGGCGCCGCATCACCAGTCGTCCTTCACCGCCGCGATGGCGTCGTGGCGCAGCGCCTGGCGCGCGCTCGCGAGCGACGTGACGGCCGCGGCGAGGAGCAGGCCCAAGGCGAGCGCTGCCAGCAGGGCATAGGGCAGCGCGAGGTCCATGCTCCAGTGGAACGATTGCCGGTTCACCACGTGGACGAGGATGAGCGCGAGAGCACCGCCAAGCGCCACGCCGGCGACGAGCCCCACGGCCGTCATCGCGGTGCCTTCCGTGACGAGCATGGTGGCCACCTGCCGCCGCGTCATGCCGATGTGGCGCAGCATGCCGAACTCGCGGCGCCGCGCGACGATCGACGCGCCGAAGGCCGACGACAAGCCCGCGAGGCCGATCACGATCGACACTGCGAGCAGGGCGTACGTCACGGCGAAGGTGCGATCGAAGATGCGCAGCGAGATGTCGCGCAGCTCGCCCGGCGTGGCGAACGCCATGCGCGTCGCCTCGGGCAGCACGCCCACGAGCGCGCGCTCGAAGGCCTCGGGCGTGGTGCCAGGAGCGAGCGTCACCGCCGCCTCCGTGGCGAGCGTGTCGCCGGTCAGCCGCGCATACACCGCGCGCTCCATCACAAGCGAGCCCTGCTGCCGCGCGTAGTCGCGGAAGATGCCCGCCACCGTGAACGGCACGCGCTGGCCGCCGATGGGCACGTCGACCAGCTTGCCGGGCTGCCAGCGCATGGCATCGGCCACGGCCTCGCTCGCCCATAGTGCCGGCGGATCGCCGCGGGCCACCGCGTGCGGGCCGCTCACGAGCACGAGCGCACTCGACGGATCGTCCGCGGGCAGGTCGCGCGCGAGCAGGCTCACGCGCGGCGCCTTCGGCGCAAGCGGCACGACCTGCGAGCGGGCGAAGGCGATCGCCGCCACGCCCGGCACGGCGGCCATCTGTCGTTGCACCGCCGCGGTCAGGAACACGCTGTCCCCGGCTGCGCCGGCGCGCACGTACACGTCGGCAGGCAACACGTGCCCGAGCCACACGGTGAGCGAGTCGCGGAACGACG
>CALFEY010000102.1 GCA_937958295.1 uncultured Pseudomonadota bacterium
GAGCTGTGGAAATGGGGCCCCACCGCCTCCAACGGCTCGCCGGCGCGCGTGATCTTCGTGCGTACGGCCGAGGGGAAGGCCCGCCTCGCGCCGGCGCTTGCGCCAGGCAACCTGCCCAAGGTGATGGAAGCGCCGGTCACGGCGATCATCGGCTACGACCTCGAATTCCACACCCACCTGCCGCGCCTGTTCGCGCATAGCCCCGTGGCGCATGCGCGAGTAGCGGGCGAGCACAACCGTGCCTACGCCGCCACCGTCGCCTTTCGCAACGGAACCTTGCAGGGAGCCTACCTCATGCTCGCGGCGCGCGCGCTCGGCCTCGATTGCGGCCCGATGTCCGGCTTCGACGAGGATGCCGTGAACGACGCTTTCTGGGCGGGGACCCCCGTGCGGGCGAACTTCCTGTGCAACCTGGGCTACGGCGATCCTGCGAGGGTGATGTCGCGCCTGCCGCGTCTTGCGTTCGACGAGTGTTGCACCCTGGCCTGACGAAAGAGATCCGATGACCGCTTCGAATCCCGCCGCACCGCACGACTGGACCCTCGGCAACATGGCCTTCTCGCTGCCGCCGCCGCTGGAGGCCTACGTACTCACGCACAGCGCGGGCTACGACGCCGCTGCCGCCGCGCTCGCCGCGGAGACGCAGGCGTTGGGCGATCCCGCTGTGATGATGCTCGGCAAGGAGCAGTTCGCCTTCTTCCGCTTCCTGTGCGGCGTGCTGGGCGCGCGGCGTGCGCTCGACCTGGGCACCTTCACGGGCATGTCCACGATGGCTTTCGCGGCCGGCGTGGGGCCGCAGGGCCGCGTGGTCACCATCGATCGCACCGAGGCCTGGCTGCCGCTTGCGCGCCGTCATTGGCGCGATGCGGGCGTCGAGGCGCGCATCGAGGTGCGCACCGGCGAGGCCATCGACGTCCTCCGCGACCTCCGCGACGCGCGCGTGGCGCCCTTCGACATCGCCTTCATCGACGTGGACAAAGCGCGCGTGCAGGACTACTTCGAGCTAACGCTCGAGCTCCTCGCCCCCAACGGCGTGCTGATCGTCGACAACGCGATCTGGCACGGCTGGGTGCTCGACGACACGCACAACGATGCCGACACCGCCGGCATGCGCGCCTTCAATCGCGCGCTGGCCGCCGATGCGCGTGTGGAAGGCGTGCTGCTGCCGGTCGCCGACGGGATGATGCTCGTGCGTCGCCGCTCGGCTGCCGCGACCTAACGACCGGACGGCGGCAGCGCCGCCGCGTGCGCATGCGGCGTCACGTACACGGTCCCGGTGAAGGTGCATACCGAGTCGGGCCCGCGCGTTACCTCCACGCGGTAGACGGCGAGCTTGCGGCCGCGGCTTGCCTCGGTGGCACGGGCCACGAGCACGTCACCCTCGCGCACCGCGACCTGGAACGTGGCGTGCGCATCGATGCCCGCCGCGATCACTCCGTGCGAGTTGGACGCGAGCCCGAACGCCGTGTCGGCGAGCGTGAAGATGGCGCCGCCGTGGCAGCTGCCATTGAAGTTGATGTGCTCGCGGCCCACGCGCATGCGCACGGTGGCGTGCCCGGCGCCGCCGGCCGCGAACTCGATGCTGCAGTGACGCACGAAGGGGTCGCGCGCAGCGAGCGCTCGCAGGGCCTCCTGCGGATCGGTCGGCAGCGGCGCCGCGGGGGTCGACGCGGCGCGGATGCGCCGGCCAACACCGGCCTCCTGAGCGTGCGCCGCGAGGGTATCCACGAGCCGCGCGATGCCATCGCCTGCTACGGCCGATGTGCACACCACCGGCACGCGCCAGCCCTCCTTGCGCGCGCGCAGGTGCAACATCTCTTTCATGTCGCGCTCGGTGCGGGCGGCGAGCGGCGTGTCGGACTTGGTCACCACGAGGATGTCCGCGATCTCGAGGATGCCGGCCTTGATGGCCTGCACGTCGTCGCCCAGCCCCGGCGGGCACACCACGATACTCGTATCGGCGAAGGATGCGATGTCGACATCCGACTGGCCGGCGCCCACGGTCTCGACCACGACGATGTCGAAGCCGGCGGCGTCGAGCACGTCGACCACGCGCTGCGTGGTGCGGGCAAGCCCGCCCCCATGGCCGCGCGAGGCGAGCGAGCGGATGAAGACGTTCTCGGCGGAGCCCACGTCCATGCGCACCCGATCGCCGAGCACGGCGCCTCCGGTGACGGGGCTCGAGGGATCGACCGCGGCCACCGCCACGCGCTTGCCGCGCTGGGCGAGCTCGGCTACGAGCGCATTGATGAGCGTGGACTTGCCCGCGCCCGGCGGGCCGGTGATGCCCACCACGTGCGCGTGGCCCAGGTGCTCGTGCAGCGCCGCGTGCAGCGCTCGCGCGGTCGGCAGCTCGTTCTCGATCTCAGTGATGGCGCGGCCGAGCACGGCACGTTGCCCCGCGCGCAAGGCCGCCACGCGTTGCGCCAGCGGGTCGGCGGGCGAGTCGTGTCGAGCGTGCAGCGGCGGGTCGGCGGCTTCGGCGCGCGGCACGGAGGGTCGGCCCGTCACACCACGATCAGCGGGTGGCCGAAGCCCAGCTCGCGGCGTAGCGTGCCGCAGATCTCGCCGTGCGTGCAGCCCACATCGGCGGCCGCGACGATCTCGCCGAAGATGTTCGGCCGCGCCGCCCCGCTGGCGGTGGCCGCGCGGGCGAGGCGGTCGAGCGCCCCAGCCACGGCCTCCTGCGAGCGGGCCGCCTTGTAGCGGGCGAAGTCGGCGCGGTGCGCATCCATGAGCGCGACGTCGGGCTTGGGCAGCGCCGGCCGGGCGCTCGAGTCCTCCTCGACCTCGTAGGCATTGACGCCCACCACCGTCTGCTCGCCGGTATCCACGCGCTCCTGGAACGCGCGGGCGGAATCGCCGATGCGTCGCTGCACGAGGCCCGATTCCACCGCCTTGTACATGCCGCCGGCGGCGTCCACCTCGGCCATGATCGAGAGCACCTTGGCTTCCATCTCGTCGGTCAGCTTCTCGACGTAGTAGGAGCCGCCGAGCGGGTCGATCACATCGGTGAGATGGGCCTCCTCGCGCAGGATGTTCTGCGTGGCCACGGCGATGCGCGCACCGAACTGCGTGGGGCAGGACAGCGCCTCGTCGTAGGCATCGGTGTGCAGCGACTGCAGGCCGCCGAAGATGCCTGCGATGGCCTGGGCCGTGACGCGGGCGATGTTGTTGAGGGGCTGCTGGCGGGTCAGGTCCACGCCGGAGGTCTGGCCGTGGAACTTGAAGCGCCACGAGCGCGGGTCCTGCGCGCCGTAGCGCTCGCGCGTCAGGCGCGCCCAGATGCGGCGGCCCGCGCGGAACTTGGCCACCTCCTCGAAGAACGAGATCGAGATGTCGAAGAAGAACGTGAAGCGCGGGAGGAAGGCATCGGGCGACAATCCGGCCGCCACGCAGTCGTCGGCGTACTGCACCGCCGAGCACAGCGTGAAGGCGAGCGCTTCGGCCGGCGTGGCGCCGGCCTGCTGCATGTGCTGCCCCACCACCGATAGCGGATTCCACTTTGGCACGTGCTCGTTGCACCACGAGATGTGGTCGGTGAGCACCTTGCGCGCGCCCGG
>CALFEY010000103.1 GCA_937958295.1 uncultured Pseudomonadota bacterium
CGCCCGCGGCGCGAGCCGGTTCCTTCTTGCAGTAATCTTGCCGGCATCGCCTTTTCTCCGGCATGCCATGACCTCCGGCACCCTCATCCGCGAGCTGCGCTGCTTTGCCGCGCGCTCTGTGCTCTCGCGCCCCATCGCCGATGCCACCCATGTGATCCCGGCGATCGAATTCGTCGTGGCCGAGATCGAGCTCGCCAACGGCATCGTGGGGCAGTCGTATCTGCTTGCCTTCCATTACTCGCCGCACGCGATCCGCGGCGTGCTGCGCGATCTGGCTGCCTTTGCCGTGGGCCGCGATGCCACCGCCACGCAGGCATTCATCCGCGACTGGAACCACGACACCGAATACTTCGGCCAGGAGGGCCTCCAGCGCTGGGCGCTGGGACTTGCCAATGTGGCGATGTGGGACGCCCACGCCCGCACCCTGGACGTGCCGGTGTGGCGGCTCCTTGGCGGTGAGGCCCGGCCCGTGCCGGTATACGGCAGCGGCGGCTGGCTGTCGTACTCCGATGCCGAGCTGCTGGACGAGGTCCGGGGTTATGTGCAGCGCGGCTTTGCCGCGGTGAAGCTCAAGGTGGGCGCGCGGGAGGCGGGCCGCGACCTCGCCCGCATGCGGCTCGTGCGCGAAGCGGTCGGGCGGCACGTGCGCATCATGATCGATGCCAACCAGGGCTTGCGCGTGCCGGAGGCCCTGGACCTCGCCCTCGCGGCGCGAGAGATCGGCATCGGCTGGTTCGAAGAGCCCATCGATCACCGCGACTTCGACGGTTATGCCTCGCTGCGCTCGCGCGCGGGCGTGGCGCTCGCCATGGGTGAGCGCGAGTACGACCTCCTGCCGTTGCGCGAGCTCGTGGCGCGCAACGCGCTCGACCTGTGGCAGCCAGACCTCCTGCGGCTGGGCAGCGTGGAGGCATGGCGCGAGTCGGCCGCCTACGCCGCGGCGTATTCGATCCCCGTGTTGCCTCACTACTACCGCGACTACGACGTGCCGCTGCTGTGTACGGTGAGCAATGCCTACGGCGCCGAGTCCTTCGACTGGATCGATGCCATCGTGGACACGCCAATGCGCGTCGAGGGGGGCCTTGCCTATCCGCGCGAGACGCCCGGCTGGGGCTTTCGCTTCAGGGCCGATGCGCTGACCTCGCTGTGACCGTGTCCACGCCTGACTCGCGCCTGTGCCGCGGTAGACTGCGCCAATGAGCTCCCCCAAGTATTTTGCGGTCGTGACTGGCGCCTCGCGTGGCATGGGCGCGGCCATCGCGCAGGCCCTCCTTGAAGGCGGGCATCGCGTGCTGTGCATCTCGCGCAACGAGAGCGCGACACTCGCGCGCGTCGCGCAGGCGCACGGGGCATCGTGCGAGCAGTGGCAGGCCGACCTCGCGGATCCGGCAGCGGTGGCGCAACGTCTCGAATCCTGGCTGCAGGGCCAGGACGCCCGCGGCATCGCTCGAGCCGTCCTCGTGAACAACGCCGCCGCGATCGCGAGCCTCGTGCCGCTCGAGGCGTCCGAGCCGCAGGACCTCGCGCGCACGCTTCGCGTGGGCCTCGAGGCGCCCATGCTTCTCGCCGCTGCGTTCCTTCGCGGCACGGCGGCGTGGCCCGCGCGAGCCGCGGGCGAGTGCCGCGTGCTCAACATTTCCTCGGGCCTCGGACGCCGCGCGATGGCGAGCCAGGGCGCGTATTGCGCCGTGAAGGCGGGACTCGATCACTTCACGCGCTCGCTCGCCCTGGAACAGGCGGGCGCGGTGCACCCGGTCCGGGTCGTGTCGCTCGCTCCGGGCGTAATCGATACCGACATGCAGGCGGAGATCCGCGCGGCCGATCCGGCGGCCTTCCCCGATCATGCGCGCTTCGTGCAACTGAAGGCTGCCGGACACCTCGATTCGCCCGCGGAGGCCGCGCGCAAGGTGCTGGCCTACCTCGACCGCGACGACTTCGGCGCCTCGCCAGTGGCCGACGTGCGCGATCCCTGATCGCGGCGCCGTGAGTGCATTGCCACAGGTGCCAGAGGCCGAGGTGGAGATCTCGGCGGTGCGGGCACAGGGGGCCGGCGGCCAGAACGTGAACAAGGTGTCCACGGCGGCGCACTTGCGCTTCGACATTCGTGCATCGTCGCTGCCGGACGCCGTGAAGGCCCGTCTCCTCGCGCACGCCGACCGCCGCATCTCCGCCGAAGGCGTGGTCGTGATCAAGGCGCAGCGCTATCGCAGCCTGGACGACAACCGCGCCGACGCGCTCTCGCGCCTGCAGGCGCTGGTGGACGAGGCCGCTGCACCGCGCATCGAGCGTCGCGCGACGCGCCCCACGCGAAGCTCGCAGCGGCGGCGGGTGGACAACAAGGTTTCGCGCGGCAAGATCAAGGCCGCGCGGCGGAAGCAGGACTTCGACTAAGGCTGGGCCCAAGGCCCCGTCCCCGCGGGTGGGCCGCTAGGTGCGCACCTGGCCCGTGCCCAGCACGATCCATTTCTGGCTCGTGAGGCCTTCGAGGCCCACGGGACCGCGGGCATGGAGCTTGTTGGTGGAGATGCCGATCTCCGCGCCCAGCCCGAATTCGAAGCCGTCGGCGAAGCGCGTGCTGGCGTTGACCATCACCGAGCTCGAATCGACCTCGCGCAGGAAGCGCATCGCGTTGGCGTGGTCGCGAGTGACGATGGCGTCGGTGTGCTGCGAGCCGTAGGTGGCGATGTGCGCCATGGCCTCGTCGAGCGAGGCCACCACGCGCACCGCGAGGATGGGGGCGAGGTATTCGGTGTACCAGTCGTCCTCGGTGGCGGCAGTCATGGCCGGGACGAGCCCGCGCGAGCGCTCGTCCCCCCGCAGCTCCACCCCCTTGTCGAGGTAGATCGTGGCGAGGGTGGGCAGCACGCGCGGGGCGATGTCGGCGTGCACGAGCAGCGTTTCCATCGTGTTGCACGGGGAGTAGCGTTGCGTCTTGGCGTTGTCGGCGATGCGCACCGCCATGTCGAGGTCGGCGCTGGCGTCGATGAACACGTGGCACACGCCGTCGAGGTGCTTGATCACCGGCACCTTCGCCTCGCGCGTGATGCGCTCGATGAGGCTCTTGCCGCCGCGCGGCACGATCACGTCGACGTGCCGCTCGTCGGTGATGAGGTGGCCCACGGCCGCGCGATCGGCGGTGGCGATGACCTGCACGGCGAGCTCCGGCAGCCCGGCTTCGCGCAGGCCCTGGTGCACGCACGCGGCGATCGCGGCGTTGCTGCGCAATGCCTCCGATCCGCCGCGCAGGATGGTGGCATTGCCGGACTTGAGGCACAGCCCCGCGGCATCGGCGGTGACATTCGGTCGCGATTCGTAGATGATGCCCACCACGCCTAGCGGGACCCGCATCCGACCCACCTGGATGCCGCTCGGCCGGTAGCGCAGGTCGGTGATCTCCCCCACGGGGTCGACCAGGGTGGCAATCTGCTCGAGACCCTCCGCCATCGCCTGCACCGTCTTCGCGGTGAGCGTGAGGCGATCGACGAACGCCGTATCGTGCCCCGCCTCGCGGGCGCGGGCGACGTCCTCGGCATTGGCCGCGAGCAGCGCCGGCTCGCCCAGGCGGATGGCGCTCGCCATCGCGCGCAATGCCCGGTCCTTGACGGCCGTGTCGGCCCGGGCGACGTCGCGGGCGGCGGCGCGTGCCGCCTCCCCCACGCGGCGCATGTAGGCGGCGACGTCGTCGACCTCGCCTAAGCCCGGGATGTTGAGATTGGTCATCCCGTCATTCTAGCGCGGCGGGGTCAGCGTCTGGACGCCCGTGTCGGTGCCCATGAGGATCACGTCGGCGCCGCGGTGGGCGAAAAGGCCCACGGTGACCACGCCCGCGATCTGGTTGATCCTCGTCTCGAGCGCCTGTGGATCCTCGATCACGAGGCCGTCGACATCGAGGATCAAGTTGCCGTTGTCGGTCGTGAAGCCCATGCGCCACGCCGGGCGGCCGCCCAGCTGCACGAGCTCGCGCGCGACGTAGCTGCGAGCCATCGGGATCACCTCCACCGGGAGCCCGAACTTGCCGAGGACGGGCACGAGCTTGGTGCGGTCCACGATGCACACGAACTTGCGGCCCACGGCGGCGACGATCTTCTCGCGAGTGAGGGCGCCGCCGCCGCCCTTGATCATGGCGCCCCACTGGGTGACCTCGTCGGCACCGTCGACATAGACCGGGACGTTGTCGACGTTGTTGAGCTCCTCCACCTCGATGCCGTAGCTCTTGAGCCGCGCGGTCGACTTCTCCGAGCTCGATACCGCGCCCTTGATGTCGTTTTTCATCTTCGCGAGCTCGTCGATGAAAAAGCTCGCGGTAGTGCCGGAACCCACGCCCACCCACGAGTCGGGCGTGACGTACTTGATGGCCGCGCGGGCCACGGCCTGCTTCTGCTCGTCCTGTGTCATGCGAGATCTCCTAATGCGCGGCGGCGCGCGCGGGCCACAGCCTTTTCACCCCGCTCACCATGAGCAGGACGATGCCGCCGGCCACGATGCCCACGAGCGCGTTGCCCACCATGCCGGCGAGCACGCCCCAGGCGCCGCCGACCTGCGCGGCCAAGCCTTCGATGAAGTGGTGCAGCGGCCCGACGCCGTGCGCCAGGATGCCCCCGCCCACGAGGAACATGGCGGCGGTGCCGGCCACCGACAACGCCTTCATGAGCCACGGTGCCGTGCGCAGGATGAAAGCGCCGACGGCGCGCGCGGCAGCGTTGTCGCGAGTGGACAGGTACAGGCCCGCGTCGTCGAGCTTGACGATCCCGGCGACCAGGCCGTAGACCCCGACCGTCATCAGCACCGAGATGCCCACGAGCACGCCCACCTGCGTGCCGAAGGCCGCTTCGCTGACGGTGCCAAGCGCAATCACCACGATCTCCGCCGAGAGGATGAAGTCGGTGCGGATCGCCCCCTTGATCTTGATCTTCTCGAGCGCGACGAGATCGATGGCAGGGTCCACGAGAGCCTTGGCCAGCGCCTGCTGCTCGGCGGCCTCTTGCGCGGCGGAGTGGAGGAACTTGTGCGCGACCTTCTCGAAGCCCTCGTAACACAGGAAGGCGCCACCTACCATGAGGAGCGGCACGATGGCCCACGGGGCAAAGGCGGAAATGGCGAGCGCCGCCGGAACCAGGATCGCCTTGTTGATCGCCGAGCCCTTGGCCACCGCCCACACCACCGGCAGCTCGCGCTCGGCGCGCACCCCCGACACCTGCTGCGCATTGAGCGCGAGGTC
Source organism: uncultured Pseudomonadota bacterium (assembly GCA_937958295.1). Classification (GTDB taxonomy): domain Bacteria; phylum Pseudomonadota; class Gammaproteobacteria; order Burkholderiales; family Casimicrobiaceae; genus VBCG01. Next base: position 5,219 of record CALFEY010000103.1, read on the forward strand.
GTCACCCAGCACGCCGGCCGTCTTCTTGGTGGCGAGCTTGGTCAAGACGGCGACATCGTCGAGAACGCTCGTGATGTCGTCCAGCAGTGCAATGAGCCCGATGCCAGCCATCGGGCGATTGTAACCAAGCGCGGCGTGCACGCCGCGCCACGCCGCCGGGCGCGTTCCCGGACGGCGCTCCGGCGCGGGTCGTGCCCGCTAGACGAGCGCGCGGCGGAGGTCGGCGAGAAGCCCCGAGTAGTAGGTGACGAAGCGCGCGGCCGACGCCCCGTCGATCACCCGGTGATCGTAGGACAGCGATAGCGGGAGGATGAGGCGGGGCTGGAACGCCTTGCCGTCCCACACGGGCTTCATCACGCTCTTCGACACCCCGAGGATGGCCACTTCCGGGGCATTGATGATCGGGGTGAAGGCGGTGCCGCCGATGCCGCCCAGCGAGCTGATCGAGAAGCCCCCGCCCTGCATGTCCGCCGGGCCGAGCTTGCCATCACGCGCCTTGGCTGAGAGCTCGGTCATCTCGCGGGCGATGGCCAGCACGCCCTTCTGGTCGGCGTTCTTCAGCACCGGCACCACGAGGCCGTTGGGCGTGTCCGCGGCGAAGCCGACGTTGAAGTACTGCTTGCGCACGAGGTTGTCGCCGTCGAGCGAAGCATTGAAGTCCGGGAACTTGCGCAGCGCGGCCACGGCCGCCTTGATGAGAAAGGCGAGCATCGTGACCTTCACGCCGGCCTTCTCGTTCTCCTTGTTGAGCGTGACGCGCAGCGCCTCGAGGTCGGTGATGTCGGCATCGTCGAACTGCGTGACGTGCGGGATCATCACCCAGTTGCGCGCGAGATTGGCGCCCGAGATCTTCTTGATGCGCGACAGCGGCACCGTCTCGATCGGTCCGAACTTGGCGAAGTCCACCGTGGGCCACGGCAGCAGGTTGAGCGAGCCGCCGCCGGTCACGCTGCCGGAGGCCGCGCCCACCCCGCCCGCGCCACTCAGCGCGCCCTTGATGAAGGCCTGCACGTCCTCCTGCAGGATGCGTGCGTTGGGACCGCTGCCCTTGACCTTGGACAGGTCCACGCCGAGCTCGCGCGCGAACTTGCGCACCGACGGCGAGGCGTGGGCGGCTACGAAGCCGGCGTCGTCCACCGGCGCTGCGGGCGCGGTGGCAGCTGCAGGGGCGGCCGCCGGGCTGGACGCCGCCGGCGCTGCGGCCGGCTGTGCTGCCGCG
>CALFEY010000104.1 GCA_937958295.1 uncultured Pseudomonadota bacterium
GGGTGGGGTTGTTGGGGTAGGTGTGTGATGTCATGGGCGTGTGAGGTGACGGCAGATGGGCGTGTGGTGCGGAGGTAGCCAACGTCTCTGTGGGCGCCGCGCGGGAGGTTGCGACAGCCTGCGTTGCGAAGCCATACTCGGTCCAGCGGCGCAGCACGCGATGCACGAGCTCCGGCGCATAGGCGTAGCGAAACGATGCCCGGATGGGCATGGCCTCGCCCCATTGGTCGGGGGGCAGGCCGTTGCACACGATGATGCGGGTGCCAGCCGCGACGCGCTCGCCCGGGCGGCGACAGGTCGGCGGCCCTCGCATGGGAAGGCGTCCGATGGTCACGTCACCTAGCAGAGGATCGCAGCGTGTGGCGAATGCGAAGATCAACTCATTCTGATCAGTGGGATCGACGTCGTCATTGAGCACGATCACTTGCACGATCGATTCGCCCGCGCGGCTCACCCGCACCACTTCGCCGATGCGCCGGCAGAGGTCCGCCGTGGTGTCGATATCGCTGCGCCTGCGCCAGTCGCGCGGCACCGTGACCACCAGCCAGTGCAGCGCCGCTTGCAGCGGGATCCACGCCGCCGTGACGGCAATGCCCGCTCGACGCAGCTCGTGGAGGAGTCGGGCGGCCGTGGGAATCCCCATGGCCGTGTGGTTGTCTTCGACCGGCTCTCCGGCCACGACCACCGGCAGGACCGCATCGTCGCGGTGAGCGAGCGCATCCACGCGCAGGATCGAACGGCGCATCGGCAGGGGCGCCGGTCGATGCCCGGCGATCGTGGCCATTGCAGGCTCGTGCACGATCTCATCCATATGCATATGGCCCTCGATGAGGACTTCGCTGCTGGCCGGCGCCTCCAGGGGCACGGTGCGGCAGCGCACGAGGCGGATCGGGCGACGCATCAGCGCTCCCAGCCAGGCGGGAGTGTCGACGTTCTCGGGCAGGCACATGCCGCACGCGAATGGCACGGACGGCTCCGTCCCCAGGGCCAAGGCAAAGGGCATGGCCTGTCCGACGTCGGCCCACTGCCGCGCGATCGTCGCAAGCGGCTGCTCCGGCGGAACGAACGCCGCCAGGCGCAGGCTGTCGAGGCGCCGCAGCGCGGCCAGCGACCAGTGGGTCCACGCCCCGTTGGGCGGACGCGCGACGAGGCAGCCCCAGACGCCGAGGCCGCCGGCGTCGTCGCCGCATTGGAGGCGCGGCAGCGGCAGGCGCATCAGGTCCACGTCGTCGCCGACGGCCACGTTCTGGAAACAGGGAGCGTCCTCCACGACCGTCGGGGCCACGGACGGCCGGTCGAGGTTGGCAGCGATGGCTTCGACGATTTCGAGGCCACCGCTGTCGGCGGGCAGCTCCAGCGACGTGGCCACGCGCAGCAGGGATTGCCACGGCCGCGCCGAGAGGCCGGCGGGCGCGCCCAGGAGGCGCATGCCCCCGACATGGTCGCTGAAGGCATTGAAGAGCGGCGCCGGAGCGCCGGTCTCGTAGCAGCGACGAGTGATGGCCGCAAGCTCGAGGTCGAGCGCGACCGGAAGATCGATCTCCTGGAGGTCGGCGAGCTCCCGCAACGCCTCGATGTACTGGCGCAGATCGGTCAGGGGCATGGCGCATTCCCCTGCAGGAGGACGCCGCGGCGCACCGCCGCCCGCGACAGCGCGGGAAGACCTCCACCGCCGAAGGCGCGGCGTGGCGAACGGGGAGCGGAGATGGTCACGGGGTCCTGATGGGAGACGTCGGTGTATCGACAGTCTCTTCGGAGGCGCGCGGCGCCACATCACCAGAACTGGTTATTGCCGCTGCAAAAGATGGCGGACGCCGCCGCTATCCCCCCGTCCCGCGTTCTTGCGGGGCGTGCGCGGCGAGCGTGGCCAACGTGTGCTCCAGCTCGCGCAGGTTCCTGCTCTGGGTCTTGCCGAGGACGGAGCGGATCTGTACTCGAACGGTCATCAGCGAGACGCCGCGCTGGCTCGCCACCTCCTCCGCCGTGGCCCCGCCCGCCAGTGCGGCGGCCACGACGGCCTCCGCCTGCGTGAGCCCGAACACCTGGCACAGCATGTCGGGCGGGGGGGCCAGGCGACGCACGACCGGACGGATCACGACCAAGGCCAGCGCCTCGGAGGGCCGGCCCGCTGGTGCCGCCATGGCCATGTCATGCGAGAGGCCCGGCGGCAACGGCGTGACCAGCACCGCCACGGTGTGGCCGTCAGGCGAGCGTACACGCATGGCCCCCCCCGTGCCGCCTGAGGTGGCCGAACCCACTAGGTGGCGCAGCGTCGCGGCCTCGTCACGCGACAGCGCGGCGAGATACAGCCCGCTGCCGGCATAGGGGCCGGAACGGATCGAGAACAGGCCGGCGTCCGGCCCGGCAAGGTACTTGCCGGCGACCTCGTTGATGAAGCGAAGCTTCAGGCCGGCATCGACCACGCCCACGCCGGAAGGCAGCGCGTCGAGCGCGGCGCGGGTGAGCGCCATCGTCTGTTCGTCGCCAGCCAGCCGGGCCCGCAACTCCAGTGCGTTCTGCAGATGCGGCAGCAAGCGGAGCAACAAGCGCAAGTCGCGATCCGCGAAGGGCTCCGTGCCCTCGCCACGGAACACGCCCAGCGGCGTCGCGTCCGCGACGCCCACCATGCCCCCCATCATGTGACGCCGCTCGTAGTGGCGAGCGAAGTCGGCGTAGTACTCGCTGCGCAGCAGGACCGCGTCCGGAATCACCTGGCTGCCCACCATCGCGCGCCGCAGATGCTGCTCGCGCGCGCTGGCGAAATCACGCCGCGCCTGTGCCATGTACGGGTTCAATGCGTGGAAGCGCGCGGTGTAGAGGACTTCACTTTCGTCGGGCCGCATCAAGACGTTGGGCGCGTCCGCCGAGCCCGCGATACGCAAGGTGGCCGACTGCGCCTCCAGCAGCCGGCAGATCCGCTGGCCGACATCGAGCCAGCCGCCGCCGCCGGCGGCCGCCTCGTAGATGGCGCCGACGCAGTCGGCGAGGTCACTTTCGGTATCGGTCAAGTCCAGCTCCCCAGACCCTCTGGTTCGAGCGCCGCCGCGACGATGCTGCAGCCGCCCGGGACGCTCGGGATCGTAGCGGATTAGAGTGACGCGCATGCGTCCAGTCTGCACGCGCCGCAGGGCACGCGGTACAGGCGCGCCAACGAACCGCAAACGCGATGTTGTAACCTCCGTACCCTTCCGAGCCCAACCCCGTGACCAGGTTCGTATCGTGGTCTACAAGATTGATGCGCGTGAAACTTCGTTCCATTGTCCAGGCGCTGCTGTGGCTGATTCCTTTGGGCACGCACGCGGCCTGCCCCCCGGAGCAAGTCGCACAGGTCTACGCGAGCCCCTCACGCGCGCCCGCGGAAGCCGCCGCGATGATCGCCGCCTGCCGCGACGCCGGTCCGCTGGCCTTCGACACCGCCATGCAGCTCGGTGCGATAGCACGCGACGCGCGGGACCTCCCGGCAGCCGTCGATTTCTACGCCAAGGCGCGCGCCGTCGACCCCAAGTCCGTCGACGCGATGGGCGAGCTCGCGCTGACTTACGAATGGCAACGCGAGTGGGCGGCCGCACACGCGCTCTACGACCAGATGCTCGCCGCCGACCCGGGCTCGCGTCCCGCGCTGCTTGGGCTCGCGCGCATCGCGCGCGTGCAGTATCGCCTTGACGAAGCCCGTGCGATCTACGAGCGCCTGCAGGACGCCGACCCGCATGACCTCGAGGCGCAGAACGGCCTCGCGTGGGTCGCGCTGGCGAACCAACGCGTGGCGCAGGCGCGCGGCGGCTTCGAGCGAGTCCTTGCGGTCGCCCCCGGGAATGCCG
>CALFEY010000105.1 GCA_937958295.1 uncultured Pseudomonadota bacterium
TTTGAACCTACGACCAACGGATTAAGAGTCCGCTGCTCTACCAGCTGAGCTAACGACCCACGGGGACGCCGCGAACTCGCGCATTTCCGCATCTTTTACCTGCGGTCGCGGTCCTTCGTGAAGGGCAGCAATTGTAACACGACGCCCGGCCTCGAAGCAAATCTGCGACCCCTCTTGCGGCGAGTTCGCTGGTGCCGGCGAGGTCGCGTTACCGCTATGCAGATCACGCACGGCCGTCGACTGTGACTGTGCGCGATCGCCGTGCTGGTGCTCGCGTTCCTCGTGGTGTCCACGCTGATCGTGATCCCCATGTCGGGGCCAACTCACAGTGCCTCGAATTCCCTCCGCGGGAGGGGTCGCTGCGCTGGTATCGCACGACTTCGACTCGCGCTCGTCTATGCAGGCCACGACCACGTCCTTTCAAGGCGGCGACCCTCACCGCGTTCGTGGCCACCCCGCTCGGCACCAGGGGTTGACGCCAGGCTCGTCCGGGCGCAGTCTTGCCATTCGTCCCTCGCCCTGGGAGGTCACCATGAATCGTCTGCTTTCCGCCCTTGCCGCTTCGGCGCTCCTCGCCAGCGGCGCCGCGGTCGCCTGCAACGACATGAAGGTCACCGATGGCGGTGACGGCGGCGTGCCGATGTCCTCCGCATCCTCGCAGCGCACCGCCGCCGTGGAAAGAGCTCCCGAAGCGCCCCTCGTGGTTAAGCAGAAGCAGCCCACGAAGAAGGCCACGGCAGCGGGCAAGCCACTGCCGGACGGTGCAACGCTCGCGCGCACCGGCACCTAGTCGCGTTATCTCGCCCCCGCCAAGGAGCCCGCCGCGTGCGGGCTCTTTGTCATTGGAAGGGCCTTACGCGTACGGGTCCGCCGAACGGCCGCCGCGAGCCACACCGGGTCCTACACGCGCCCTGCCGCCGCGCCGACGGCCCGCAACGCCGTGCGCGGGCACAATCGAAACGAACGAACACGCCCGCACAATCGCCTCAGCCGCTGCGACCGCATGACCAAGGCGCAGTCACGCTCGCTTTACCCGAAGGATCTCCCCGCTGCCCAGCCTCGACACCCTGCTGAACCACTTCGAGTCACCATGGCTCGGCACCCTGGCGGCCGCCGTGCTGGCCATGACGGCAGCGCTTGTGGCGTGGACGATCCTGCGCGGCGCGCTACGACGCGTTGCACGACTGAGCGGCGTGCTGCGCCTTGTGCTCGCGCGCATCGAGGCGCCGGCGAAACTGGTGGCACCGATGGTGGCGCTCCAATTCGTGCTCGCGGGTGCGCCCGAGGACTTGCGCTTCCTCGCCGCGGCCACGCGCGCGGCCTCGCTCGCGCTGATCGCGGGCTTCACATGGCTCGCGATCAGGGCGGTCGGCGCCTTTGCCGACAGCGTTGTGGAGATGCACCCGGCCAACGTGAGCGACAACCTCGAGGCGCGCCGCATTCAGACACAAACGCGCGTGCTCTCGCGAACGGTCATGCTCGTGGTCGGGGTCATCGGCGTAGGGGCCGCCCTCATGACGTTTCCAAACGTGCGGCAGATCGGGGCGAGCCTGCTCGCCTCGGCCGGCGTGGCGGGGTTGGTGGCCGGCATCGCGGCGCGTCCGGTCCTGGCCAACCTCATCGCCGGCCTGCAGATCGCCATCACCCAACCAATCCGTCTTGACGACGTGGTGATCATGGAAGGGGAGTGGGGGCGCATCGAGGAGATCACCGCCGCCTACGTGGTGGTCAAGGTGTGGGACGAGCGGCGTCTGGTGGTGCCTCTGCAGTGGGTCATCGAGAACCCATTTCAGAATTGGACGCGGCGAGGTGCCGCGCTGCTTGGCTCCGTGTTCCTGTGGCTCGACTATCGCGTCGCGCTCGCGCCGCTGCGGGCGGAGCTCGAGCGCGTGTGCCGGCAGGACCCCGATTGGGACGGTCGAGTGGCCATCCTCCAGGTCGTGGAGACGAGCGAGCGCGCCATGCAGGTGCGCGTGCTCGTGAGCTCGGCCGATGCCCCGCGCGGCTGGGATCTTCGCTGCCGCGTACGCGAAGCGCTGATCGAATTCCTGCAACGGCAGGATCCGGGGGGCTTGCCGCGAGTGCGCGCCGTGCTCGAGCCGGAGCCGCCTGACCGCGCCGCCACGTCCACGCCGCGCGACACCGCGGGCGTGGGCGATTCGACGGCAATACGGGAGGAGGCGAGCCCGTCTAGAACACGTTGATCGGCGTGAAGTTGATGAGGCACGTCCAGCACTGACCGTTGGCCGCGGCATTCACGGTGGCCGAGTACGTATTGCGGTGCGGGGCATAGGCGTCGGCCACGTCGTAGGCGGCGCTCCCGTCGGGCTGCGCCTTGAGCGACCACGTGCGCACGTGCTGTTGCGGCAGGGTGCTGAAGTTGATCCAGTTCGGATTGTTGGTGAGCACCTGAATGTTGCCCGCGGGGCTCACGATGGCGGGGGACTCGAAGAACACGCCCTGGAACTGCTGCCCGCTGATCGTCCAGCCCTGGTTGATGATCACGCCATTCAGGTCGAGCGTGCCCAGGGCCTTCATCACGATCGCTCCGGGGAACACGAAATCGTTGGTGGGACCGCTCGCCACGCGCAGTGAGCCCGTGGCCTGCACGATCATGCTGCCGCCGCCGTAGGCGGGCTCGGGGATGCCCGCGGCGCGGGTGCCGCCCTTGGGAATCACCGCATTGTTGGGCGGGGCGGTGGTGCCCACGCCCCACGTGGACGGCATCCATACTTCGCCGTCGCCGTTGATCTTCACGTTGAGCACCTGGGGCGCCGTGCCGTAGGCGTGGAGCGTGAGACCGACATGGCCGGACGCTGCGGGATAGAGCTGGAGGCTGTTGGACAGGAAGAAGCTGCCGTTCACCGGATTGTTGGCCACGGTAAGCGTGGACAGTACGACCTCGTCACCGATGAACGCCCCGCCGCCCTGGATCTTGCGTCCGCGCACCTCGAGGTGCGCCGCGCCGTCGATCGTGCCGCGATTGATGACCGACTCGCCGACCGTCCAGCCGGACAGTCCCGACACGACCAGGCCGCCGGCGCCGTCGATGAGTCCATTGAGCTCCACCGTGATGCCGTTGGCGTTGACGAGCTCTAAGAACGGCGGCGGGCCCGCCGGGGAGAGATCGGGCCCCAGCCCGATGACTATCACGCCCGAGCCCGACTCCGCCACCAGGGTACCGGCGATGGTCGTGGCATTGGCGTCGGTGTTGCGGATGATCGCGCGCTGCGAGGCGGCACCGGAGCGAATGGCGAGCTTGTTGCCCGCCGCGATATTCACCCCGTCGCAGTCGATCTGGAACGCCGAGGCGGCGTTGCCCGCCAGCGATCCCATCTGGATCGCCGCGTCCGGCTGGAAGGACACGATCTGATTGCCGAAGACGCTCGCGCCGGTAACGGAGAAACCGCCGTAGTCGTTGCGCACCACCGTGCACGTGCCGGGCATCGGCCCCACCACCGGCAGCGGCTGCGCCGTGGCGAGCCCTCCCCCCAACGCGATCATCAGTATCGCGGTACGGCAGGCAAGCGGTGACTTCGGCATGACGATCCTTCCCGGGCAGTAAACGAGGGAGGGATGCTGCGGGCGAACCCGGGGATTCGTCAAGGTGATGATGTCCTACAAGAACCCCGGTCGCGGCAGGAGGCTATGCTTGCCCGCGTGGGCGATCGCGCGGTTGGCACGATCGCTTCCGCCGGAGCTCGCCATGCCCCCCACGCCCCCCACGCCGGCGCTTCGCCGGCATCCGCTGTTCATCGCCGCGCTCGCCTGCGCCCTCGCCGTCGCGCCATCGCTCGCGCATGCCGCCGATGCCAGTGCGCCCGGTCGTCCCCGCATCGCCCTCGCCCTGTCGGGCGGCGGGGCACGCGGCGTCGCGCACGTGGGCGTCCTGAAGGTACTGGAGGAGCTGCGCGTGCCGATCAGCTGCGTCACCGGGACCAGCATGGGCGCGATCGTGGGCGGCACGTTCGCGGTAGGCACGCCGCCGCTGCGCCTCGAGGAGCTCGTGCTGTCCGCCGACTGGGACGAGCTCTTCCGCGACAACCCGCCGCGGCAGGAGATCTCGATGCGCCGCAAGGGCGACGACTTCAAGACGCTCTTCGCCCCCGAGTTCGGCCTCAAGGACGGCTCGCTCGCATTGCCCAAGGGCGTGATCGCCGGCGTATCGATCGAGGCGTTCTTTCGCGTGCTCGCGCAGCCTGCGATGGGCGTGAACAACTTCCTCGACCTGCCGATTCCCTTCGAGGCGATGGCCACCAACATCGAGAACGGCGACCTCGTGGTGCTCGACCGCGGCAACGTGGCGCAGGCCATGCGCGCCAGCATGTCCGTGCCCGGTGCCCTCGCCCCCGTGGAGATCGACGGCAAGCTGCTGGTCGACGGCGGCATCTCCAACAACCTGCCGATCGACCAGGCGCGCGCCCTGTGCGGCGACGTCGTGATCGCGGTGAACATCTCCACCCCGCCCATGACCCGCGCGGAGCTCACCTCCGCGCTGGCGGTGTCGCTGCAGCTCGTCAACTTCCTGGGCAAGAGCACGGTCGACACGCAGCTCAAGAGCCTAGGCCCCCGTGACGTGCTGATCGAGCCGGACCTAGGCGACATCTCGGCGGCGAGCTTCAACCGGTCCAGGGACGCGATCAAGATCGGCGAGGACGCTGCTCGCAAGGTCGCCGACCGGCTCGCGCCGTACAGCCTCCCGCCGGAACAGTACGCCGCCTTCCGCGCGCGGCAGACCGCGAAGACGGCGGAGCTCGGCACCGTCGCGGAGATCCGCATCGACGGCCTCGGGCGCACCAATCCGGAGGTTGTGCGCGCGCTGGTGCGCAGCAAGCCCGGAGAGCCGCTTTCGGAGAAGGAGATCGGTGAGGACCTGCGGCGCATTTACGGCCGCGGCGACTTCGAAGGCATCAGCTACCGCATCGTGGGCGATAACGGGCCGCGCACGATGGTGATCTCGCCCACGGAGAAGTTCTGGGGACCCGACTACCTGCGCTTCGGCCTGGGACTCGAGAGCGATTTTCAGGGCGACAACTCCTTCAACCTTCTCGCGCAGTACCGCAAGTCGTGGATCAACCGCCTGGGTGGGGAGCTCCTCGTGGAGGCGCAGATCGGTGAGGACACACATCTTTTCGGCGAGTGGTACCAGCCACTGTCCGCCACGGGACAGTGGTTCGGCTCGCTCTACGCAGTCGCCGGCCGCACCACGCGAGGCATCTTCGACGGCAACGACAAGATCGCCACCTACCTCATGACGAGTGCGCGTGCCGGCGCGGACCTGGGGCTTACGCTCGGCACCTACGGCGAGCTCCGCGTAGGCCCGCAATGGACGCACGTGAATGCGCGCGTGGACACCGGCGACCCGGTGCTTCCCTCGGTGAAGGAGCTCACCGCCGGCGTGCATGCGGGGCTCGTGGTCGACCAGTACGACCACGCGTGGTTCTCGCAAAGCGGCTACGGCGCGCGGCTGAGCTACTACGGCGCCACCAGCGCGCTCGGCTCCGCCGTGGACTACCAGAAGCTGCAGGGCAGCGGGTCATATGTCGTATCGTTCGGCGAGAACACGTTCAGCTTCACGGCCAGCGGGGGGACCGACTTCGGCACCGGCATGCCAGCCTACGAGTCGTTCACGCTCGGCGGGCCGCTGCGGCTGTCCGGCTTTCGCATCGATCAGTTCTCGGGACGCGAGTTTGCCTTCGGCCGGGCCATGTACTACCGGCGCGTGTTCGCACTGCCCGACCTCCTGGGTGCGGGCGTGTTCGCGGGCGCGTCGGCCGAGGTGGCCACGATCCGCGATCGCGTCGACGGGCTGCCGGCCCCGAACGCCCTGTGGTCGGGGTCGCTGTTCCTGGGGGCGCAGACCTTCGCGGGGCCTGGCTACCTCGGGGTGGGACTCGGCAACAGCGGGGCATACAGCCTCTATCTCCTGCTGGGAGCGCCGTGAGGCCGGGGCGCGGCATACTCCTTTGGACCGCGGCATCCCGCGGCGCTAGCATGAGGCCGTTCGAGCATCGTTCGGCAACGCCTTCCCCCGTCGCGCCAAGGAGACCTCCATGCAGCTCGACTCCGTGCGGAACCTGAAGGCCAGCGTGCAGGCCAAGCTGGTGGCGCCGCTTTCGCAGGAGGCCGTGCGCCGCGCAACCCTCGCGCTCTCCGCCCAGTCCATGGGCAACCTCGCCGGCCCGCGACGCGTGGTGGCGCTGGGCATCACGCGCAACAGCCGGCGCGATTTCCAGCTCGCGGTGCGCGTGCAGCGTCCAGAGCTCGTCGACAGCCCGCAGGTGGCGGCGATCGTGCGGCAGGCCAGGGGCGAGGCCGACGTGCGCTACATCGGTCGCCTCGCCAAGCGGGTCGTGCCGTGGAATCGCAAGAACGTGCGGCCGCTGCGCATCGGCACGTCGATCGGCCACTTCAAAATCACCGCCGGCACGCTCGGCTGCTTCGTCACCCGCCGGGCCGACGCTGCCCTCCTCATCCTGTCGAACAATCACGTGCTCGCCAACGAGAACGACGCGAAGGCCGGCGACGCGATCCTGCAACGCGGCACCTTCGACGGCGGCACGCGTCCCGCGGATGTCGTGGGCAAGCTCGCGGGCTTCGTGCGGTTGAAGAAGAGCGGCGCCAATCTCGTCGATGCCGCGCTCGCCTCGATCAACCCCAGTCTCGGCACGAACCTGAGCGCGATCAAGGGTATCGGGACGCTCACCGGGCAGGGCCCGGCCTTCCTCGACGAAGGCACCGCGGTACACAAGCTCGGCCGCACCACGGGCGTGACCCACGGCAAGGTCACCGCCTTCGAGCTCGACAACCTCGTGGTGGGCTACGACATCGGCGACCTTCGCTTCGACGACCAGATCGAGATCGAGGGCGCCGGCCCCGACGCGTTCAGCGCGGGCGGCGACAGCGGCTCGCTCATCGTCGACGCGGAGGGGCGCGGCGTCGCGCTGCTCTTCGCGGGCGGCGACCAGGGCGGGTCCAACGGCAAGGGCCTCACCTATGCGAGCCCGATCCGCGCGGTGCTGGCTGCGCTGAAAGGCGATCTCGCATTCTAGCGGCGTATAGTCTTCGCGGTTCCTTTCCCGAAGGTAGAGGCGCGCCTGTGGCATCAACCCTCAACGAGGCAAGAGCTGCGAAGGCCGGCGCGCTGACGACGTTCGCGCGCCTCGCCGACGTCGTAGGCGTGGGCATCACCCGGCACGCGGACGGCTATGCGTTGAAGGTAAACCTGCGCGCCCCGCCGGCGGCAGGGGTGGACCTGCCCGTGAGCATCGACGGGGTGCCCGTGGACATCGAGGTCACGGGCCATGTGGACACGCGGTGAGCGCTAGCTAGCGGCGGCCGCGCCTCGTGATCGGTTGCGCGGTCTTGGCCGGCGTGGCCCGCCAGTAGTAGGCCTCTACCTCTTCCAGGTGCGCGCGCATCGCGCGCTCCGCGCGATCGGGGTCGCGCGCTGCCACGGCATCGAGGATGCGCTTGTGCGCGGCGGTGGCGTCGGGCCGCGCGCCCGAGACCTGCACCGACGTGGTTCTCTGCTCCCGCAGCCACTCGCCGAGGGCGGAATGCAGCGCGGTGAGCACGGGATTGCCGGACATGTGGGCGATGCGATAGTGGAACTCGATGTCGGCATCGACCGCGTGCTGCAGCGTGGGGGCGTCGCGATTGGCCTCGAAGGCCACGCGCAGGGCGGCGATGCCTTCGTCCGTGGCCACCGCTGCGGCCTCCCGTGCCAGCGCGCACTCGAAGAGACGGCGTGCGTGCTGGAACTGGCGGATACCTTCGGGATCGGCGAGAAGCTGCCGCGCCGCCCCCGACAGCTCGCGCACGAGGTTGCGCGCGCTCGGACGCGTCACATGGGCGCGCTCGCCCGGCGAGAGCTCCACGAGGCCCATCTTGCGTAAGGCGAACAGCGCCTCGCGCACGCTACCGCGGCCCGCGGCGAAACGGACCATGAGCTCGCGCTCCGACGGCAGACGATCGCCTGCGGCGAACTCGCCGGCGAGCATCGCATCCTCCAGCGCGCGCACGATCTCCTCGTAGCGGCGGGCGCCCGGGGCGGAACGAAGGGGTTCGGACATGGCGAGATCTTCTCGCTTTTTCTGGTATGACAGGTGGTATTATAGGTTCGAAGGGGCGCCGTCACCAGCCTCGAACTACACCCTCCAGGAGGAATCATGTTTCGCAAGCTCTTCGCCGTGCTCGCCCTGGCCATCGCTCCGATCGCCGCCGCCGACACGCTCAAGTTCGGCCATGTGTACGAGACCACCGAGCCGTATCACAAGTGGGCGCTGTGGGCCGCCGACGAGATCAAGAAGCGCAGCAACGGGCGCTGGGATATCCAGGTGTTCCCGTCGAGCACGCTCGGCAAGGAGCAGGACCTCTACCAGGGCCTGGCGCTCGGCACCGTCGACCTCACCTACACCGGCAGCTTCTACGCCGCGCGCGACTACGGCCCGATGGCGCTGGCCAGCGCGCCATTCATGTTCCGCGACTACGCGCACTGGGCAAAATTCCGCGATAGCCCGTTCTACAAGGAAGTGAAAGGCGCCTACACCGCCAAGACCGGCAACCCGGTGCTGGCCCTCACCTACTACGGCGAGCGGCACGTCACGTCCAACAAGCCGGTCCGCACGCCGGCCGACATGAAGGGCATGAAGTTCCGCACGCCCGACGCGCCGATGTACACGCTGTTCCCGCGGGCGGTGGGCGCCAACCCCACGCCGATCGCCTTTGCCGAGGTGTACCTCGCGCTGCAGAACGGCACGGTGGACGGCCAGGAGAACCCGCTGCCCACGATCCTCGCCAAGAAGTTCTACGAGGTGAACAAGAACATTTCCCTGACCGGCCACATGACCGACAGCCTCATCACCCTCGTGTCGCCCACCGTGTGGAAGAAGCTCACCCCCGCCGACCAGAAGATCTTCTCCGACGTCTTCGCCGAAGCTGCCGCCAGGTGCACCGAGGACATCCGGGCGAGCGAAGCGCAGCTCGCCTCGGACTTCGCGACTAAGTACGGTGCCAACGTGATCAAGGTCGACCGTGCCCCCTTCCGCGCAGCGATGGAGCCCGTGCTCAAGGGCGCCAACCTCCCGTGGACGCCGGACCAGTACACCAAGGTCCAGGCGATCCAGTAACCATGGCGCTCTATCCCGGTGCCGATGGCGAGCGGCGCGTGGCCGCCGCCGAGCTCACGGCGGTCGTCGCGTCGATCTTCCGCGCCTGCGACATGAACGACGCCGACGCCACGCTACTGGCCGAGTCGCTCGTGCATGCCGACCTGCGCGGCATCCATTCGCACGGCGTGCTGCGCGTGCCCGACTACGTGGGCAAGCTCACCCACGAAGGCGTGGATCCGCACGGCAAGCCCGCCGTGGTGCGCGAGCGCGGCGCCATCGCGGTAATCGACGGCGGGAACAGCATGGGGCAGGTCGGCGGCGCCTTCGCGATGCGCCACGTGATCGAGCGCGCGGTCACCACGGGCATCGCCGCGGCGGCATTGCGCAACACCAATCACTGCGGCGCCATGGATTGGTACGCGTGCATGGCGCTGCCGAGCAACATGATCGGCATCGCGATGACCGAAGCGATCCCCACCATGGCGCCACTGGGCGGCGCCGACAAGATCATCGGCATCAACCCGCTCGGCGTGGCCATCCCCGGCGGCGACGAGGGGCCCATCGTGCTCGACATCGCGTTCGGCGCCACCGCGCACGGCAAGATGCGCATCTACCACCAGAAGGGCTACGCGCTGCCCGATGGCTGGGCGCTGGACGTCGACGGCGTGCCCACCACCGACACCGCCAAGGCGCTGGTGGGCCTCATCCGTCCCATCGGCGAGCACAAGGGCGTGGGTCTGGCGCTCGTCACCGGGATCCTGAGCTCGCTCCTCGGCGGATCGGGCTACGGCCTCGAGATCGGCAACATGAAGGACGGCGCGAATGCCGGGCGCGATGGCCAGTTCTTCCTGGCGCTCGACGTTGCAGCATTCGAGGACACGGTGCGCTTCAAGTCGCGGGTGGACGGCATCGTGCGCGAGATCCACGGCGCGCGCCGCGCGCCCGGCGTGGACCGGCTCTACGTGCCGGGCGAGATGGAAGCCGAGTTCGCCGCGCGCTACGGGCGCGAGGGCATCCCGCTCAACGACCACACGCTCGGGGATATTCGGAAGGTCGCGCAGTCGCTCGGCGTGCAATTGCCCGAGGGCTGGTAGGCTGCCGCCATCCCTACTTGCGCGCGATGATGTCGCGCGCGAGCCGCTCCGCGAGGATCAGGTCGGCGAAGCCGGCCGTCTCCCGCTCCACGGGTCGCGTCCCCAGGGATCGTGTCCTCACCCATCCCGCCGGGCGCCATCGTGGTGCGCACTTGCGTGCGCGTGTCCACGCCGAGCAGGCGCACCAGGATCAGCCCCTGCGCCCGCGTCTGCGTGACGGCCGCCGCGAAGCGGTTGTTGGGCGTGGCCTCGTCCAGCCCGAGCGTCGCGTGGCCGGCGACGGCTTCCACGCCCGTGGCGCGCGTTCAAGCGGAGGGGTGGACATGAGCGTCCGGGCGTGAGGGCGACAGTTGCAGGATAGCGCGGGCTGCACCGCGGACGATGGCGGCGGGTCCGGCGTAGTCGCTTCGATTCCCCATCCAGGGCTGGCGACGCGGGTCGAGGCTCGCGGCCGCCCTGGTGTTGCTCGGTGCGCTCGCGCGGGTTTCGCTCGCGCTTCCGCTGCTCATCATGCTCGGCCGCCACGTTGTGATGGACACACTGCTCGCCACCACCGCATTCCGCGTCGGCCTCGCCGTGCAGGTGCTGGACGCGCTCTAAGCGAGCCATCGATCGACTTCGAGTTCTTTCCGGAGCGCGCGATGCGGCTCGTGTGCGGGTCCAAGGACGGGCCGATCGCCTGCAGGAGGACCTCGCGGCCCGGGCCGTGAAGAGAGAGGAAGAAGATGGGCCGAACCAAGTCGCGGTAGAGTGACGTCCGCGCGTGACCGGGCAACAGGTCGCGCATCACGCGCCATGCGCTGAACTCCGTTCGATCTCAGTCGAAACGTTGCGTGACGACCCTCCGCCGACCCGATGCCCCGACCGATCCCTGTTGACCCGCTCGATCGCACCCTGGACCAGGACGCGCCCCTGGTCCGCACGCTCGCACGCGCGAAGCCGGCGACGAAGGCCGAACGGACCTTCCAGGAACTGGTGGCCAAGCTCGCAACCAAGCGCGAGGCGCTGAAGCTGTGGCAGGACTACGAGCAGCGCTACAACAAGCGGGTGGTCGACGAGATCGAGCCGTTGCGCGTGCAGTTGCAGGCGCACCAGCGCAGGCTGGTCGCGCTGATCGACGACCAGCTGAGCCGGCCGGCGGATAGCCGACGCTTCGGCCGGACGCAGCGTGCCAAGCTCTCGAACCTGTTGCTCGATCTCGTGGCCGGATTGCTCGAGGAAAGCGACGACGACGCGCTCGTCGCGTTGCACGACAAGTACAGCGACGTGTCGCGCGAGGAGAAGCGGAAGTCGGAAATGGAACTGGCACAGTCGTTGCTGAACGATGTCTTCGGTCTCGACGTGGGCGACGATCATGGCGCGACCACCACCGAGGAGCTGCTCGAGCACGCCCGCCGCAAGGCGGAGGAAAGCGCCGCCATGGACGAGCGCGCGGCGGGCGATCGCCGCGGCGGGCGTGATGGCCCAGACGCCGACCACGACGACGCAAAGCCGAGCGCTGCCCAAGGCAGGCGCGAGCAGGCCGCGAAAGAAGTCAGCCAGTCGCTGCGCGACATCTATCGCAAGCTCGCCAGCGCGCTGCACCCGGACCGCGAGCAGGACCCCGACGCGCGCCGACGCAAGACCCTGCTCATGCAGCGGGTCAATCAGGCCTACGACGGGGGCGATCTCCTGACCTTGCTGGGCCTGCAGCTGGAGATCGAGCAGATCGACGCTGCGTACCTGTCATCGGTGCCGGCGAAGCGCCTCGCGCACTACAACAAAGTTTTGCGCGAACAGCTTGCGGATCTCGAAGCCGAGCTCGCGCATCATATCGAGCCCTTCCTGTACAGGACCGGCGTGCTCTCCGGCGCCATGCTGACCCCGGTCATGGTCGACCAGCACCTGAGCTCGAGCGTCAAGCAACTGAAACTCGCCATCCGGCAGATCCGGGAGGACCTGGTCGCGTTCCGCGATCCGGCCGTGCTGCGACAGATGCTCGACCACTACGAGCTCGTCCCCGATATCGCCGATCCACACGAGGCAGAGGATCTCGCGCGACGCTTCGCCCAAGACCTGGCGCCGGCGGCGCGCGGGAAGCCGCGGCGGCGACGGTGACAGCACGCTGAATATCGTTCAGATCCCCGCAATCACGGACAGGACCGCCGCACGCGTGCCGTAGCTGCTTGGCTTGGATCACGCCTTCGCGGCGCCAGCAGGCAATCGTTGGCGCGTCGAAGCCCAGGTCGCGCAGGATCGGTTCGGTGTGCGCTCCCAGCGCGGGCACCGCATCCATGCGCGGAGGCGCGCCGTCGAGGTTCGCGGGCGTGGGTGGCATGGGCTTTCGGGCGGGGTCGGCGTCAACCTATGCCGGAAACGACCATGGCCCACTCCGCGCGGCCATTCGGCGTCGTCATTCAAGTCATCGCTGGCTCGGCGACGAGCAGCAGCTTGCCCAAGGGCCGCTCATCCTCGAACGCGCGATGCGCGACTGCCGCGTCGCGCAGGGCGAACTCGCCCGCGATCACCGGCCGGATGCGGCCCGCATCGAGCAATTGCCATACGCGCTCGCGCAGTGCGACCGCGATCCGCGCCTTCTCGCCCGCAGATTTGGGGCGCAGCATCGTCGCGACAAACGCGCCATCCCGGCGCTGCAGCTCGGCGAAATCCACGTCTACCTGCGCCCCCTCCTGGTAGGCGACATTCACGATCCGCCCGCCGCGCGCGAGGCAACGCACGTTGCGCATCACGTAGGACCCACCGACCATGTCCAGCACCACGTCGACACCGCGCCCACCGGTCAATCGATCGATCTCCACGACGAAGTCCTGCGTGCGATGGTTGATCGCAGCCTCAGCGCCCAGGCTCAGACACGCGGCGCAGCGCGCGTCCGTTCCCGCAGTGGTCAATACGCGGGCGCCGCGGGCGTTGGCGAGCTGGATCGCCAGCGTGCCGAGCCCGCTCGCGCCCCCGTGGATCAGCAGTGTCTGCCCCGCCTCGAGACGGCCGAAGTCGTAGAGGTTGCTGTAGGCGGTGAAGAGGCCTTCGGGCAGGCCGGCGGCATGCGCGAGCGGCATCGATGCCGGCGCAGGCAACACCTGCCCGGCAGGAGCGATGCAATGCGAGGCGTAGCCGCCGCCGTTCACCAGCGCGCACACGCGATCGCCCACAGCAACATCACGCACATCTGCCCCCGTCGCACGCACCACCCCCGACACCTCGAGACCCGGCACGTCCGGACGCACGATGGACGACACGTAGAAGCCGCTGCGCTGCAGGGCGTCGGCGTTGTTGATGCCGGCGGCGGCGACCGCGATCAGAACTTCATCGGGGCCGGGGATCGGCATCCGCCGCTCGACGACCTCGAGGACCTCAGGACCTCCGGCGCGCGCGATGCGCACGACCGTGACATGTCCGGGAAGCGGTTGGATCTGGACTGGCATTGACACTAGCCTACCATCCGTGTTCAATGTAGTAAATCACGTTCATATATCTGAACACCTCTAGGACCGCGCGAGTGCCGCTGCTGACCATCGACCACGTCACCGTGGCGTTCGGAAACGGACCCCGGAAGCTCGTTGCGGTGGACGATGTCTCGCTCACCGTCGAGCGCGGTGAGTTTCTCTGCCTGTTGGGCCCTAGCGGCTGCGGCAAGTCCACGCTGCTCAAGGTCGTGAGCGGTCTCCTTGCGGCCCACAGCGGTCGCGTGACGCTGGACACGCAGGAAAGGCGGGACGGCCTCGAGTCGGTGATGGTGTGGCAGGAGCCCACGCTGATCCCGTGGCGGCGCATCGACGACAACGTCGCGCTGAGTCTGGAGCTGCGCGGTGTGCCGCGCGCGGAGCGACGCGAGCGCGCGGTCGAGGCGCTCAAGCTCCTCGGCATCGCGGACTTCGCAGCGTACTTCCCACGCCAGCTTTCAGGCGGCATGCGGCAGCGCGCCGGCATCGCGCGCGCACTCGTGGCCGATCCCCGCATCCTCCTGATGGACGAGCCCTTCGCGGCCGTCGATGCGCAGACACGCCGCATCCTGCAGGAGCAGGTGCTCATGCTGACGCAGGACCTGCACAAGACGGTGATCTTCGTCACGCACAGCATCGAGGAGGCGCTCCTGCTCGGCGATCGCATCGCGGTGATGAGCGCGCGCCCGGGACGGATCAAGGCCCTCATCGAAGTAGAGTTTCCGCGCCCACGCGATCCGCACATCGTGCGCACGGCGCGCTTCCAGGATCTCGAGGAGCACATCTGGGACCTCCTGCGGGGTGAAGCGGCGCGCGCGGAGCTCGAGACATGAACACGCCGGCGCCCTCGCTACCGGCCGCAGTGGCGCCCGACGCCACCGGCGCGTGGCGCGCGCGCGGCATGCGCATGCTCATCGCCACGGCGCCGGTCGCGGGGGCTCTCGCGCTGTGGCAGATCGCAGCCGTCACGGACGTGATCGACCGCTCGTTCTTTCCGCCGCCCACACGCGTGCTCGCCAAGCTGTGGGAGCTCATCGTCACGGGTCAGATGGGGCCGAACATGGCCGTGAGCCTGCAGCGCTTCCTGCTCGGGTTCCTGCTCGGCGCGGTGCCGGGCGTGTTCTTCGGCTTGATGATGGGCTGGATCAAGGCGGTGCGGCTGGTGCTCGATCCCATCATCACCATCATCTATCCGATTCCGCGGATCGCGATCCTGCCGCTGTTCCTCGTGATCTTCGGGCTGGGCTCGCCGCCGATCGTGGCGATCACCGCATTGATCTGCTTCTTCCCCGCCGTCGTGACCACCTACGCCGGCGTGCGTGGCCTCGACCCCAACCTGCCCGCGATGGCCCGCAACATCGGTGCCTCGCGGCTGCAGGTGATGACCAAGATCGCCCTGCCCGCTTCGCTGCCCGTGATGTTCGCCGGCCTGCGCCTGTCGCTCGGACTCGCGCTCACCGGCGAAGTCGCCGCGGAGTTCGTGGCCGCGAGCAACGGCGTGGGCGCCGAGATCTGGCGCTCCTGGCAGATCTACCGGATCGACGAGATGTACGCGAACATCGTGGCGATTTCCGCGGTGGGCGTGATCCTCTCGTACGTGCTGCTCGAGGTCCAGCGACGACTGCTGTCGTGGGACGAAGGTGTCGAACTCACCAAATGAGGAAGAGGCCATGAACGAAGCGAAGAACCGAGGTGCCACCGCTGCCCCGTTGACCCCGCGTGGTAGCAAGCGGCGAACGATCCTCAGGAGCGCCGCAGCCGCCGCCGCGGTGGGCACCGGCATGATCAATGCGCCGTATGCGCAGACCGGCAAGCTCGACGTCGTCAAGGGCACGCTCACGCCGCTCCTCGCCTACGCGCACCTGTATTCGGCGATCGACAAGGGGATCTTTGCCAAGTACGGCATCGAGAACCAGATCGACAGCGTCGATCTCGTCGCCTCGCTGCCCATCGTCGCGCGCGGCAGCTATGATTGGGGACGCTCGTCCAACGGGCCCGGCTACTTCAATGCACTCAACAGCGGCCTCTCGGTCGTGGGTGTCGTCGACCGCCTCACGTACACGTGCTCGTCGGACAACTGCCTGTCGGTCAGCACCAAGAACTACGATGCGGGCATCCGCAAGTTCGCCGACCTCAAGGGCAAGACCATCGGCATCAATGCGCCGGGCAGCGCCACCGACTACTGGGCGGGCCGCGCGCTGGCCGAGAACAAGATGACGCGCGCCGACGTGCGTATCGTGGCGATGGGCTATCCCGAGCTTCTCGCTGCGCTGAGCTCAGGCTCCGTCGATGCGGGCTACCTGCCCGAGCCGCTGCTCACGAAGGGCGTGATGGAAGGCAAGGTCAAGATCCTGGAGCCGGTGGTGAACATCGTGCCGGGCGACAACATCGGGATGATGTTCTTCGGCAAGCAGTTCATGGACAAGCGCGACCTCGCCACGCGCTGGCTCATGGCCTACGTCGAAGGCGTGCGCTTCGCGCAGAGCCCCCAGAACCGCAAGGAGGTCATCGCCATCGTGGCCAAGTACACGAGGGTCGAGATCCCGGTGCTGGAGGCGATCTACGACAAGCGCATCACGTGGCCCCAGGTCGATCCCAATGGACGCGTGGACGCGGCCAAGATGCTCGCGGGGCAGGGACAGTACTTCCTGCAGACCAAGCAGGTCGACAAGCTGCCCGAGCCCAGCCGCATCTTCGACTCGACGCTGCTCGACGCGGCGGTCAAGCAGCTCGGCGGCGACGTGAAGTTCGACCAGTACCAGCTTTGCAAGATGTGATGGAGGCGGGATGAACACGCAAGGCGAGGACTTCTTCGCATCGATGAGCCACCTCATGTCCGAGGCCGAGGTCGCCCAGTTGCGCAAGGCCGGCATGGGCAAGAAGATCGGCTTCGGTGAGCGCCCGGCGCTCGTGATCATCGACGCCCAGAACTACATGGTCGGCCCGACCGGCCCCGATGACCGCAACGAGTATCCCTCGGCATGCCCGACGGGCCGCCCGGCCATCGCGGTGATCAAGGCCCTGGCCGAGGCGTTTCGCGCCGGCAAGCACCCGGTGTTCTATACGCGCGCGGTGGCGCGGCGCGACGGCGTCGACATGGGCATCAAGCGGCTGAAGCGCGGCGTGTTGAACATCGAGGGTTGGTACCTCGAAGGCACCAAGGGCGCGGAGATCGTGCCGGAGATCGCGCCGCACCCGCAGGACATCGTGATGACCAAGCACAAGCAGAGCGGCTTTCACGCCACGCCGCTGCTCGACCACCTCATCGCGGCGCGGATCGACACCGTGGTGATTGTTGGCGGCTCGACCAGCAACTGCATCCGCGCGACGGCCATCGACAGCATGTCGCACAACTTTCGCACGATCGTGCCGCGCGACGGCGTGTTCGATCGCGTGCGCATTTCCCACGAAGTCAACCTGATGGACATCGACCGGCAACTGGGCGACGTCGTGCCCTCGAGCGCCGTGCTCGCCTACCTCGAATCGCTGCCCCAGCCGGCCGCGGAGACCACGCATGCCTGACAGCAACTACTGGCCCGACCCCGAGGTCGGCCCCCCGCGAGACCTCGTCGGCTACGGCCGCCACCTGCCCAAGGTGCGCTGGCCCAACGGCGAGCGCGTCGTCGTGAGCCTCTGCCTCAACTACGAGGAAGGCAGCGAGCGCACGTTCGCCGCCGGCGACGGTGCCAACGAGAACAGCGGCGAAACGCCGCGCTCGTTCCCCGCCGGCACGCGCAACCTCTCGATGGAATCGGTGTTCGAGTACGGCAGCCGCGCCGGCGTGCAGCGCCTGCTGCGGATGTTCGACGACCTCGGCGTCAAGTGCACGGCTTACGCTGCCGCCGTCGCGCTGGCCTGTAATCCCGAAGCCGCGCGATGGATGGTCGAGTCCGGCCACGAGATCTGCTCGCACGGATGGCGCTGGAGCGAGCAGTGGACGATGTCGCGCGAGCAGGAAGCCGATCACATCGCCAAGGCCGTGGACCTTTTCCAGAAGGTGTGCGGGGTCAAGCCCGAGGGCTGGTACAGCCGCTACGGCGCCAGCGTCAACACGCGCGAGCTGCTCGTGGAGGCCGGCTTTCTTTACGACAGCGATGCCTACAACGACGACCTGCCCTACTTCGCCAACGTCAAGGGCAAGCAGCACCTGGTCATCCCGTACAGCATGACGTACAACGACGGGCGCTTCAGCACCGCGCATTTCGGCGATCCCGACGGCTTCCTCAGCCTGCTGAAGCGCGCCCTCGACTACTACTGGGAAGAAGGCGCGACGTTTCCCCGCATGATGTCGATCGGCCTCCACCCGCGCTGGATCGGCCAGGCCGCGCGTGCCTCCGCGCTGCGCGACTTCATCGTCTATGCGCAGGAGAAGGGTGGCGTGTCGTTCGTGCGCCGCGCCGACGTCGCGCGCTGGTGGCTTGCCAATCACGCGTCGTTCCCGCGCGAGGGCGGCAGCCGGTGAGCGCCACCGCCGCGCCGCGCGCGCCGTGCGTGCTCTCGGCCACGGGGATGCTCGGCACCGGCTTTTCCGAGCGGTCGCTGTTGCGCGGCATCGAGCTCGGCGCCCAAGCGATCGGCTGCGACGCCGGCTCTTCCGATCCCGGGCCCCACTTCCTGGGCTCCGGACAACTCTCGCGTGCAGTGGATGCAACGAAGCGCGACCTCGACTGCATCCTGCGGGCGGGGCGTGCGGCCGACATTCCCGTAGCCGTCGGCTCCGCCATCAACGCGGGTGGCGACGAGCAGTTGCGCGTCGCGGTGCGCCTCGTGCACGAGATCGCGACCGAGCACAAGCTCGACATCAAGCTTGCCGTGATCCACAGCGAGCTCTCGCGCGAGTGGATGCGCGACGCCCTACGCGCGGGACGCGTGCGCGCCATGCCCGGCGTGCCCGAGCTCGACGAGGCGACGATCGACAGCAGCGCGCACCTCGTCGCGCAGATCGGCCCTGAGCCGTACCGCCGCGCCTTCGACGCCGGCGCAAACGTGGTGATCGCCGGCCGCTCGAGCGATGCCGCGATCTTCGCCGCCTTGGCGACGCGCCTCGGCGTGGCGCCCGGCCCCGCATGGCACGCAGGCAAGGTGCTCGAGTGCGGTGCGGCGGCGGCGGTCAAGCGCGTACATCCGGACTGCATCATCGCCACGTACGCCGACGACGCCTTCACCGTCGAGCTCCCCAATCCCGCCATGGCCTGCACGGAGCTTTCCGTGCGTGCCCACGGCTACTACGAGAATGCGGATCCCTACCAGATCCACGAGCCCGGCGGCACCATCGACACGACGCAATCCGTCTATCGCGAGATCGGCGGTGGCCGCGTGCGCGTCGAAGGCTCTCGCTTCATCCCGGCCGACCGCTACGAAGTACGTGTCGAGGGCAGCCGCTTCATCGGCTATCGCTCGATCGCCATTGCCGGCGTCAGCGATCCCATCCTGCTGGCCGACCTCGACACCTTCCTCAGCACCAGCCAAACGCAGATCGTGCGCAAGTGCGAAGAGAGCCTTGGCATGGTCCACGGCAAGGACTTCCGCCTCTGCGTGCGGCGCTATGGCGCGGCCGATGGGCAGCCCTCCGCGGGCATGACGCATACGGTGGGCATCGTCTACGAAGTCGTGGCCGGCGAGCAGGCGCGTGCGCGCGCCGCCGTCGCGGTGGCGGTGCACACCGTGTTGCATCATCCCGTGTCGGGCTGGGAGGGCTTCGTGAGCAACCTCGCCATTCCTTTCTCGCCCGCGGTGTTCGACGGCGGGCCGGTGTACGAATGGTCGGTCAACCATCTCGTGACCCTCGACGATCCGGTGGCGCCGTTCCGCATCGCCGGGCCGCGCACGATCACGGCGGAGTACGACGATGCGGCTTGGTGATCTCGCGCGGCTCGTGCGGTCCAAGAACGCCGGACCCTTCATGCTCACCCTCGACGTGCTGTTCGACGATACGGCGAGCTTCGACCAGGCGGCGGGTGTCGGCGTGCTTGCGCCGGCGTTTATCGCAACGCTCTACGACGTCCCGGAGGCGTCGGTGCGCCTCTTCCATCTGCGCGATGCGCTGACGATCAAGATCTCGTTTCCGCGCAAGTCACCCTCCGGCGCTTTCGGCGACGACGACGTGTACGGATGCCAGTACATGGCTCGCCTCGCCGCGCAGCCGCTGCGCATCGGAGGCGCCACGTGACCCCGGAGGGACCGCTCGCGGGACTGAAGGTCATCGATGCCTCGACCCTCTTCGCCGGCCCGCTGGCGGCGATGCTGCTCGGCGATTTCGGCGCCGACGTGCTCAAGATCGAGCATCCCAAGGGAGACCCTGCCCGCAGCCACGGCAAGGCCAAGGGCAACATTCCGCTGTGGTGGAAGCTCATCGGCCGCAACAAGCGCGCGATCACCTTGTACCTGGGCTCGCCCGAAGGCCAGGCGTTGTTTCGCCGCCTGGTGGCCGATGCGGACGTCGTCATCGAGAACTTCCGTCCCGGCACGCTCGAGCGCTGGAGCCTCGGCTACGACGAGCTCTCGCGCATCAATCCGCGCCTCGTGCTCGTGCGCGTCACCGCCTACGGGCAGTTCGGCCCGTATTCGAACCGTCCCGGCTTCGGCACCATCGCCGAAGCCATGAGCGGCTTCGCGTCGATCACGGGCAGTCCCGACGGTCCGCCCACGCTGCCGCCCTTCGGCCTCGCAGACGGCATCGCCGGCATCTCGTCCGCCCTCGCGGCCATGATGGCGATCCACGCGCGCACAAGCACCGGTCGCGGCCAGGTGGCGGACGTCGCGCTCATCGAGCCGATCCTCACGGTGCTCGGCGCGCAGGCCGTGATCTTCGACCAGCTCGGGTACGTGCAGCAACGCACCGGCAATCGCTCCGCCAAGAATGCGCCGCGCAACACATACAAGACGAGCGACGGCCATTGGATCGCGGTGTCGACCTCGTCCCAGGCCATCGCCGACCGCGTGATGCGCATCGTCGGCTGGCCCGAGGTGATCGACGAGCCGTGGTTCAAGAGCGCGCGCGGCCGCTACGAGCACGTCGAGGAGCTCGACGCTCGCGTGGCAGGCTGGATCGGCACGCGCACGCGGGCGGCGGTGATGCAGGCCTTCGACGAAGCCGAAGCCGCCGCCGCGCCCGTGTACGACATCCGCGACATCTTCGCGGATCCGCAGTTCAAGGCGCTCGATTCCATCACCTCGGTGCCCGATCCCGACCTCGGCACGCTACGCATGCAGAACGTGCTGTTCCGTCTCTCCCAGAATCGCGGCTCGATCCGCTCGACGGGGCGCGCGCTGGGTGCGGACAACGATGCCGTGTACCGCGAAGAGCTCGGCCTGTCATCCGACGAGATCGCAGGCCTCCACGCGCGCGGCGTGATTTAGGCGATGTTGCGCTCGTACCTCTACGCGCCGGGCAATCGCGCCGATCTCCTGGCGAAGGTCGCCACACGGGGCGCCGATGCGGTGGTGCTCGACCTCGAAGATGCGGTGCCCCAGGCCGAGAAGGTCGCCGCGCGCCACGCGGTCGCGGCGTGGTTGTCGGATCGCGACGCCGACGATGCAACGCAGGTGTACGTCCGCATCAATGGGGGCGCCGCCGCCCTAGATGATCTCGCCGGATTGCCGCTCGACCGCCTCGATGGCGTGCGCCTGCCCAAGGTGGAGGATGCGGCGCTCGTGCGCGCCGTGGACGACGTGCTCGCTCGCGCGGAGGCGAACGGCGCTCGCGTCGTCCTCCATCCCCTCGTGGAAAGCGTGCAGGGGCTCTTCCGCCTCGACGAGATCGTGGCCGCGTCGTCGCGCATCGAGCGCTTCATCTTCGGCGCCGGCGATTACGTCCTCGACGTGGCGGGCGAGGCTACGCCCGACCGCCAGGAAACGTTGTTCGCGCGCTCGTATCTCGTCGCGCGCTCGCGCTTCCTCGGCATCGGTGCGCCGATCGCGCATGTGTACACGCCCATCGCCGATCTCGAGAGCCTTGGCCGCGCCTGCCGCGTCGACCGTGCCCTCGGCTTCTTCGGGCGCTCCTGCATCCATCCGAGCCAGGTCGCCACGATCAATGCCGGGTTCACGTTCGGGCCCGCGGACGTCGAGCGCGCACAGGGCATGGTCGAGGCGTATCGCGCCTCGGTCGCCGCCGGCCGCGGTGCCGTCGTCGCGCCCAACGGCATGTTCGTCGACGAGGCCGGCTACAAGCGCGCATTGCGTATCCTCACGGTCGCAGCCAACACGCGTTGAGACCGCCGCATGAGCGACATCACCCTCGCGCTCGAGCCTTCCCTAGCGCCCGCCTCGTCGACGGTGCGCTCGGTCGAGCGCTGCATCGACATCCTCGACCTGCTCGCGCGCGAGCGCGCTGGCATGACACTGTCCGCGCTAAGCCGTGCGATCGAGACGCCCAAGAGCACCACGCTGACGATCGTTCGGACCATGGTCGCGCGCGGGCTCGTCGCACACGAGGCGAGCACCAAGCTGTACTCGCTCGGACTCGGGCTATCGCGCTACTTCCAACCCGATGCGCACAAGGTCAGCCTGATCGACGTCGCCACGCCGGCGCTCGAGTCACTTGCGCGCGATACGCTCGAGACGGCCACGCTCGCCGTCCGGGAAGCGGACAAGGTCTACAACGTCTGCCGCTTCGTCGGCCCGCAGCCGCTGCAGCTCGTGGTGCCGATTGGCGTTGCACGCGAGCTGCACGCCACTGCGGGCGGGAAGATCGTTCTCGCGTTCATGCCGGAGGCCGCGCGTGCGCAGTGGCTCGGCGAGCGAACGTTGCCTCGGTTCACGCCGCGCACCGTGACGGATGCGGGGGCGCTGGAGCGGCGCCTCGCCACGGTGCGGCGTGTAGGTTACGCGATTGCACGAGGGGAGACGTCCCCCGAGCTCTTCGGCGTCGCGGCGCCCGTGTTCAATCGTGATGGCGGCGTGATTGCGGCCGTGAACCTCTCGGGGCCGTTGTTTCGGCTTGCGCCGAATCAGGAGCGGTACGTCGAGGCCGTGAAGGGGGCGGCCGCGGAGATCACGCGGAGCGTGGCGCGCATTGGCGGGGAGATCGCGCTGCCGCGCGTGGTGCCGACGGCGGAGCGGGCCTGACGACGTCGTTCCTGTCATGGCTGCTGGCCGCGCACTGACGCGTTGGCCGGGGCCTTCCACCTGCCCGCCGCGCTCGCCCCTCCGGGGGCGGTGGCGCGTCATGTTGCCGCGCCTTAACGCCCGCGGGAGTAAGTCGGTAAAATCGGGTGGCTTGGCCCACGTCGCTTCGCGACGGCGGGGCTGCTAACGATATCTCGACGAGGAACGCAATGAGCTCAGATCCGACCATCATCTACACGATCACCGACGAGGCGCCGGCGCTGGCGACCGTCGCCTTCCTGCCGATCATACGCGCCTTCGCCAAGCCTGCCGGCGTGCGCGTCGACACCAGCGACATCTCGGTCGGGGCGCGCATCCTCGCCCAGTTTGCCGACCGCCTCACGCCGGAGCAGCGCGTCCCCGACACGTTGAGCGAGCTCGGCAAGAAGACGCTCGAGCCCGACGCCAACATCATCAAGCTGCCCAACATCAGCGCCTCGGTGCCGCAGCTCACGGCCGCGATCAAGGAGCTTCAGGGCAAGGGCTACAAGATACCCGACTACCCCGACGACCCGAAGACGGACGAAGAGAAGGCAATCAAGGCGCGCTACTCCAAGATCATCGGATCGGCCGTGAACCCCGTGTTGCGCGAGGGTAACTCCGACCGCCGCGCACCGCGCGCGGTCAAGGAATACGCCCGCAAGAATCCGCACTCGATGCAGGAGTGGCCGCAGGCGTCGCGCACGCACGTGTCGCACATGCACGGCGGGGATTTCTATCACGGCGAGAAGTCGATGACGCTCGACCGCGCGCGCGACGTGAAGATGGAGCTCGTCACCAAGAGCGGCAAGACGGTGGTGCTGAAGCCCAAGGTCTCGCTCCTGGCGGGCGAGATCATCGACTCCATGTTCATGAGCAAGAAGGCGTTGCTGGAGTTCTACGAGCGCGAGATCGAGGACGCCCACAAGTATGGCGTGATGTTCTCGCTGCACGTCAAGGCCACGATGATGAAGGTCTCGCACCCGATCGTCTTCGGCCACTGCGTGCGCATCTTCTACAAGGACGCCTTCGACAAGCACGGCAAGCTCTTCGACAGCCTCGGGGTCAACGTCAACAACGGCATGGTCGACCTCTACAACAAGATCGCGACCCTGAGCGATTCACAGCGCGAGGAGATCATGAACGACCTCCACGCCTGCCACGAGCACCGTCCGGAGCTCGCGATGGTCGACTCCGCCAAGGGCATCACCAATTTCCACTCGCCCTCCGACATCATCGTCGACGCCTCGATGCCGGCCATGATCCGCGCCGGGGGCAGGATGTACGGCGCCGACGGCCGCCTCAAGGAGGTCAAGGCCGTCATGCCGGAGAGCACCTTTGCGCGCATCTACCAGGAGATCATCAACTTCTCCAAGACGCATGGCGCGTTCGATCCCAAGACGATGGGCACCGTGCCCAACGTTGGCCTGATGGCGCAGCAGGCGGAAGAGTACGGCTCGCACGACAAGACCTTCGAGATCTCCGAAGCCGGCGTGGCGAACATCACCGACCTCGCCACCGGCGAAGTGCTGCTGAGCCAGAACGTGGAGGAAGGCGACATCTGGCGCATGTGCCAGGTGAAGGATGCGCCCATTCGCGACTGGGTCAAGCTCGCGGTCACGCGGGCTCGCAACTCGGGCATGCCGGCGGTGTTCTGGCTCGACCCGTACCGCCCGCACGAGAACGAGCTCATCAAGAAGGTCAAGACGTACCTGCAGGATTACGACACCGCGGGCCTCGACATCCAGATCATGTCGCAGGTGCGTGCGATGCGCTACACGCTCGAGCGCGTGATCCGGGGGCTCGACACGATCTCCGTGACGGGCAACATCCTGCGCGACTACCTCACCGACCTCTTCCCCATCCTCGAGCTCGGCACCAGCGCCAAAATGCTGTCGATCGTGCCGCTGATGGCCGGCGGCGGCATGTACGAAACGGGAGCCGGCGGCTCCGCGCCCAAGCACGTGCAGCAACTGGTGGAAGAGAACCACCTGCGCTGGGACTCGCTCGGCGAATTCTTAGCCCTTGCCGTGAGCCTCGAGGACCTCGGCATCAAGACGGGCAACAACAAGGCCAAGATCCTCGCCAAGACCCTCGATGCGGCCACGGGCAAGCTCCTCGACAACCGCAAGTCCCCGTCGCCCAAGACCGGCGAGCTCGACAATCGCGGGAGCCAGTTCTATCTCGCGCTGTACTGGGCGCAGGAGCTTGCCGCGCAGAAGGATGACGCCGCGCTCGCGGCGCACTTCGCGCCGCTGGCGAAGGCGCTTGCAGAGAACGAGTCGAAGATCGTGGCGGAGCTAGCGGCTGTGCAAGGCAAGGCCGTGGACATAGGCGGGTACTTCAAGGCCGATAGCAAGAAGCTCGAGGCGGTGATGCGGCCGAGTGCGACGCTGAATGCGGTGATCGGGGCGGGGGCCGGCTGAGGGTTGCACGCTCACCAGCATTCCCGCGAGGGCCAGCACTGCCAACAGCAGCCCCGCCGACAGCACCTGCCAGAACCGCAGCGGATGGCGCTCGATCAGCGGCACGGTTCCCTTTCGAAAGTACGCCGGCCCGGGCGCGGTGAGGTCATGCGCGAATTCGCTCATGGCCTCCTGCCGGCGGTCCGGGTCGGGGGACAGCGCACGTTGCAGCACGTTGTC
>CALFEY010000106.1 GCA_937958295.1 uncultured Pseudomonadota bacterium
TGGCGGCCGCCGCGGAGTCGGGGGCGCCGTGCGAAGCCATTCGCGCGCGCGCCTCGGTGGCGCTTGCCGGCGGGTACCGGGCGCGCCCGCGCGCGCCGGCCGCGCCGCATCTTGCGAGCAAGCTCCTGCGCGAGGCGGGCGCCACCGTGGAAACCACGCTCGACGCCGACGTGCAGGCCTACGCCATGCGCGCGCTGCGCGATCACCTGTCCGACCTCGCCGCGCGCAACGTGGAAGACGGCGCGATCGTGGTGCTCGACAATGCCACGGGCGAGGTCCTCGCCTACGTCGGCAGCAGCGGCGAGCTGTCGCGGGCGCCGGAGGTGGACGGCGTGGTGGCGCGGCGCCAGGCGGGTTCCACGCTCAAGCCGTTCATCTACGCGCGCGCGCTGGACGATCGCCTGCTCACCGCGGCTTCGCTCGTGGACGACAGCCCGCTCGCCATCGCCACCGCGCGCGGGGTGTACGCGCCGCAGAACTACGATCGCGATTTCCAGGGGAGCGTGAGCGTGCGTACCGCGCTCGCCGGCTCGCTCAACGTGCCGGCCGTGCGCACGGCCGAGCTCGTGGGCATCGCGCGCGTGCACGAAGACCTGCGCGCGCTCGGCTTCGATACCCTCACCGAGGACGCCGATCACTACGGCGCCGCGCTCGCGCTTGGCGGCGCCGATGTCACGTTGCTGGCACTGGCCAACGCGTATCGCGCGCTCGCCAACGGCGGCACGTGGTCGCCCGCGCGCATTCGCCGCGAAGACGCCCCAGGCGCAGCCGCGCCGCGGCGCGTCGTCGGGGCGCAGGCGGCCTTCATCGTGTCCGACATCCTCGCCGACCGCGGTGCGCGTGCCGGCACCTTCGGTCTCGATAATCCGCTGGCCACGCGCGTGTGGAGCGCCGCCAAGACCGGCACGTCCAAGGACATGCGCGACAACTGGTGCGTGGGCTACACCGCGCGCTACACGATCGGCGTGTGGGTGGGCAATTTCTCCGGCGCGCCCATGCACGACGTATCGGGCATTGCCGGCGCGGCGCCTGTGTTCCGCGACCTCGTGCACTTCCTGCACCGGGACACGCCCTCGCCGGCCCCGCGCGCGCCGAAGGACCTCGTGGCAGAGACGGTCGCGTTCGTGCCGGCCGTCGAGCCGCCGCGGCGTGAGTGGTTCGTCCGCGGCACGGCGATGGCCAGCGTGCGCGCCACGGGCCGCGAGCACGACGATCCTGCGGCGGCTCTTCCGCGCATCCGCTATCCCGCGCCCGACACGCTCATCGCCCTCGATCCCGACATCCCCGAGGGACATCAGCGCGTCGCCTTCGTGGCGAGCCCCGCGACCGCCGCCGTCCGCTGGCGCCTCGACGACACCCTGCTCGATGCCCATGGCGCGCGAGTGCTGTGGACACCGGTGGCGGGGCGGCACCGGCTCGTGCTCGAGGACGCCGCGGGTGCCGTGCTCGCGAACGTGGCCTTCGAGGTACGCGGCGGGCGCGCGCTGGTCCAGGCAGCGTCCCACTAGGTGCAAGCGACGTCGCCCTGTAGGTGGGGCGTACACTGCGCGGCGTGATGGAGACCGCCGCTCGTTCCCCGGGACGCCCGGGTTACTGCCGCCACGCGCTGCTGGCATTGCTGCCGGCGCTCATGACGGCGTCCCTTGTTGATGCGCGCGTGGAACCCGCGCCCGATCCCGCCGCCGATCCGGCGCCGCGACTCGTGGTCAAGCTCCGTCCCGACGGCGCGCCGTACACCGCCTCCGCGCGCATCGCGCGCCTGTCAGCAGCGACAGGCGTCCCCCTCGCCTACGTACGCACGCTCGCCATGGGGGCGCACCTCGTATCGTCGCCGCTCGTCGCGGACGGCGCCGGCGCCGAGGCCATCGCTGCCCGCCTCGCGGAGAGCGGCGTGGTCGAGTATGCCGAGCGCACCCGTCGTCTGCGCGCGGCGCGGGTGCCGAGCGACCTGCTCTTCGGGCAGCAGTTCTATCTGCAATCCACGCCCACCGCGCTGCATGCCCCGCAGGCCTGGGATGTGACCACCGGCTCGGCGGCGATCGTGGTGGCGGTGCTCGACACGGGCTACACGGAGCACGTCGATCTCGCCGGCCGCCTCCTGCCCGGCTACGACTTCGTCGCACCGGCGCATCTTTCCAACGACGGCTCCCCGCTCAATGCGCAGGGCAACCATCGCGATGCCGATGCGCGCGACCCCGGCGACTGGGTGAGCATCGAGGACCTCGCAGGGCCGCTCGGCGCCACCGAGTGCCAGGTACGCGCAAGCTCATGGCACGGCACGTCCGTGATCGGCGCGATCGCGGCCGCCACCGACAACGGCAACTACGTGGCCGGCCTGGACTGGAAGGCGCGCGTGCTGCCGGTGCGCGTGCTCGGCAAGTGTTACGGCGAGGATCCGGACACTGCGGACGCCATCATGTGGGCCGCGGGCGTGCCGGTGCCGGGCATTGCGCCCAATCCGTCGCCAGCGCACGTGATCAATCTCTCGCTCGGCGACCCGGGACCATGCCCGCGCTTCATGCAGGAGGCCGTGACCGCCGCGCTCGCGCACGGCGTGACCCGCGCCATCGTGGCCGCCGCGGGCAACCAGAACAGCGGCGGCGATCACTTTCCGTCGGGCTGCGAAGGCGTGCTCTCGGTGGCCGCCACGCTGGCCTCGGGGAGCCGGGCCACGTATTCGAACTACGGGCCGCGCATCGATCTCGCCGCGCCGGGAGGCGGCGGCTCGAGCGGCTTCCTCACGCTCATCGACCTCGGGCCCACCACGCCGCTGGCCGACTCCGTGAGCTTTCGCAGCGGCACGAGCTTCGCCGCGCCGCTCGTAAGCGGCACGGTGGCGCTGATGCTCGCCGTGGCGCCTGGCTTGTCCGCCGCGCAGGTGCGCGATCTCATCAAGGGCACGGCCCAGCCTTTCCCCGCCGGCAGCACGTGCACCACCGCAACGTGCGGCACGGGCATCCTCGATGCCAACGCCGCGGTGCGCGCGGCGCAGGCCACCACCGGCGGCCATGCCCGCGTGCTGCTCGTCGAGTATTACAACGCCGCGCTCGATCACTACTTCCTCACCTGGAAGGACGACGAGATCGTGCGCCTCGACGAGGCCGTCACGCTCAAGGGCTGGCAGCGCACCGGGCTTGCGATCGAGGCACTGCGGGACGCGACGACCCAGGCTTCGCCCGTGTGCCGCATCTACATTCCCCCAGGTCTGGGCGACAGCCACTTCTTCGGACGCGACGGCGACGAGTGCGCGGGAACGCTCGCCGCGCATCCGGGCTTCGTTGCCGAGGACGCGACGTTCTTCCATCTGTACGTCGCCAACGCCGGCGCCTGCGCATCGGGAAGCCGACCCGTCTACCGCGTATTCTCGAACCGGGCCGATGCCAATCATCGCTACACCACGGAGCGCGCGGTACGCGACGCAATGGTGGCGCGCGGCTGGCTTGCCGAAGGCGACGGGCCCGACCGCGTGGTGATGTGCGCGCCGGGTGCCGGCGGGTCGTGAACCGGCCCTAGGGAGCGGCTGCAAAGGGCGTCCGCGGCGTTGATGCATGACGCGAAGCCGGTCCTACGCCGGTTGTGCAGGGGCTCCTAACGCCCCGCAGCGCGCGGGTCGTGCACCCAGGCGAAGTACGGCCGCTCCGCGACCTGCCACGCCGCGCTCGCGGCGAGCCACGACAAGGCAAAGCCTGCGACGAAAATCGCCAGCGTGGCGGCAGGCGGCGCAAGCCCGGCTGCCTCGACGGCGCGCGCCACCAGCACCACGATCATCCAGTGCAGGAGATAGAACGAGTAGCTCACGCGGCCGAGCGCGCGGAGCGCGGGTGTGGCAAGCCCGTGCGCGAGCGCGTTGCCGGGGACGCTGCACTTGGCAAGCACCAGCAACGCGACCGCGCCGAAGGTCACGATGCCCACAAGCGGGGTGAAGACATCGAAGAGGGCACCCGTGGTGACCGCGAGATACGCTGTTGCCACCACCGGGGTGGGGATGCGCGCCGCGCGCAGGCGGAGGTCGTCGCGCGCGGCGAGCATGGCACCCGCGAACAGCAGCGACCAGCACAGCACGATCGGATCCGCGCCGAGGAGCACCGCGGCGATCGGCAGCAACACGCCCGCGCTGCAGGCCGCGAGCGGCGCTCCGACTCGGGCGCCCGCCCACGCGACCAGCGGAAAGGCGAGATAGAAGCTCATCTCGTAGAAGAGCGACCACGTGACGGTGTTGAACGGCACGACGTGCGCCGCAGGCCAGCCGTTGAGGAAAACCAGGTTGCCGAGCACACGGGGCAGGTCGGGCGGAGACCACGTCTGCGAGGCGTACGCGAAGGCGAGGGAGGCGATGAAGGCCACGGCGAAGGCGGGGTAGATGCGCAGCGTGCGCCGCCACGCAAAGGCGCCGTAGGACGACGCGGGGCGCGGCCACCACATCCTGCCGATGAGGAAGCCCGACAGCACGAAGAAGAGGAACACGCCGTGGTGCGAGCGGAAAAGCCAGAAGAGCGCCTGCTCCCCGGCGCCGTCGAGCGCGGCGTAGCGTGCGGTGCCGAGGTCGCGTCCGAACGCCACGTGCGCGGCATTGCCCGCCGCATGCACGCAGAATACGAGGAGCACGGCAAAGCCGCGCAGGCCGTCGAGCGCTGCGAAGCGGGGCGCCGCCGCGCTCAAGAGGTCTTGCGCGTGCTCGGGGCCTTGCGGGCGGCGGGCTCGGCCGCCACGGTCTTGGGCGGGACGACCTTGGTGGCGGCCTTCTTGGCCGCCGTCTTCGTCGCAGTGCGGGCCGCGGTCCCGGGGGCCTTCGGGCTCGAAGTTTTGGCGGCGGGTCGCTTGGCAGCGGTCTTCGCGGGTACTTTCGCGGCCGTCCGCGGCGACTTCCGGGCCGCGCCGGCCACGGGCTCGGTGGGCGCCGGGGCGGTCTTGGCCGCGCGCGACGGCACCACCTTCACCGCGGCCGCGCGCGTGACGCCGTTGCCGCCGCGCCCGGCCTTGGCGGCAAGGATCTTGAGCGCGTCGTCGAGGGTGACCGACTCGACGCTCTCGCCGTCGGGCAGCGTGGCATTGACCGTGCCGTGCTTGACGTAGGGGCCGTAGCGGCCGGAGAAGAGCTCCACCGGCTTCTTGTCGCGCGGATGCGGGCCGAGGACGCGCAGCGCCGCCGACGTGCGCGCCGCGCGCGCTTTGGAAGGGTCACGCGGCTCGAACTCGAAGCCCACCTTGCCGTCGGGCTGCACCACGAGAAACGCCGAGAAGGGCCGCCGCGTGCGCGTGGAGACGAACTGCAACAGGTCGGTCTTGCGATTGGCGAGCAGCTTGCGCATCTGCTCGGGCTCGATGGGCCGCATGAGGATCGTGCGCCCGGAGCGAAAGTCGCACGTCTTGTCGGGTCCCGTGGCCTTCTCGCACACGTAGGCGTTGCCGTGCTCGAACACGCGGCCGTCGCACTTGGGACACTTGCCGAGCGGCTCTTGCGCCGAGAAATCGACGGGCTCGCCGTCGTCCTCGTCGGCGTTGCCGAAGTCGAACACGACCTCGTTGGCGTCGTTGAGCTTCAAGCTCGCGGAGAACGGGCGGCCCATCTTGCTGCGGAAGCCCTCGAGCGGGCCGACCGCGCGTTCCTTGAGCAGCGTGTCGGCTTCCTGCGCCTCGATCTGGCGGCCGCCCATGATCTTCCAGAACGCGAAGTCGCACTTCACGCACTGGAATTTCTTGTACTTCTCGTGCACCTCGCCGCCGCACTTGGGGCAGGGCACGGTGAGCGTGGCGAAGTCGCCGGGGATCGTGTCGCTCTCGTAGCCCTTGGCCTGGCCGACGATGTGCTCGGTCATGGCCACGATCTCGTCCATGAACACCGGACGCGCGAGCTTGCCGTGCTCCATCTGCGCGAGCTTGAACTCCCACTCCGCCGTGAGCTCGGGCGAGAAGAGCTCGGGCACGCCCAATCCGTGCAGGAGCGTCATCAGCGAGAAGGCCTTGGCGGTGGGGGTGAGCTCCTTGCCTTCGCGATGCACGTAGCGCTCGGCGATGAGGCCTTCGATGATCGACGCGCGCGTGGCCGGCGTGCCGAGGCCCTTCTCGCGCATCGCTTCGCGCAGCTCGTCGTCCTCGATGGCCTTGCCCGCGCCTTCCATTGCGGACAGCAGCGTGGCTTCGTTGTAGCGCGGCGGCGGGCGGGTGACGAGCGCGTTCACGTCCACCTTGTCGGTGGAAACCTCCTCGAGCCCTTCGAACGAGCGGCGCCCGCCGGTGTCCGCGGGCGCGCCGTTCGCGCCGGTGGTGACGACCTCGCGCACCTTCACGGGCACGAGCGAGGGCTCGTCGCCCTGAGCCTCCTTGCCATACACCGCGAGCCAGCCCGGGTTCACCAGAACCTTGCCCTCGGTCTTGAAGGGCTCGCCCTCCACGCGGGTGATGCGCGTGGTGACAAGATGCTCGGCCGCGGGATAGAACACGGCGAGGAAGCGACGCACGACGAGGTCGTAGAGCTTGGCCTCCACCTCGTTCAGGTGCTTGGGCCGCGCGACGGTGGGAATGATCGCGAAGTGGTCGGAGATCTTGCTGTTGTCGAAGATGCGCTTGTTCGGCCCGACCCACTTCTTCTTCAGGATCTCCCGGGCGAAGCCGCCGAAGGCGTTGGTTTCGGAGAGCTCCTCGAGCGTGGCCTTGACCGTGCCGATGTAGTCCTCGGGCAGCGCGCGCGAGTCGGTACGCGGATACGTGAGGACCTTGTGCTTTTCGTAGAGGGCCTGGGCGATCGACAGGGTGGTGCGCGCAGAGAAGCCGAAGCGGCCGTTGGCCTCGCGTTGCAGGCTCGTGAGGTCGTACAGCAGCGGCGGGCTTTGCGTGGAGGGCTTCGACTCCTCGGAGACTGTGCCCGGCTTGCCGAGGCACTTGGCGGCGATCTGCCGGGCCTTGGCCTCTTCGAACAGGCGCTCCGCGCGGAGATCGGGATCGTCGTCGGGCTTCTTCCACTTCTCGTCGAACCAGCGCCCGTTGTACTCGCCCGCGACGGCGCCGAAGGTACCTACCACTTCCCAATAATTGCGCGGCAGGAACGCGCGGATCTTGGCCTCGCGCTCGACCAGGATGGCGAGCGTGGGCGTTTGCACCCGGCCCACGGTGGTGAGCTGGAAGCCGCCGGACTTCGAATTGAAGGCCGTCATCGCCCGCGTGCCGTTGATCCCCACGAGCCAGTCGGCCTCCGACCGGCACTTGGCGGCATCCGCCAGCGGCAGCATCTCGCCGTCGCTGCGCAGCGCGCCGAAGCCATCGCGGATTGCCGCGGTCGTCATCGACTGCAGCCACAGGCGCCTGATGGGCTTGGGTGTCTTCGCGTACTGGACGATGTAGCGGAAGATGAGCTCGCCCTCGCGCCCGGCGTCGCAGGCGTTCACGAGCGACGTGACGTCCTTGCGCTTGATGAGCCTGAGCAGTGTCTTGAGCCGGTTCTCGTTCTTCTCGATGGGCTTCAGCGCGAACTGCGACGGTACCGCCGGCAGGTGGGCAAAGGTCCACTTGCCGCGCTTGACCTCCTCCTCTTCCGGCATGCCGATCTCGAGCAGGTGCCCCACCGCCGACGAGATGACGGCGTCATCGCTCTCGAAGTAATCGTCGTGGCGCACGAAGCCACCGAGCGCCTTGGCGATGTCCGCGGCGACGGAGGGTTTCTCGGCGATGATCAGTGACTTGGACAAGGCAGTGGGGGCGCGGCGCGCGGTGGGGCGCGCTGGTGAGGGGGGGTGGAGGGCTACCCAAAGGGACCGGAATACTACCTTACCGTTCAAGACGTGGGGTCATCCGGCCGCCGCGCGGGCGACTTGCGGATCACCGATGACGCCGTTGCCAGCGCCCGCCGGGGGCGGCGGCCACGGTGCCCGCCACCTCGAGCTCGCCCAGCGCGGCGGCCACTTCCGCGGCCGACTGGCCGGTGCGGGCGATCAGCGTGTCCATGTCGGCGGGGTCTTCGCCAAGGGCCACGAGCACCGCGTTGGCGCAGATGGGTTCGTCGGCCGGCGATTGCAAGCCTGGGGGGGACCCGGCCCCACCCGGCAGGCGCAGCTCTGACAGGATGTCCTCGGCCGTTTCCACGAGCTTGGCACCTTCGCGAATGAGCTTGTGACACCCCTTGGACAGCGGCGAGTGGATGGAGCCGGGGATGGCGAAGACCTCGCGCCCCTGGTCGCCGGCCAGTCGCGCCGTGATGAGCGAGCCGGACTGCAGGGCGGCTTCCACCACCAGCACGCCGCGCGCGAGACCGCTGATGAGGCGGTTGCGGCGCGGGAAGTGGTAGTCGCGCGCCGGCGTGCCGGGCG
>CALFEY010000107.1 GCA_937958295.1 uncultured Pseudomonadota bacterium
CCTGCGCCCACTGCTCGCGCTCGCGCGCCAGAAAGCGGTCGAACTCCGGCGCCGGCAGGTAGGTGATCCCGGCGCCCTGGGCCGCGAACTTCTCCTTGATCTCCGGCGAGGCGAGGATGCTCCCGATCTCCGTGGACATGCGGGCCACGGTGTCCTTGGGGGTCCCGGCGGGCGCGACGAGGCCGAACCAGGCAACCACCTCGAAGTCCTTGATGCCGAGCTCTGCCACGGTAGGAACATCGGGCTGCGTAGGCACCCGCGTCTTCGTGCTGGCCACGATGTACTTGAGCTTGCCGGCATCCACGTGCTGCGCCACCTCGATGGGGCTCGCGAACATCATGTTCACGTGACCGGCCACGAGGTCCGTCACCGCCGGCCCGCCGCCCTTGTACGGCACGTGCACGAGGTCGGTGCCCGTGCGCAACTTGAACAGCTCGGTGGCAAGGTGCGGCACGCTGCCGTTGCCGGGGGACGCATAGGTGATCGTGCCGGGCTTGGCCTTGGCGAGCGCGATGAACTCCTGAGGCGTGCTCACGCCGAGGGAGGGATGCACGGTGATGAGCAGCGGCGAGCTTGCGAGCAGCGCCACGCCGGTGAAGTCGCGGGCGGCCTCGTAGGGCAGCTTCTGGTACATGAGAGGCGCGATCACGAACGGCGCCGGCGCGAGCATGATCGTGTAGCCATCGGCCGGCGCCTTGGCCACCTCCGCCGCACCGAGCGTGGTGGCCGCGCCCGGTTTGTTCTCGACCACCACGGGCTGGCCCAGGCGCTCGGCGAGCCTTTGCCCCACGAGGCGCGCAAGGACATCGGAAGCCCCGCCGGGAGCGAAGGGAACGACGAGACGGATGGGCTTGGTGGGCCACGCCTGCGCGCTCGCGGCGAGCGGGGTCAGCGCATAGGTTATCGCCAGGAAGGACGAGGCGAGCGCGCGCAGCGCAACGGTACCGGCATTTCGCATGGAAGATCCTCCTGGTGGATCGCAGCGGGCGCTGCCCGCGCAACTGGTCTAGTTTTCATACCACCTGCGGCGAGGCTACGCCGCGCCCTGCCCGCTGTCAACCGTGCGTTGTCCGAGCGCCCCTCCGCAATGGCACACTCGCAGGATGTCGCTCGCTCCGATCGAGGCGCCTCGCCTCTTCCGTCGCATCGCCGATGCGCTCGCCGCTGCGATCGACGTCGGGGAGTTCGCCGCGGGCGAGCGCCTGCCGGGCGAGCGGGAGCTCGCGCGTCGCCTGCAGGTGTCGCGCTCGTCGCTGCGGGAGGCGCTGTCGGCGCTCGAGCTCGAAGGCAAGGTGGAGATTCGCCTGGGCTCGGGGGTGTACGTGTGCGCCCGCAGCGCTCGCCGCGCCCCGGCGCGCGCCGCGGCGAGCGGGCAGGCGCGCTCTCCCATCGACGTGATGCGGGCGCGGCGCGTGGTGGAGGCGGAAACCGCCGCGCTCGCCGCCCGTCACGCCGTGCCTGCGCAGGTCCGCGCGATCGAGCAGGCGTTCGAGCGCCTCGCGGCGGACATGCGCGCAAACCGCCCCCACTCCGAAGGCGACCGCTTGTTCCATGTGCGCATCGCCCAGGCGAGCGGCAACACGGCGCTCGCCGAGATCGTGGCGAGCCTGTGGGACACGCTGCGGGAGCCGCTTGCCACCCGCATGGAGACGCTCTTCGTCACGGGGCGCCGCCGCCGCGACAACATCGCCGAGCACCGCAAGATCCTCGACGCCATCCGCGCCCGGGATGCCAGCGGCGCCCGCCGCGCGATGCGCGAGCACCTTCACAACGCCGAGCGACAGCGCCTCGCCCTGTTGCGCAGCGCCGATTGAGCGCGTGCGCCCGTGCCTTTCAGGCCGGCGCGACCTCGCCCATCTCGATGCGGATCGTGTCCGCCCACACGTTGTCGTTGGTGGCGATGTCCACGACCGCGATTTCCGTGGCGCCGCCGACGTCGCGCTCGAGGATCCGCCACACGGGCGGCAGCACCACGCCTGGCGAGCGATTGAACACACGCGGCAGCACTTCCGACTTCATCCGGTAGTCGAGCGCGCCGAAGAGGGTGCTGCGCCAGGGCACGTCGTGGCCGCTCGCCGACAGCTCTCCCACCCACGTGTCCACGGGCACCCAGCCG
Source organism: uncultured Pseudomonadota bacterium (assembly GCA_937958295.1). Taxonomy (GTDB): domain Bacteria; phylum Pseudomonadota; class Gammaproteobacteria; order Burkholderiales; family Casimicrobiaceae; genus VBCG01. Next base: position 2,117 of record CALFEY010000107.1, read on the forward strand.
GCATCGTCCAACCACACCTCGATCCACCAGTGATAGCCGGCGCACTCGGGGTAGATGAGATAGCCGCTCGCCCGTCGTGCCGGGATCCCACCCACGCGACACATCGCCACGAGCATCGCGGCCGCGAGGCGGCAATCGAACCAGCCGATCTCGCGCGGCACGATGAGCGGCTCGCGCGCATCGAGCCATTCGTAGGGGAACGGGCCGAAGTCGAGCCGGTCGAGAAGATAGTCGAAGAAGCGGCGCACGCGGACCATCGGCTCGGGGATGCCGCGGACGAGATCCTCCGTGAGCGCCACGATCGCGGGCGTGACCTGCACGAGCTCCTCCGAGCGGCGGAGGTAGAGCTCGCGCTCGGCCGCGGTGAGCGGGGTCACCTCGCGGGGCGGCGCATACGGCGCCGCGATGAACGACGATCGCGCCCCGAGCGTGACCGTGGCCGCGGGCTCGACAGCCAGGCGCAACTCCGCGTGGCCGGGCGCGATGTGCACCTCGCCTTGCGCATCGAGCGGATGGAGGGTCACCTCGACATCGCGCGCCGCGGCGTCCTCGTAGGGCAGCGGCAGGCGCAGGCGCGCGTTGGCGGCCAGGTAGCGGGGATGGAAGCGGCGCTCCACCGTCACCGTGAAGCGGCGCGGGGGCAGCGCGGCGATCGGCGGCGGCGTATCCCGGGGCGTTCCCGGCGGATGGAACGAGAACAAGCGCGCGCGCTCGATGGCCACGTGATGCGGCCGCCAGAACGGGTCGTCGGCCTTGCGTCCGGCCCAGCGCATGCAGAGGAATACTTCCGCGGGATCGTAGAAGAGCCCGCCGTCGGCATCGCGGATGGCGGGAAGGCCGAGCGCGCGCCACCGGGCGAGGGCCTCGACGGCCACGCGCCGGGGGCCTTCGAGGTCGACGTCGCGCGCGGCCCGCTCCCAGCCATGGAACACGAGATGCTCGACGATGCGCGCCTCGGGCATCGTGCGCAGGCGCGCATCGGTGACGAACGGCAGGATGCCAGGACGCGACATGCGGGGTGCGGCGGCTTGAAGCCGGCGTCGATCAGCCGGCGGACACCGGCGCGCCAAGCTCGACGCGCAGGATATCGGTCCACACGAGCGAATTGCTGGCCATGTCGATGATGTCCGTCTGCGTGGCGCCGCCCGCGTCGAGCTCCAGGCTCGTCCAGCTCGCGGGCAGGCGCACGCCCGGAGACCCGTTGAACGCGCGCGGCATGTAGCCCATCTTCATGCGGTAGTCCATGGCGCCCACCAGCGCACCGCGCCACGGCGGATCCTGGTCCACCGCGGCGAGCTCCGCGCTCAGCTGGTCGATGGATAGCCACCCCTGGCCGTCGAGCCAGACCTCGGCCCAGTGGTGATAGTTGATGCATGCCGGGTAGAGGAGATAGCCCGTCGCGCGGCGCGCCGGCAAGCCCACGGCCCGGCACAGGGCCACGAGGAAGGCCGACAGGCGGCGACAATCGAACCATCCCATCTGCGGGGGATAGTGCGCCGGAGGCTCGAGGTCGAGGAGCGCATACGGAAACGGCCCCAGGTCGAGGCGCTTGGTCACGTGCGCATAGAAGCGATGGACCTGCTCGAACGGCGTGACGGCGCCGATGGACAACGATGCGGCCAGCGCCACGATGCCGGGGGTGAGCTGCACGAGGTCCTCGCGCGGGCGCAGGTACAGCTCGCGCTCGGCGGGCGACAGCACCGCCGCAGGCCCCGCGGGGACCGTCGGGTAAGCATCGAAGGCGTAGCGCGCGCCCATCACGACAGGCTCGGCGGGAACATCGGCGAGGCGCACTTCGGCGTAGTCGTCGGCGAGCCGCGGCGGGGCATCGATGCCGGCCACGGGATCGAGCCTCACCTCGAGGTTGCGCGTCGAGTCGTCGACCTGCGGCACCGGCAGGCGGAGGCGCCCGTTGGGCATGAGATAGGCGGGATTGAAACGGCGCTCCATCGTCATCACCACGCGGCGCCCCGGCAGGGTCGCGACCTTGGGCGCCACGTCGCGGGGCGTGCCCGGCGGATGCAGCGACAGGATGAGGCTGCGCAAGCTCGACAGGTGTCGCTCTCGCCAATAGGGGTCGGCACCCTCGTATCCGCTCATGCGCATGCACAAGGCGACCTCGGCGGGGTCGTAGCAGCGCTCCCCGCGCGCGTCCCGGGGGGCCGGCACGCCCATTTCGCGCCACCGTGCGAGGGCGTCGCGGACCGTGCGCCGTGCGGCTTCGGGGTCGCGCGCGCGCTCCTCCTGCGACCAGTTGTGAAAGACGAAGCTGTCCACGAGGCGCGACTCGGGGATGTTGCGCAGATGCGACTGCGCGGCGAACGTCGGGAGGACCGGGCGTGCCATGCGCGCATGATAACCTTCGCGAAATTCGCCTGGCGACTTGCTCTCGCCCGACGTCTTTTCTTTCGAGGATCCACCGCTTGCTACTTTCCATCGAGCTTCCCCGGCTGCACGAGCTCATGACCACGGCCGTCGTCAGCCACGTGCACGCGGCGCCGGGCGATGAGATCGCCGTGGGCGCGCCTCTGCTCGATCTTCGCGTCGACCTGAGCCACGCCGCCGCGCACGATTGCCCGCCGGTGTCCTTCTTCCGCGTCGTGGCACGCGATCGCGGCGTGCTACGCACGCTCACCGCCGGCAAGGGCAGCGAAATCGCGCCCGGCGAGCGCATCGGGCTGCTCGCCACCACGGCCGACGAACCCGTCACCGGCGAGCCGGCGCGCCCCGCGCGCCTCACCACCGTGGGCGTGCTGGGACCCGAGGCCGAATGGTAGGTCGCCGAGCGGTCGCGGCGCCGGCGTGCCGCGCATGAGCCGCCTCCCCTTGCGCTTGGGCCAGGTGGTACCGGCCGGGACGTCGCTGATGCGCTCCGGCGTGCGCTGGCTCGTGGCCGACGGCACCCGCTGTTGCGCAGGCGACGTCGTGGCGTACTGCAACGTGGGCATGCGCGGCACCGACCCCGCGATGAAGGGCTCGCTCGCGGGCGAGCAGCGCGACATGCAGGTGGGACTCGCGCTGCGCGTGCCCGGCGTGGTGCACCGGAGCGACGGCGCATCGCTCGGCGGCTTCCTCGACCAGATGCAGTACTACCACACGTGGCACGACGACGAGTCCATCGGCGAGCTCGAGGTCGAGCCCGGCGCACAGGTCGAAGGCGACGCCCTCGAGCATCTCGTATTCGCGGGGCATCGCACCGCCGACATGGCGGAGGTGCGCACCGGCCTTTTCACCGGCTGGCACGATCGTGCACGGGTGTGGTGGGGCCGCGGCGAGGCGACGCACGGCACGCTCATGTCGCTTGGCATCTGTGAGCAGCGCGGCATCGTCCGCGGCGAAGCCAACGCCTTCGTGGAGCTCTTCGCCGGGGCGCGCGGTCCCGCCCATGTCGTTTACTACCCCGACGACGCGCTGGTCCCCGCAGCGCCGGTGCTCCTCCAGCAGATGGCGCGCACGGCCGCGGACAACCGCGCGATCGAGGAGGACATCGCCCACACCTTCGGCAGCGGACCGGCCGTGCCCGCAGCGCGCGACTGGATGGTGCTCGCGGCCATCGCCGGCGCGCTCGTGCGCTCGCCGCCGACCGATCCGCTCACGCTCGTGTCGCCCATGGGCGTGGAGACAATGCAGGTTCCCACGGCCATGCTGCTGTCGGTGCACAGCGAGTCGTCGCTCGTCATGCGCCACAAGCGCCTCGGCTACTACCTCCAGATCCACACTTATCGCCTCACCGAGACCGGGCCGGCGTTCCATGCGTGGCTGCGTGCGAGCTTCGAGCAGGTGCGCCGGTCGCCGGCGGACATCGCGCGCGACCTGGCCGCGCTCGTGGACGCGCTGCGCGCCCGCGGCGTGCGCGAGATCCTCATCCTCAACGCGGTGTCCACGCTGGGCACCGAGCAGGTCCAGTGCTACGCCGCCTTCGACCGGCCCCTCGGCAAGTCCCTGGGGAGCGTGCGCGCGCGGGAACACAACGCGATGCTGCACGACCTCGCGCACTCGCACGATGTGGCGATTGTGGATACCGATGCGATTGCCGCCGACTTCGGCGTGCAGCAGCACATTCCGGACCGCGTGCACGCCAGCGGCGCGGTGCAGCAGGCCACCCGCGAGGAGATCCTGCGCATCCTGCACGCCCGCGGCGTGCCTGGCTTCGCCCCGCGCTAGCGGCGGCTACGTCACTTCGAACTCGACGAGCAGCGGAGCCAGATCGCTGGCGGCCGCAGGCAACGGCTCGTCGAGCGCATCGCTCACGATGGCGAGGGGATGCCCCAGCTGTTGCCAGTCGCCCGCGGGCGCGAGGATCGCGCGCAGGATCCCCCCGCGTGCGGCGCGCACTTCCACCACCGCCTTGTGCGTCTCGAGCTCGACGACGAGGTCGCCGGCGGCGAAGGCTTGGCCCGGAGCGCTGTGCCACTCGAGCACGCGAAGTTCCTCGACGTCGTCGATGGGTCCTGGAACGGCGATCTGGTAGAGCATCGTAAGCGGGCGATGGAGTGGAAAGGGATCAGGATAGCAGTGCGCGCACGGCCGCCGCCACTCGCGGCGCATCGGGCACGCAGGCGGCCTCGAAGACCGGATTGGACGACACCGGCGCAGGCAGCGCCGCCACGCGCGCGATGCGCAGCGGTTGTGTGGGCAGCGCCGCGCGCACGCGCGCCGCCACCTCCGCGCCCACGCCGCATGTAGCCTGGCCTTCCTCGATGGTCAGGAGCGCACCGGTGCGCGCCACCGACATCGCAACGGTGTCCACATCGAGCGGTGCCAGGCTGCGCAGGTCGACCACCTCGCAATGCACGCCCTCGTCCGCGAGGGCCTCGGCGGCGGCCAGCGCCATGCGCACCATGTAGGCATGGGCCACGAGGGTCACGTCGCGGCCTTCGCGGCACACCCGGGCGCGGCCGAACGGGACGAGCACTTCGTCGGCGGGCATGTCGCCCGCCGTGGGATACAGGCGCTTGTGATCGACGAAGAGCACAGGTCCCTCCTCGCGCAGCGCCGACTTCATGAGGCCGTAGGCATCCGCGGGCGTGGCCGGGGCCACCACCTTGAGGCCCGGCACGGCCATCATCCACGCCTCGATGCACTGCGAATGGGCCACGCCCTGCCCGCGCGCGCCCGCGGTGGCCTTGACCACGAGCGGCACGCGCATCTGGCCGCCCGTCTTGTACCGGGCCTTCGCGGCATAGTTGACGAGCGGATCGAGGCCGAGCATCAGGAAATCCATGTACGTGATGCTCACGAGCGGGCGCAAGCCGGCCGCCGCCGCACCCACGCCCACGCCGATCATCGCGGCCTCGGCCACGGGCGTGTCGCGCACGCGGGCGGCGCCGAAGGCCTCGAACAGCCCCGCGAATTCCTTGTACGCGCCGCCGTACCGACCGATGTCCTGGCCGAGCAGCACGATCGACGGGTCGCGCGTCATCTCCTCGCGCAGCGCGCGCGCGATGGCTTCGCGGAGATACGCCTTCGCGGTCATGGGGCGAGGTCCCTAGACCACGTCTTCCAGCACCGTGCCCGGCGCGGGGTACGGTGCGGCATCGGCAAAGCGCAGCGCGGCCAAGGTGGCGGCGTGTGCCTCGCCGCGCCATGCCTCGACCTGCGCGGCGTCGATCACGCCCTGCGTCGAGAGCCTGCGCTCGAGCGCAACGATGGGATCGCGCGCGCGGTCGGTTGCGAGCTCCTCTGCCGGGCGCGTCTCGCGCGTGGACGTGGAGTGGGTGGCAAAGCGCGCCGAGCGACACTCGATGAAAGCCGGCCCGCCGCCCGCGCGGATCGAGGCGATGAGCGCCACGGCCGCCTCGCGCACCGCCTCCACGTCCATGCCGTCGACGGTGCACGCGGGCATGCCGAAGGGCGTGGCCAGCGACGCCAGCATGCGCGGCGCGAGCGTGGCCGAGTGCGGCGTGCTGATCGAATAGCCGTTGTTGTCGCACACGAACAGGAGCGGCAGCCGCCACACCGCCGCCAGATTGAGTGCTTCGTGCAACGCGCCGGCGCTGCACGCGCCGTCGCCGAACATGCACGCCGCGATCCCCCGGCCGCGGGACTGCAGCGCGAGCGCCACGCCGGCGGCGATGGTGATGTTCCCCGCCACCACCGCGTGCGCGCCGAAGAAGCCGGCGGCCGGCTGGGCGAGATGACCGCGGCCGCCGCGGCCACGATTGGTCCCGGCCACCTTGCCGAGAAG
>CALFEY010000108.1 GCA_937958295.1 uncultured Pseudomonadota bacterium
GGCTTCGTCTTCCAGGACTACGCGCTCTTCCCGCACCGCACGGCGGAGCAGAACGTGGCGGCCGCCGACGACCGCGGTTATCCCCGCGCGCGCGGCGCGGAGCGCCAGCGCGACCTCGACGAGCTCCTCGACCTCTTCGCGCTGGCCGACGTGCGGCGGAGCTATCCGGAGCAGTTGTCCGGGGGCCAGCGCCAGCGCGTGGCGCTCGCCCGGGCGCTCTTCGCGCGTCCGCGCCTGCTCCTGCTCGACGAGCCCTTCGCGGCGCTGGATGCGGCCCTGCGCGAGCGCCTGCGCGACGAGTTGGTGGCGGTCCAGGCGCGCTACGGCGTGCCCATGATCTTGATCTCGCACGATCCGGCCGACCTCGCTCGTTGCGCCGAGGCGATCGTCGAGCTTGCGCGGGGACGGGTCGTTGGCCAGATGGCGTCCAAGGACGCCGGCTACCAGACTCGCCTGATGAAAGAGTAGGCACTTACTTATACGCGGGAGGTCGCGTCTCTGCCTGCGCGCCCGCAGACTCCGCTCCGCCACGATCCGCGACGCTCGCCGCGTGATTCGGCATCATGCCGGCATGTCCGCCGTTGCCGATCTCCCCGCCGACCGTGCGGGGATCGCCGCCGCCCTGGTCCGCATGGGACTGCTGGCGCCGGGCGCGGAGGTCGCGATGACGCCCCTCACCGGGGGCATCTCGTCGGACATCTGGCGCATCGATCTGCCCGGCGGCGCGGTGTGCGTGAAGCGGGCGCTGCCCCAGCTCAAGGTGGCCGCCGAGTGGATCGTCCCGGTGGAGCGTAGCCGGCACGAATGGGAGTGGTACCGCCTCGTGGACGCGACGCTGCCGGGCACCTGCCCGCGACCCCTCGCCCGCGACGAGGCTTCGAACCTCTTCGCGATGACCTACCTTCCGCCGGAAGCGCATCCGCTGTGGAAGACGCAACTCCTTGCGGGCCACGTCGATTCGGAGGTCGCGCGCGCGGTCGGGGAGCGAGTGGGGCGCATCCACGCTGCCACCGCCGGGGACGCCGACGTGGCGCGACGGTTCGCCACGGACGCGCTCTTCCACGCCCTGCGCCTCGAGCCCTACCTCGAGGCGGCGGCGCGCGCCCATCCGGCAAGGGCCGCCGCGGTCCTCGCCGTCGAGCGTGTCACTGCCGGCACCCGCCGCGCGCTGGTGCATGGCGACGTGAGTCCCAAGAACGTTCTGGTCGGGACGGAGGGGCCGGTGCTCCTCGACGCCGAGTGCGCCTGGTACGGCGATCCCGCCTTCGACTTGGCGTTCTGCCTCAATCACCTGCTGCTGAAGACGCTCGCCCGCCCCGACCGGCGCGAAGCTTTGGCCGCGGCCTTCTCCGCGCTGGTGGAGGCCTACGCTGCCGAGGTCACCTGGGAGCCCCCGGCGGAGGTGCTCGCCCGTACCGCGCGCTTGCTGCCTGCGCTGTTCCTCGCCCGCGTAGACGGCAAGTCGCCGGTGGAGTACCTCCGCGACCACGCCGTAGCGCGCGAGCGCGTGCGCGGCGCCGCGTTGCGCTGGCTCGACGCGCCGCGGCCCACCCCGGGCGAGCTTCTCGCGGACTGGCTCGCGCGAGGATAGGCGGACTCGCGTCCGCGAAGGCAATCGCGGCGCAAGCGCATCGCCGGGGTCATGGAACGCGCGTGCTAACGTAACGCCATGGACTTTGCCTTCATTCTCGATCCGCTCCCCGAGCTCAAGGCCTATAAGGACTCGAGCATCGCGATGATGCGCGAGCTCGCGCGGCGAGGACACCGCCTGTTCGCGCTCGAGCAGGGCGACCTCTTCTGGAACGAAGGCCGCACCTGCGGGCGCGCCAGGCCCCTGGAAGTCACCGCCGACGACCACGACTGGTATCGCGCCGGCGACCCGACGTTGCGCGATCTTGTCGATTTTTCGGCGGTGATGATGCGCAAGGACCCGCCCTTCGACATGGAGTACGTCTATTCGACGTACTTGTTGGAGGCTGCGGAGCGCGCCGGCGCGCGCGTGTTCAACCGGCCGCGCGCGATCCGCGACAACAACGAGAAGCTCGCCATCACGCGCTTCCGGGAGTTCACGGCGCCCACGCTCGTGACCCGCGATGCGGAGCGCGTCGGGGAGTTCATCGATGAGCACGGCGATGTCGTGGTCAAGCCCCTGGATGGCATGGGCGGCGCGTCGGTCTTCCGGGTGGGCGAGTCCGACCCGAACCGCAACGTGATCGTGGAGACCGTCTCGCACCACGGACGGCGGATGGTGATGGTGCAGAAGTACCTCCCCGAGATCGTGGAGGGGGACAAGCGGATCCTGCTCATCGGGGGCAAGGTCGTGCCGTATTGCCTGGCGCGCATCCCCAAGCCGGGCGAGACCCGCGGCAACCTGGCCGCGGGGGGCCGCGGCGAGGCGCGTCCGCTCACGGCGCGCGACCGCGAGATCGCGCAGGCGCTCGCCCCGGTGCTGTGGGCGGAGGGGCTCCTGGTGGTGGGACTGGACGTGATCGGATCGAACCTCACCGAAGTGAACGTGACCTCCCCCACCTGCTTCGTCGAGATCACTCAGCAGACGGGCTTCGACGTCCCCGGCCTTCTCTCCGATGCGCTTTCAGACGCAATCGTGGGAAAATAGGCGCTTCGGCTCCCTTCTCCCGCGGTTACCCCCAAAGGCGATGTCTAAGCCGGCCTTAAGTTGGCCGGGCTATAGGTAGGGTTTGGCCTTCAGGATCTGTCCATGATCGACGCTGCGTTTACCCCTTCGCGCGTGTCGCGTGCTCTGGCGGCGGTTGTCGCGGCCGGGTGCCTCGTTGCCTTGGCCGTGGCCGCGCCCGCCAAGAATGGCGACTCTCCTTCCCCTGCAGCCCCGGCGGCGGCGCCCTCCGCGTCCTCGGCCGGCAAGGCGCCCGGCAACGGCGCCGACGGCGGGACGCTCGCCGTGCCCGCGGCCACGGCGGCCGCTGCCGGCACCTTCGCGCATGCCTACGTGTCGTTCGGCGGCACGCCCAAGTACGGTCCGGATTTCAAGGCCTTCGACTGGGTCAACCCCGACGCCCCTAAGGGCGGCACGATGTACCTCGGCAACCCGGACCGGCGCACGAGCTTCGACAAGTTCAATCCGTACACGCTGAAAGGCAGCCCGCCCACCGGCGTGTCGATCCTGATGTTCGAGTCGCTCGCCTTCCGCTCGGGCGACGAGCCCGGCACGATCTACGGCCTCCTGGCCGAGGGCATCAAGGTGGCCCCCGACAAGTCGTCGGTCACCTTCCGCCTCCACCCGAAGGCCCGGTTCTACAACGGGGACCCGGTCACGGCCGCCGACGTGAAGTATTCCTTCGAGATGCTCACGAGCAAGGGCGCCGCCCCGGCCGTGCGCGCCGCTTTGGACAAGGTCAAGTTCGGCGCGATCCTCGACGAGCGCACCATCCGCTTCGACCTGGCCGAGCGCACCGACGACATGATCTTCAACATCGCCGGCATCCCGGTGTTCTCGACCAAGTGGGGCAAGGGCCCCGACGGCAAGCAGAAGCCGTTCGACGAGGTGGTGATGGACTATCCCATCACCACCGGTCCGTACACGATCGAGAAGACCGACTCGGGACGCGGCATCGAGTTCAAGCGCAATCCCGACTACTGGGCGCGGGACATCAACGTGCGCCGCGGCATGTTCAATCCGGATCGCATCGTCTATCGCCTCTACCGCGATCGCGCGGTGAGCATGGAGGCCTTCAAGGCTGGGGAATTCGACTTGATCCAGGAGTTCGTGGGATCCCAATACGTGCGGGGCCACGAGGGGGTCAAGTGGCGCGACGGCCGCATCGCGAAGAAGACCTTCGAATACAGCATGGGCCAGGGCTTCCAGGCGTATCTCCTGAATCTGCGCCGCCCGCTCTTCCAGGACATCCGCGTCCGCGAGGCCCTCGACTACACCTACGACTTCGAGAAGATCAATCTCTACGGCCTGCGCAAGCGGGCCTACAGCCTCTTCTCCAATTCCGACTTCGCCGCCCAGGGCACGCCGTCGGAGGGCGAACTCAAGCTCCTCGAGCCTTTCCGCGGCAAGGTCCCCGACGCTGTCTTCGGCCCGGCCTACGTCCCACCGCGCACCGATACCAGCCCCAACGCGCTGCGCGAGAACCTGCGGAAGGCGCGCGAGCTCTTCGAGGCGGCAGGCTGGACGATCGGCGCCGACGGCCTGATGCGCAATGCCAAGGGCGAGCCTTTCGAGTTCGAATACCTCGAGACGCAGGGCGGCTCCCAGTTCCGCAACGTGATCTGGGCGCGCAACCTCGCCAAGATCGGCATCAAGCTCAACGTGCGCAACGTCGACTTCGCGCTGTACCGCAAGCGGCTCGAGTCGTTCGATTTCGATGTCATCACCATCCGTACCCCCGATTTCACGATCCCCTCCGCGCTCGACTACACCGAGCTCCTGAGCTCCAAGACGGCCGATACCCAGGGCTCCGGCAACTTCCGCGGGCTCAAGGACCCGGCCGTCGATGCGGCCCTCGACGCCATGAACAACGCGCAGAACTACGACCAGCTGCGCGACGCCGCGCGTGCGCTCGACCGCCTCGTGATGCACGGCCACTACCAGGTGCCGCAGCTCTTCGCCCCGGGCTATCTCACGTCCTACTGGAACAAGTTCGGCCTGCCGCCCGTGCCCAAGTACTACACGTTCGACGAGAGTGCCGATCTGCCGGCCTGGGCGGTGACCACGTGGTGGATCAAGGACGAGGCGGCACGCAAGCCGCAGTCGTGATCCCACCTATCCCCCGCCACGAGAGCCTGCCCCGATGCTGAGCTACATCGCCAAGCGCCTGCTGCTCATGATCCCCACGCTCGTGGGGGTCCTGACGGTCACGTTCATCCTGATCCAGTTCGTGCCGGGCGGCCCGGTCGACCAGCTCGTGGCGGAGATGCGCGGGGTGGGTGGAGGCGAAGGCGCCCGCGCGGCCCGCTCGGGCGCGCGCGACCTCGATGCCAAGCAGATCGAGGAGATCAAGAAGCTCTATGGCTTCGACAAGCCACCGCTCACCCGCTATGTCGAGATGATGGGCAACTTCGCCCGCTTCGACCTCGGCCGCAGCTTCATGCACAACAAGGACGTGTGGCAGCTCATCAAGGAGAAGCTGCCGGTGTCCGTGAGCCTCGGCCTGTGGACCTTCCTGCTCACCTACCTCATCTCGATTCCGCTCGGCGTGGCCAAGGCCGTGCGCGACGGCACCGCCTTCGATACCGCCACCACGCTGCTCGTGCTGGTGGGCTACGCCCTGCCAGGCTTCGCGCTCGGCGTGCTGCTGATCGTGCTCTTCGCCGGCGGCACGTTCCTCGACTGGTTCCCCCTGCGCGGCCTCACCTCCGACAATTGGTCCACCTTGTCGTGGCCGGCGCGCATCAAGGATTACCTCTGGCATCTCACGCTCCCGCTCATCTGCTATGCCATCGGCAGCTTCGCGATCGTGACGATGCTCACCAAGAACACGTTCGTCGAGGAGATCCGCAAGCAGTACGTGCTGGTGGCGCGTGCTAAGGGGCTGTCCGAGCGGCGCGTCCTGTACAAGCACGTCTTCCGCAATGCGCTGATCCCGATCATCACGGGCTTCCCCGCCGCGCTGGTCGGGGCTTTCTTCGCGGGGTCGCTGCTCATCGAGACCCTCTTCTCGCTCGACGGCATCGGGCTCCTGTCCTACGAGTCGATCGTCCGTCGCGACTATCCCGTGGTGATGGGCACGCTCTTCCTGTTCACGCTGATCGGCCTCGTGGTCAAGCTCATCGGGGACCTCATGTACGTTGTGGTCGATCCGCGCGTGCAGTTCGGCGCCGCGGCGAAATGACATGACAAAGCACTGTCTCCAGCATGAACCGCCGCCGCGCGTGGAGCAGCGTCACGCAACGCCTCGCGTGGGAGCCCCATGAGCGCACTCATCGACAACGATCCCATTCGCGACGTCGATTCGCTGGCGGCGGATGCGCCCGGCGCGCCGTCGCTTTCGCCCAACCAGCGTGCGTGGCGTCGCTTCAAGCGCAACCGGCTGGGCTACGTATCGCTCGTGATCTTCGCGGTGATGCTCGCGATCGCCACCTTCGCGGAGCTCGTGGCCAACGACCGGCCGCTCGTGGCTCGCCACGAAGGCCAGTGGTATCTGCCCATCCTGTCCAATCCGCCGGAGACCACGTTCGGCGGCGACTTCCGCACCGCGACCGACTGGCACGATCCGTTCATCACCGAGAAATTCTCGCGCGACGGCAACTTCAAGCTCTTCACCCTGATTCCCTACGGCGGCGACAGCGTCAACTACTTCGACCCGACGCCGGCGCCGGCGCCGCCGTCGTCGATGAACTGGCTCGGCACCGACGAGGCGGGACGCGACATGGTGGCGCGCCTGATCTATGCCTTCCGCATCAGCGTCTGGTTCGGGCTGGCGCTCACCGCCGTGGGCACCCTGATCGGCATCCTGATGGGCGCGCTCCAGGGCTACTTCGCGGGGCGGCTGGATCTCACCACCCAGCGCCTCATCGAGATCTGGAGCGCCATTCCCGAGCTGTACCTGCTCATCATCGTGGCATCGGTGTTTGCGCCGTCGATGCTCCTCCTCCTCATCGTCCTGGCCTTCTTCGGCTGGATGGGCCTGTCCGACTACGTGCGCGCCGAGTTCCTGCGCAACCGCAACCTCGAGTTCGTCAAGGCCGCGCGGGCCATGGGCCTGTCGGATGGCCAGATGATCTGGCGGCATCTCCTGCCCAACTCGATGACGCCCGTGATCACGTTCCTGCCGTTCCGGATGAGCGCGGCGGTGCTGGCCCTCGCCTCGCTCGACTTCCTGGGCCTCGGCGTGACCACGCTCCCCTCGCTGGGCGACCTTCTGCGGCAGGGCAAGGACAACCTCGACGCGTGGTGGATCTCGGTGCCGACCTTCCTGGTGCTGGTGTTGACGCTACTGCTCCTCACGTTCATCGGCGAAGCCCTGCGCGACGCTTTCGACACGCGGAAATCGTGATGGCCATGATCGATACCCAGGCCGCGCCGCACGGCGTGCCGCTCCTCGAAGTCGACGGGCTCTGCATCAACTTCGGCCTGTCGCGCGTGGTGGATGGCGTGTCGTTCTCGATCTCCGAGGGCGAAAAGTTCGCGCTCGTGGGCGAGTCGGGATCGGGCAAGTCGGTCACGGCCCTCTCGGTGCTTCGTCTGCTCGAAACCGCCACTTACGACGGCGCGATCCGCTTCAACGGCACCGACCTCCTGAAGAACAGCGAGCGGCAGATGCGCGCCTTGCGCGGCCGCGACATCGCGATGATCTTCCAGGAGCCCATGACGGCGCTCAATCCGCTCTACACCATCGGCAACCAGATCGGCGAGGTACTCGAGCTGCACGAGGGCTTAGGCAAGAAGGAGGCCCACGCCCGCGCCATCGAGCTCCTCGACCGCACGGGCATCCCCGAGCCGCAGGTCAAGGTCAATGCGTATCCGCACCAGCTCTCGGGCGGCCAGCGCCAGCGTGCGATGATCGCAATGGCGCTTGCCTGCCGTCCCAAACTCCTCATCGCCGACGAGCCCACCACCGCGCTCGACGTGACCATCCAGGTGCAGATCCTGGCGCTGCTCGACGACCTGCAGCGGGAGTTCGGCATGGCCATCCTCTTCATCACGCACGACTTGAACCTCGTGCGCCGCTTCACGCATCGGGTGGGGGTGATGGAAAAGGGACGTCTCGTGGAGCAGGGGGCGACGGCGGAGGTGTTTGCCCATCCGCAGCATCCGTACACGATCAAGCTCATCAACAGCCGCCCGCAGCGGGTGGTGATCCCGGTGCCCGACGACGCGCCCGTGCTGGCGTCCATGAACGACGTGAGCGTGGATTTTACGAGCAGCAAAGGCTGGTTCAAGAAGGACGTCTTCCACGCCGTGCGCCACGCCACGCTCGAGCTCAAGCGGGGCGAGACGCTCGGCATCGTGGGCGAGTCGGGCTCCGGCAAGACCACGCTCGGCATGGCGCTCCTCGCCCTCCAGCCGATCGCGAGCGGCACCATCGCGCTTGGCGGCCAGCGCATCGACGATGCGAGCCGCAGCGTGCTGCGCGCTATGCGCCGGCGCATGCAGGTGGTGTTCCAGGATCCCTTCGCCTCGCTCTCCCCGCGCATGACGATCGAGCAGATCGTGGGCGAGGGCATCGCGCTGCACATGCCGGATCTCGGCAGGGAAGAGCGCCGGGCGCGCATCCTCGAGATGCTCGCCGAAGTGGGGCTCACCCGCGCCCGCGGGGTGGGCGACGTGCTCACGCGTTATCCGCACGAGTTCTCGGGCGGCCAGCGGCAACGCATCGCCATCGCGCGCGCCGTGGTGCTGCGCCCGGAGATCCTCGTGCTCGACGAGCCCACGTCGGCGCTCGACGTATCCGTGCAGCAGCAGGTGCTGAAGCTCCTGGCCGACCTGCAGGCCAAGTACGGCATGAGCTACGTCTTCATCAGCCACGATCTGGCCGTGGTGCGCGCGATGTCCCATCGCGTGCTCGTGATGAAGGACGGGCGCATCGTGGAGGAGGGCGAGGCGGAGGCGCTCTTCCGCGCGCCGCGCGAGGCCTACACGCAGGCGCTGCTGTCGGCGGCGGGGGCGTAGGCGCCCGTCCAGGCGGCGGCAGTGCGGCGGCCGCCCCCCGGCCCAACCGGCAAATCCCCGTGCTACCATCCTCCGCCCATGATTGGTGTGCTCATCGTCGCCCACGACACGCTGCCTGACAGTCTCGTCAAGGCGGTCACTCACGTGCTGGGCACGCGTCCCCCGCAACTCGAGACGTTCCCGGTCTCCGCCGACGACGATCCGTTCGACATCCTCCCCGCCGCGCGGGAGGTCGTGCGCAAGCTCGACATCGGCGACGGCGTGCTCATCTTCTCCGACATCTACGGCGCCACGCCCTGCAATCTCGCGGGGAAGCTGCAACAGCCGGGACGGGTGGAGCTCATCGCGGGGGTGAATCTTCCGATGCTCGTACGCGCCTTCACGTACCGGGCGCGCGGCATGGACACCATGATCACCAAGGCCGTCTCGGGCGGCCGCGACGGCGTGATGCACATCGAGCTCGACCCCGTCTATGCAACATCGCGAGGTTGAGATCATCAACAAGCTGGGGCTGCACGCGCGGGCCTCGGCCAAGCTCACGCAGCTCGCGGCGCGCTACCAGAGCGACGTGCAGATGTCGCGCAACGGGCGCAAGGTCAATGCCAAGAGCATCATGGGGGTCATGATGCTGGCAGCGGGCAAGGGTTCGAAAGTGGTCATCGAGATCGAAGGGCCCGACGAGAGCGAGGCGATGGACGCCATCGTCGCCCTCATCGGCGATTACTTCGGCGAAGGACAGTAGGGCCCTTCTGCTTGGGGTTCTGCCTGGGAGGTACCACGGCAACACGACCGGCGTCGTCATGCGCGCGCAACGCGCGTGCACGAAGCTTGCAGCCGGTTCGCGCGCGCCGTGCATACTGTACGCATCGCGGTTTGAACAATTGCGGAACCAACGGGCGAAAATGGCGACCAACGGTAGATTGCGGTGCTCGGCCCGGCCCGCACGCTTCGTTCACTCTTCCGCGGTGCCACATGCAGATTCGTCTCATCCCGATTGCCAATCCCCTGGGTCTCCACACGCGGGCATGCGCACGCATCGTGCAGATCGCGTCGAAGTTCCGCTCCACCGTCTGGCTGCAGGTCAAGGGCAAGCGGGCGAGCGCGCGCAACATCATGGCGGTGATGCTCCTCACCGCATCGGTGGGCGCCACCGTGCGCATCGAGGTGGAAGGCCCCGACGAGGCGGAGGCCATGAAGGCCATCGCCGCGCTCTTTCACGACGGTCTGGGCGAGCGCGGCTAGCGCTTCCCCTCGGCGAGGGCTAGCGGTGGTCAGCTTTGCCCTCAATGGCGTGGGCGTGTCCGGCGGCATTGCCATCGGCCGCGCCCAGCTCGTGTCCCATGCCACGCTCGAAGTGGCGCACTACACGATCCCCGCGTCGAAGGTCGAAGGCGAGATCTCGCGCTTTACCAACGCGGTGAAGGAAGTCCAGCGCGAGCTGGAGGCGCTCCACGCGGCGATGACCGGTGGCGACGCCCCGGGCGAGTTCGGGGCCTTCCTCGACGTGCACTGGATGATCCTCAACGACGCCACGCTGTCCGAGGCGCCCAAGAAGATGATCCTCGATCAGCACTGCAATGCGGAGTGGGCGCTTACCCAGCAGATGGGTGTACTGGTGGATCAGTTCGACCAGATCGAGGATGCTTACCTGCGCGAGCGCAAGCAGGACATTGTGCAGGTCGGGGAGCGCGTGCTCAAGCGCCTGATGGGCAAGCCGGGCGCTTTGCCGCCTCCGGTGGCGGAGGAGCAGACGATCCTCGTCGCGCACGACCTTTCCCCCGCGGACGTGATCCAGTTCAAGTCGCATCACTACGGCGCCTTCCTCACCGACGTAGGCGGGGTCACCTCGCACACGGCCATCGTCGCGCGCAGCCTCAACGTGCCGGCGGTGGTGGCCACGCACAATGCGCGGCAGCTCATCCGCGACAGCGAGATGCTGATCGTCGACGGCGACGCCGGCGTGGTGATCATCAATCCCGACCGTGCGGTGCTCTCCGAGTACCGCCTGAAGCAGAGCGAGCACGAGCTCGAGCGCCAGAAGCTCAAGCGCCTGCGCACCAAGCGTGCCGAGACGCTCGATGGCGTGCGCGTAGAGCTCTTCGCCAACATCGAGCTGCCGGAGGACCTCGCGCAAACGGTCGAGAACGGCGCCGGGGGCGTGGGTCTGTTCCGCTCCGAGTTCCTGTTCCTCAATCGTGCGACGCTCCCCAGCGAGGACGAGCAGTTCGAGGCCTATCGCGCGGTGGCAGAGGGCATGGACGGCAAGCCGGTCACCATCCGAACGTTCGACCTGGGGGCGGACAAGCAGGCCGAGGGGCTCGAGGGCCTGTCGCGCGTCGCGCCCAATCCCGCCTTGGGCCTGCGCGCCGTGCGCTTCTGCCTGGCCGAGCCGCGGCTGTTCCAGACACAACTGCGCGCGATCCTGCGCGCCTCGCACCACGGCAAGGTCCGCATCCTGGTGCCGATGCTCGCGTCGAGCTTCGAGATCGACCAGACGCTCGCGGCCATCGAGGTGGCCAAGGAGACGTTGCGCGAGCAGGGCCAGCCGTTCGATACCGCCGTGGAAGTGGGCGGGATGATCGAGATTCCCGCCGCCGTGATCGCGATGGATGCCTTCCTCGACAAGCTCGATTTTCTCTCCGTCGGCACCAACGACCTCATCCAGTACACGCTGGCGGTGGACCGCGCCGACGAGGCGGTGGCGCACCTGTACAACCCCCTGCATCCGGCGGTCGTGCGCCTGATCGCGCAGGCGATTGCCACCGCGACCAAGGCCGGCAAGCCCATCGCGGTGTGCGGGGAGATGGCCGGCGAGCTCTCGCTCACCCGGCTGCTACTGGGGCTCGGGCTGCGCAACTTCTCCATGCATCCCACGGAGCTCCTCGCCATCAAGCAGCGGGTGCTCACGAGCGACGTCACCGCGATGAAGTCGATCGTCGATCGCATCCGTCGCGCCGACAGTCCCGAGCGCATCACCGCCCTCGTGGACAAGCTCAACGCGTTGTAAGCGACGAGGCGCGACGCGGATGGAATGACCGCGTGTCGGATCGTGTTGGCGGAAGGCGCATGTTTTCCCACAGCCTTCATGCATAATGCCAATGTCATGAATCGAATGCTCCTCGTTGCCGCGGTCGCGGCGGCCTGCCTCGCGCCCGTCGCCCACGCCGTGGAGCCCGGCGAAGCCGCGCCCGCGTTGTCCCTGCCCACCGCCAAGGGCGATCCGGTGGCGCTCGACAAGCTGCGCGGCAAGATCGTGTACGTCGACTTCTGGGCTTCGTGGTGCGGGCCCTGCCGGCGCTCGTTTCCATGGATGAACGAGATGCAGGCCAGGTACGGCCCCAAGGGCTTCACCGTGGTCGGCGTAAACGTCGACAAGAAGCGGCCCGATGCCGAGCGTTTCCTTGCCCAGATTCCGGCCACCTTCACGGTCGTCTTCGACGAGACCGGTGCGACGCCCTCGGCGTGGGGCGTAAAGGGCATGCCGAGCTCGTACCTCGTCGACGGCACCGGCAAGGTGGTCTACGTCGAGCGCGGCTTCACCGACGAGCACAAGGCCGATCTCGAGAAGCGCATCGCCGCGCTCGTGGCGGCCGGGAAGAACTGACGATGCGTGCGCTCGCTCTGGCCGCGGCATGCGCCGCCCTGTTGGGCCTCGGCGGCTGCGCGAGCTTCGAGCCGCCCAAGGCATGGGAGCGCGGCAATCTCGCGCGGCCCTCGATGCAGTTCGACTACGACCGCCTCGACAGCAAGGCCCAGCAGCACATCTACACGAGCAAGGAAGCCGCCACCGGCGGCTACGGCGTGGGCGGAGGCGGCTGTGGCTGCAATTGAGCGCGGCGATCGCCAGCGGCGCGACGATGCCGCCGCGGCCGGCTCGCTGCTGGCGGCCGCGCTTGCCCTTCCCGGCGTGCTGCCCGCCACCGCCCATGCGCAGGCCGCCCCCGACAAGGGGATCTTCGAGCTGCAGTACCTGAGCTACCGCGACTGGCAGCCGGGTCGCGACCGCATGAAGGTTGATGCGCCGGCGTTCTACGCGCTGGTCCCGCTCTCGGACACGTGGGTGGTCGAGGGGGGCATGGTGTACGACGCCATGAGCGGCGCGTCGCCGCTGTACTTCAACGTGCTGTCCGGTGCATCGGTTGGCGACTACCGCACGGCCGGCGACATCAAGGTCACGAAGTACTTCGGCGACTATGCGGTGAGCGTGGGCGCGTTCGTGTCCTCGGAGCAGGACTTCCTCTCGCGCGGCGCCTCGGTGAACGTGCAGCTCTACAGCGAAGACCGCAACCGCACGTGGACCCTCGGCATGGCGGGCACCAACGACCGCATCAACGCCATCAACGGGGTCGCGCCCAACTCGTCGCGCAACTCGCTCGAGTTCCTGGTGGGAGTCACGCAGGCGCTGTCGCCCAACGACATCGTGCAGTCGAACCTTACGTACTACACGGGCCACGGCTACTACTCCGATCCGTACAAGCCGCTCGACACGCGCCCCACCACGCGCGAGACGTGGGCATGGCTCACCCGCTACAACCACTACTTCGAAGACGCCGACGCCACGTTGCGCCTGGGCTACCGGCTGCTCTTCGATTCGTTCGGCAGCGACATGAACACCTTCGAAGTGGCGTGGGTGCAGGCGCTGCCGTGGGGACTCACGGTCACGCCCGGGCTGCGCTTTTCCACGCAGACCGCCGCCGACTTCTGGAAGAATCCGCCATTCCCGCGCGGCTATCGCGAAGGCCAGGACTACACCGCGGACACGCGCCTGGCCTCGTGGGGCGCGATCACCGCCGGCGTGATCGTGGGCAAGACGCTCTGGGACGGGTGGAACCTGTCGTTGCGCGCGGATTACTACCGGCAGGACCCCGACTGGCAGATTTTTGGCACCGGCAGCCCGGGCATCCAGACGTTCTCGGCGCGCTGGCTGCAGGTGAACGTGACCAAGGATTTCTAGGCACGCCCGTCTTGCGGGCACAATGGGGCGATCCCCATGCCCATGCAGCGCATCCGCCGCACCTTCCGCGCGATGGCCGCGGAGCACACCGTGGAGCTCGCGGCCGTCGATCCCGCGCAGGTGCACGCCGCCGCGCAGGCCGCCATCGACGACGTGCTCCGCATCGAGGCCAAGTTCTCGCGCTACCGCGACGACAGCGTCGTCACTGCGATCAATCGCGCCGCGGGCGCCACGGCCGTGGCGATCGATGCGGAGACGGCCGCGCTGCTGCGCTACGCCGACCAATGCCACGCGTTGAGCGGCGGGGCCTTCGACATCACCTCCGGCGTGCTTCGCCGTGCATGGGACTTCCGGCGCACGCCGGCTTCGTTGCCGGATCCCGCCACGCTCGCGGCCGCGGTGGCGCTCGTCGGCTGGGACGAGGTCGAGTGGTCGGAGCGTGCCATTCGCCTGCCCCGCGCGGGAATGGAGATCGACTTCGGCGGCATCGGCAAGGAGTACGCCGCCGATCGTATGGCCACCATCTGCCTCGACCGTGGGCTGCGGCACGGACTCGTGAATCTTGGCGGCGACGTGCGCGCGCTGGGGCCGCAACCCGACGGGTCGCCGTGGCGCGTGGGCATTCGGCACCCGCGCGTGCCGGGCGCGGCGATCGGGGGCTTCGATCTAGCCGAAGGTGCGCTCGCCACGAGCGGCGATTACGAGCGCTTCATCGAGGTGGATGGCAAGCGCTACTGCCACATCCTCGACCCGCGCACGGGCATGCCCGTGGCGCATTGGCAGTCGGTGAGCGTGGCCGCCCCGCTGTGCGTGGCGGCCGGGAGCTGCGCGACGATGGCGATGCTGCTCGGTCCCGATGCGGCGCCGTTCCTCGCGGCGCAGGGCGTGCGCTGGCTCGGTGTGTCTGCGGACGGCGCCATCCAGGGCACCTGATCGTGCCCCGATCGCGAAGGCTAGCCGGGCGCGCACATGGTCACGCCGATGCCGGACCCTTCCGGTATCCAGCCCTTGCCGAGCATCTCGGTACGCACGGCAAGGTCGGTGGTCAACCGATGGTTGGGCGCGGCACCCTGGCCGTTGTTGTACATGCGGTAGACCGGCACCGTGCCGGCCGCGCACGTGCCATCGGCGGCGGGCGTGCCCACGAAGAACACCTCGCCTTCGAACTGCCAGTTGGGATTGGCCTTGACCGCCGTGCACTCGGTGGCGTCGGCCGTGTAGAAGTGCGAGCTCTTGGGATCGAACGCCGTGCTGAAGAAGCGGCAGACGGTGGACAGGTTCGCGGCGGTCCCCGTGTAGACGTTGAACTGCACGCCCGTGCGTGACCATCCGACGAAGGTGCCGTTGTCGAGCTTGACGATCTCGTCGGCGATGGCCGTGACGAAGAAATGATCGAAGGCCGCGTGGTAGTACTCCACCGCCGTGGCCGTGGCGGGCGCGCTGGGCGGCGGCGCCGAAATGCCGAAACGCACGCCGAGGTACGCCGCGAGATCCTCGATGTCGATCGGCTTGAGGAGGGCCTCGAAGGGCGCCATCTCGTCGACGGTTTGCAGCGCCTGGCTGATCGCCACCGGGTTGTTGGCCCCGATGCGGATCGGCGTGGGCCCGGGATTGCCGCCGGTGTTGTGGCACTGGGCGCAGATCTGGTTGTAGAGCTGCTCGCCGTGCGGCACGTTGGCGGCCTGGACCGGCGCAAGGGTCGCGAGCGCGGCGAGTGCCGCGGCAAGGGTCAGGGTGAATCGACGCAGCATGGCGATCTCGGAGGACGGGCTTGCGTGGGCCAACACGCCGGGGCTCGGGAATATTCCGCGGGCATGGTCGCCGCGGTCTCGCAAAGACAGCGAGGCCCCGCAGGGCCCCGTTGTCGTGGTCGGCGAACCCTCCCGCCTATTGCGGCGAGCACATGATCACGCCCACGCCATAGCCTTCCGCCACCCATCCCTTCAGCAACATTTCCGCGCGCACCGACAGGTCCGGCGTGTAGCGGTGATTGGGAGCGCCGCTCTGGCCGTCGTTGTAGAGGCGATAGACGGGGTGGGTGCCGCCCGGGCAGGATCCGTCCACGCCCGGCGACCGCGCGAAGAAGACCTCGGCCTCGAACTGCCAGTCGACGTTGGCCTTCACCACCGTACACTCGGGCGCATCCGGGGTGTAGAAGTGCGAGCTCTTGGGCCCGAACGCGGTGCTGAAGAAGCGGCACACCGCGTTGAGCCCGCTCGCCACCGTCTTGTACACGTTGAACTGCTTGCCCGTGCGCTGCCAGCCCACGAACGTGCCGTTGTCGAGCTTCACGATCTCGTCGGCGATCGACGTGATGAAGTAGTGATCGAATGCCGCGTGGTAGTACTCGACCGCGGTGGCCACGTTGGGATCGCCCGGCGGCGTGGGACCTGTCGGACCCGCCAGGCCGTTGCCGCTCGCAACCACCGCCTGCGGGCTGCCGGGACCGCTGCTCGTCACCGTGATCGTGGCGCTGCGCGCGCCCACGGCACTGGGCGCGAACACCACGGTGAACGAGCACGAGGCGCCCGCATTCACGGTGCTGCAGTTCGATCCGCTGACTGCGAACTCCACCGGGTTGCTGCTCGCGATCGCCGTCACGGTGACCGGCGCGGTGCCCACGTTGCTGACCGTGACGAGCTGCGCCGCGCTCGACGAGCCCAGCGCCGTATCGGGCGCGCTCAAGCCCGCTGGGAGCGAAAGCTGGCCTGTGCCGGGCGGCGGCGTGGAGGCCACGCCGGTGCCGGTGAGCGAGATCGCCAGCGCGCCGCCACCGCCGTAGGTGAAGGTGAGCGTGGCGCTGTCGCTGCCCGCCGCGGCCGGGCCGTAGGCCACCGACAGCATGCAGCTCGCGCCCGCCGCGAGCGTGGCGCCGCACGTGTTCCCGCTGACCGGGAACTCGGCGGCGTTGCTGTTGGCGAGCGACAGGCCGGTGGCTGCGGCGCCGCCGGTATTGTTGATCGTGAACGCCACCGCCGCGCTCGTCTGGCCCACCGTCACGTTGCCGAATGCGGCCAGCGGCGGCGTCGCCGCGAGGTTGGGGCTCGCGGCCTGCGTGCCCGTGCCCGACATCGACACCGTGGCCGGCGATCCGCCCGAGTGCGAGAACGTGAGCGTGGCGTTGTCGGTGCCCGTGCCGCCCGGCGTGTATGCCACCGAGAGCGTGCAGGTGGCCCCGGCCGCCAGCGTGGCGCCGCACGTGTTGGCGCTCACCGCGAACTCCGCAGCATTCGAATTGGCGAGGCTCACGCCGCTCGCTGCGGCGCCGCCCGTGTTGCGCAGCGTGACGGTCTGGCCCGACGACGAGCTGCCCACGGTGATGCTGCCGAACGAGAGCGTGCTGGGCGTGGTCGACAGCGCCGCGGTGGCCGCGGCCGCGCCGCTGCCGGAGAGCGAGATGTTGAGCGACTTGCCGCCGCCGCTGATCGCGTAGCTCGCGTTGTCGCTGCCGGCGGAGGTGGGGCTGTAAGTGAAGGTCACCGTGCAGCTTCCGCCCGCGGGCAGCGTGGAACTCCCGCAGGTGCCGCCCTTGGTGTAGCTCGCGGGCGCCGCGGGATAGGACATGTCCGTGGCCGGCGCGTTGCCGGTGTTGGAAACGGTGATGGACTTCGCGGGGCTGGTGCTGCCGATCGTCACGCTGCCGAAGGCGAGGCTGGTGGGCGTGGCGCTGACGTTGGGGGCGGTGGCGACGCTCGCGCCGGTGCCGGAGAGGGTGATGGAGAAACTCGCGCCGCCACTGACGGTGTAGTTCCCGTTGGCGGCTCCGGGGGCGGTGGGATTGAACGTGAAGGTCAGCGTGCAGCTGGCGCCGGCCGCGAGCGTTTGCCCGCTGCTGCAGGAGCCGCCGGTCTTCGTGAAACCCGCGGGAGCGCTGGGCGGGAAGGTGACCGCCGCCGAGGCGGTGCCGCCGGTGTTCGTGACCGTGACGGTTTGCGCGGCCGAGGCGCTGCCGACGTCGATGCTGCCGAAGGCGAGGGAAGAGGGCGAGGCGGAGACGTTCGCGGGGGTGACGGTGGGGCAGCCCTGATTAGCGGCCCGATACCAGATGTACAGGGCGATGTCCTCAAGGTCGGAGTAGGAAAGCCCGAGGCCATCGCGCAGTCCGGACATGTCGTTCACGGAGTCAAGTGCCAAGCTGATCCCATCGGCTTGTTGACCCGAATCCAGGATGCCATTCATGTTCGACTTCGGATCGCCGCCGTGGCAGCTACTCTGGGAGCAGCTCACTTCGATCCCACCTTGCTTCAAGTGGTACTTGGCATTGCCGCTCTGGCAACTCTGCGCAAACGCTACACCGGATGCGAACAGCGCGATGAACGCGGCGAAGGCAGGCAACACGCTGGAACGGCGGGTCATGCGTCAATCTCCGAAACGGGCAAGTCGGCAGGCCGCTTCACAAGCGACCCGCGGAGGATCGAGTTTACGCGAATCATGCCGATGTCATACGCCAGCGTCATAGAACTATCCGACAGGCGGCGTTCCGTTCCAAACCGGGGCAAACCGTGCGTTCTGGCAAGCTCCCTGCGCACGGCATGGCGGGGGCGGGCCGCCGCCCTCCTCGGCGGGACGATTTCCGGGCTAAAATGGAGCATCGCGCCGATTTGAACCAGCTTGCGGGCGCGGAAGTCGTTGTTTTTAGACGATTTCGAATAAATCCGGCTAAAGCGGCGCGCGCCACGATCCACGTATACGAGCCCGCCCAGCCGAAGCTGGCCGGGCTTTTTCAATCGCGGCCTTAAGTCCGCGGCAGGATCCTCGACGCTCGATGCCTTCGTTCTCGTCCACCACCGGGGGCGCCTCCCCCGACGTAGCGCAGGCCCGCGGCAAGTCCGTGGGCGCGGTGGAAGCCCAGCTCGC
>CALFEY010000109.1 GCA_937958295.1 uncultured Pseudomonadota bacterium
ATCCCCCTTAAGGTAAGCCCAACGCGCGTCCTCGCGCGCCATCGCGCACAATCGGTGCATGCGCGTGCTTCCGCATATCCCCGCCCTGGCGTCGATGTCGCTGCCCCGCCGGGCGGCCACGATGATGGCGTTCGTGGTCGCCTACGTCGCGCTCGACTGGGTGAGCTTCGTCGATCCGTATGGGCCGCTCGCCATCACGCCCTGGAATCCGCCGCCCGGCGTCGCGCTGTACCTCCTCCTGCGCCAGGGCTTCGGGCTCGCGCCGTGGCTCTTCGCGGCCACGTTCGCCGCCGAGGTACTCGTGCGCGGCGCCCCCGGGCCATGGCCGCTGCTCGTGCTCGCCTCGGCATGGCTCACCTTCGGCTACGTGTCCACTGCCTACGTCCTGCGCCGCGTGCACTCCGCGAGCCACTTCGCCACGCTGCGCGACGCGAGCGTGTTTGTGGGCACCACCGTGGTGGCCACCCTCGTGATCGGCTCGGTGTTCATCGGCATCTTCGTGGTGGCAGGCCTGGTCCCGCCGGCGGCCTTTCCGCGCACCGTGGCACAGTTCTGGATCGGGGACGTGATCGGCATCGTGGTGACCACGCCGCTCCTGTTCGCACTGGAGCGCAGTGCCCGCGCCGCGAGCGCCACGCGCCCGCGCTGGGAAGGCATCGCCCAGGTCGTGGCCATCGCCGCAGCGCTGTACGTGGTGTTCGGCACGAGCCGCGGACCGCAGCTCACGCTCTTCTACCTGCTGTTCGTGCCGCTCGTGTGGATCGCCATGCGCCGCGGCGTGCGCGGCACGATGGCGGCCACGCTTCTCGTGCAGATCGCCCTCATCGTGGCCCTGCTGTTCGAGCGGCACATCGACGAGCAGGCCGTCGACTTCCAGTTCCTGATGCTGGCGCTCGCCCTCACCGGCCTGTTCTTGGCCGTGGCGGTGGACGAGCGCCGCGCGGCCGAGCAGAAGCTGCGCGACAAGCAATACGAGCTCGACCGCACGCTGCGTGCGGCAGCCGCGAGCGAGCTCGCCTCCACGCTCGCGCACGAGCTCAACCAGCCACTGTCCGCGGTGGCGGCCTACACCCGCGCCTGCCAACTGTTGCTCGAGCGCGGCGACCCCGATGGCGAGCTGCCCGCGGCCATGGAGCGCGTGGTGGCCGAGGCCAATCGTGCGGGCATGGTGATGCGCCGCCTGCGCGAGTTCGTGCGCAGCGGCGCGATGCGCCACGAGCGCGTCAGCGTCCCCGCCCTCCTCGCCACGGCCGCAGAAGCGATCTCCACCCGCGCCACACGCCATCGCGTGGAGGTCGTAACGAGCACGCCCGAGCGCGTCCCCGACGTGCAGGGCGACCGCGTGCAGATCGAGATCGTCCTCCACAACCTGCTCACCAATGCCATCGATGCGTTGAAGCAGATCCCCGGTCGCCGCACGCTCGAGCTGCGCGCCGCGGCCAGCAACGACGGCTTCGTGCGGCTGACCGTGACGGACAATGGCCCGGGCGTGGAGTCGGAGCGCGCGCAGACCCTCTTCGAACCATTGGCGTCGGGCAAGGTCCATGGCTTGGGCCTCGGCCTCGCGATCAGCCGCAGCATCGTCGAGGCGCACGGGGGCGCGCTCACGCTCGATCCGCATGCCCCGGGGGCCATGTTTTCGCTTACGATTCCCGTCTACCGTTGATGGAAGGACCTGCCGTGACGAACAACGCCAACTCACCTGCCGCCCACCGCCTCGCCGTGCACGTCGTGGATGACGACGACGGCGTACGGGATTCCCTCTGCCTGCTCCTGCGGCTGCACGGCTTCGCGCCGGTGCCGTTCGCCTCCGGCGAGGCCTTCCTCGCCGCTGCCGGCGAGCAGCCCGCGGATGCTCGCGCAATCGTGCTGCTGGATCTGCGCCTGCCGGGCATGACCGGCGCTCAGGTCCAGGCCACGCTCGCCACGCAGCGTCCGCACTGGCCCGTGGTCATCCTCACCGCGCACGGCGACGTCGCCTCGGCGCGTACCGCCCTCAAGGCCGGCGCGTGCGACTTCATCGAGAAGCCCGTCGACGAGACGATCCTCCTGGGCGCGCTGGCCCACGCCGAAGCCCAGCAACAGGCCGCGCAGGCCACGCTCGTGCGCCGCACCGAGACCGAGCGACGCTTAGCCCGCCTCACGCCGCGCGAGCACGAGGTCCTCGCGATGGTGGTGGAAGGCCGGCACAACCGCGAGGTCGCCCAGGCCCTGGGCATCAGCCCGCGCACGGTGGAGGTCTACAAGGCGCGGCTCATGGACAAGCTCGACGTCGACCGCCTGCCCGATCTCATCCGGCTCACGCTGGAGCACGAAACGTCGTAACGAATGCCCTGGGTCGATGCCATACGCTAAACTCGTACGGCATCGACCCAGGAGTGTCCGGCCGCTGGTCGGGACCGGCGCCGCGCGCGAGCGCGCATCCACCATAACAACGAACACGGGCCGCGCGAGCGCCCGCCCACCCCAAAAGATGACCGACTCCCGCCTCCGGACGCGGCCACCGGCGCCGTGCGCGCCCGCGGCCCTCCTCCTGGCCACCCTCGCAGTCCTCGCGCCGGGGCCTGCCCATGCCGCGGCTGCCGGCGTCGATGGCGGCGCGATGTCGCTGTTGTGGGTCGTGCCCTTTGCCGGGATTCTCTTGTCGATCGCGGTCGCGCCGCTCGCGGTGCCCAGGTTCTGGCATCACCACTTCGGCAAGGTGAGCGCGTTCTGGGCTACCGTCTTCCTCGTTCCGTTCGCGGTGGCCTTCGGGGTCGACCTCGCCGCACGCGAAGTACTGCACACCATGCTCCTCGAGTACTTCCCCTTCATGGTGCTGCTCTTCGCGCTCTTCACCGTGTCGGGCGGCATTCACGTGCGCGGCAACCTGCACGGCGCACCGGCGCTCAACACCGGTTTGCTCGCGCTGGGCACGGGACTGGCCAGCGTGATGGGCACCACCGGCGCCGCCATGCTGCTCATCCGGCCGCTGCTGCGCGCCAACGACAACCGGCAGCATCGCGCGCACGTCGTGGTGTTCTTCATCTTCCTCGTGGCAAACGTGGGCGGCGCGCTCACGCCGCTCGGCGACCCGCCGCTGTTCCTTGGCTTTCTGAAGGGCGTGGACTTCTTCTGGACCACGCGCGCGATGTTCATCCCCACGCTGCTCACCAGCGTGATCCTGCTCGCGATCTTCTACGCGGTGGATCGCCACCTCTGGCACAGCGCCGGCGAGACGCGTCCTGCGGTGCTCGACCCCACACCCGACTCGAAGGTGCGCATCGACGGCAAGATCAACTTCGTCTTCCTCGCGGCCATCGTGCTCTGCGTGCTGGCCTCGGGACTATGGAAGCCCGGCATCTCCACCACGGTGGCCGGCTCCACCATCGAGCTGCAGAACGCGCTGCGCGACCTCGCGCTGCTCGCCATCGCCTGGGCCTCGTGGCACTTCACGCCGCGCAAGGTGCGCGCGGCACACCACTTCGACTGGGGTCCCATCAAGGAAGTGGCCAAGCTCTTCGCCGGCATCTTCCTCACCATCATCCCCGCCATCGCCATCCTGCGTGCCGGCAGCAGCGGCGCGCTGGCGCCGCTCGTGGCGCTCGTGACCGGCGCCGACGGCCAACCGCGCGACGCCGCCTACTTCCTGCTCACCGGCGTGCTCTCCTCGTTCCTCGACAACGCGCCGACCTACCTCGTGTTCTTCAACCTCGCCGGCGGTGACGCCGTGACGCTCATGGGCCCGCTCGCTACCACGCTGACCGCGATCTCGGCCGGGGCCGTGTTCATGGGGGCCAACACGTACATCGGCAACGCGCCCAACTTCATGGTCAAGGCCATCGCCGAGTCGCGTGGCGTGCGCATGCCGAGCTTCTTCGCCTATTTCGGCTGGTCGGTGCTGGTGCTGGGACCGATCTACGTGCTGCTGACGCTGCTCTTCTTCCGGTAGCGCCGCGCGGTGCCGACCCGACGCCACGATCAACGCGGCGAGTCGTCGTTGACGCCCATCTCGATCTCGCGCATGCGCATGCGCCGGCGCCACACGTCGAGGAGCGCGATGGCCAGCGCCAGCACGAGCGGGCCGAGTACGATGCCCGTGGCGCCAAACGCGAAGAGCCCGCCCATCGCCGCGATGAACACCGGCACCGTGTGCATCGCGAGCTTGTTCTTGAGCAACATCGGCAGGAGCAGGTTGTCGATGAGCCCGATCACCACGGATCCCCACAGCGCCAGGATCAGCGCCTTCTCCCATTGGCCCTCGACCAGCAGGTAGAGCGCCGCCGGGACCCACACGAGCGCCGCGCCGAACAGCGGCAGCACCGCGACCAGCGCCATCACCGCGCCCCATAGCAACGGTGCAGGAAGATCGAGCCACCAGAACATGAGCCCGCCGAGCGTGCCCTGCACGAAGGCCACGGTCAGCGTGCCGTAGACCACCGCGCTGATCATGTCGCGCATCTTGTGCGTGACCTGCGAGCTCTCGGCATGGGCCAGCGGCACGAGGCTCTGGAGCGTTTCCAGGATGCGCCACTTGTCGCGCAGGAAGAAGAAGAGAAGGAAGAAGGTGATGAGCGTGGTCATCGCAAACTCGCTCACGCCCGCGAGCACCGCTTGTACGTTGCCCACGCCGCCGCCGCTGCCGACCTGGGCCGAGAGGTCCATCCGCGACCCGATCCAGTCGCGCAGCGGCGCCAGCCGGGGAAAGGGATCGAACACGCGCTTCCACCGCTCGACGTCGGCCAGGCGCTGGATGGCGTCGGCCCCGGCGATCGCCTCGTTCACCACCTCGCGCGCGATGAACAGCGCCGGGATGGCGATGACCACGTTCACCGCGATCACCGCGATGATGGCTGCGGCGTTGGGCCACCGCGGCATGCGGGCGAGGATGCGCTCGTGCATCGGGTGCGCGATCACGGCGAGCACGACTGCCCACGTAAGCGCCGGCACGAACGGCTCGGTCATGAGCCAGCACAGCCACACCACGAGGGCCGTCACCGCCACGAGCACGGCCACGAGCACGCGCTCGCGCGTCACCATCTGGTCCCGGTACCTGGCCGCCATTGCCTCGTTGCCTCGCGTGGAATGCGGCGTGTGACCGCGGGCCGTATTATGCCGAGGCTTGAGCGGAGGTGGGGGGTTGTCGCTGCGCGGCCGTGCGCGCCATCGTGGGCGCGGTGACGCGGCGGCTCACGCCGAATCGGCGCGGGCGGTGGGCGGCGCAGGCAACGGCGCGGAGCGCGCCGGCGCTACGGGTCCGACGGGTGGGTTAAGAGCGGTGGCGAGATCCTCACCGACGTCGGTGTTCGCGTCCTCGTCCTCCCAGCTGTAGCGCTTGCGCGGCGGCACGTCGCGCAAGCGCAGCACGAACGCCAGCACGATGCCGATCAGCGCCGCTGCGAGATGGGTCTCCCACGACACGCCGGTCTTGAGCGGCAGCACGCCCCACACCATCGCGCCGTAGAGGAAGGCCACGAGGATCGACGCGGCCCACGCCCGTCGGTCGCGGCGCAGGATGCCGGCCACGAAGATGTACGCGACGATGCCGTAGACGAGGCCGCTCGCCCCGATGTGCGTGGAGCCGCGTGCCGCGATCCACACCGCGAGCCCCGATCCCACGTACACGGCGGGCAGCACGAAGCGCGACGAGTCGGGATAGAGGTAGAGCAGCAGCGTGCCGCCCACGAGGAGCGGCACGACGTTGGACACGAGATGTCCGAGATCCGCGTGCAGCAGCGGAGCGGCGAGCACCCCGCGCAGCCCGGCGAGCTCCCGCGGCACCACGCCGAAGCGCGCAAGGCCCAGGCCGAGGAGGTGGTCGACGACGTGCACGAGCGCGATGCCGGCGACGAACAGCGCGGCCAGCAGCGCGGCGGCGCGAAAGCGTGCCGGCGAATCGGTGGCGGCGAGATAGTCGGGGTCGGGAGTGTGGATCTGCACGGCGGGCGCTGCGGCCCGGGAGCGGCCACGTCCGGCATACGTCGGTGCGGATGGCGCCGTTTCAAGGTGGGACGTGCCCGCCCAGCCGGGCGGCACCCGCGCGCCGGCCGCCGCCTTCGCCCCGTCCGCCGGCAGGGCTTCTCCTATAATCGCGCGTTGCCGCCTTCCGCAGTGCAGCGGAACGGGCCCGGGGAGGATCACGATGAAGCTCACGCTGGTGGGATCGCGCTATTTCGGCGCCACCGTTCTGCAGAATTTCCTGCGCGAAGGCGTGGAGGTCGCGCGGGTCGTCGCCCCCGCCGCCGACGACCGCCTGGCGCTTGCGGCCGAGAAGGCGGCCATCCCGGTGCACGTGCTCGCCAATCCCAAGATCGTCCCGGGCGAGGCCATTGCCGAAGGCACCGGCCTCATCGTCGCGGCCCACACGCACGCCCGGGTGAGCAACGAGGCCCTCGCCCGTTCGCGCCTGGGCGGGGTTGGCTACCATCCGTCGCTCCTGCCGCGCCATCGCGGGATCGCCGCAGTGGAATGGACGATCCTCCAGGGCGATCCGATCGCCGGCGGCTCGGTGTACCACCTGGCCGACGGCTGGGACGCCGGCGCCGTGGCCGCGCAGGACTGGTGTTTCGTGGCCAAGGGCGAGACCGCGCGCGAGCTGTGGGAGCGGGCGCTGGCGCCGATGGGCCTCAAGCTCCTGTCGCAGGTCGTGCAGCACGCGGCCACGCACGGCAACGTGCCGGCCTTCAAGCAGGACGGGCGCTTCGCCACGCGCGCGCCCATGATCAAGCGCACGGTGTCGCTCACCGAGGAGGACAAGGCAATGGTCACATCCGTCGTGGTCACGGTCATCGGGCCCGATCGTCCCGGCATCGTGAGCCTGCTCGCGGCAAAGGCGCAGGGCTTCGGCGCCAACTGGGCCGGCAGCCGCATGGCGAGCCTCGCCGGACAATTTGCGGGGATGGTGCATTTCGAGGTGCCGCCCGAGCATGCGGAGGCGCTCGCCGCCGCGCTGCTGGAGCTCGAGTCGACCGGCCTCAAGATCGAGATCGAGAAGAGCCAGGGCACCCCCGTGCCGGAGGGCCGCCGCGTGGTCAAGCTGGAGCTCGTGGGCCATGACCGGCCGGGCATCGTGCGCGACCTGTCCGGCGCGCTCGCCCAGCGCGGCGTGAGCATCGAGGAGCTGCACACCGAGATCGTGAGCGGCGCGATGACGGCCGAGCACCTCTTCAAGGTCAAGGCGGAGCTCCTGGTGCCGAAGAATGTGAGCAACGACGACGTGCGCCATGCGCTGGAGGCGCTCGCCAACGAGATGATGGTGGACGTGGAGCTGGGCGGGTCGGTCGTTTGAGTGCCCCGCGCGCGGCGGCGCGCGCGAATATTCCCGCCCGGTGGCAGTTCCCGGCGCCACGTGGTTGGTCTAGGCTGTGTGCAGCGCCGGAGGAACCTTGGCGCCTTCCCACCCCACGGAGCCGACCATGAAACAAGAACAACGCAAGGCGCTTCTCGCCGGAGCGCTCGCCGCGCTTTGTCTGTCCGCTGCATCCGTCAGTCTCGCGGCCGTCGCCACGCCGGTCGTGCCGATGGCATCAGGCGCCGCGCAGGCGACGTTCGATGCGCTCCTCGACCAGCTGGTGACCGATCGCGTCGCGTCCAAGCGCATCACCGCCGCGCAGGCGCTCGTCGCTCGGGAACAGCTGCTGTTGCAGTTTCGCGCACTGCCCGCCGAGGTCCAGGCCACGGTCCTGTCCAAGCTCGGGACCGGGACCGACTCGGAGACCGCCGCGCGGCTCGAGCAGCTCCTCCTCACCGAGACGCAGCGAACGGCGCGGCGCATGATGGTGGGCGCCCCCGAGTCGCGCGGAGCGGGTACGGATGCCGCCGAGTCCGTTACCGCGGGCAAGCCGATGGCTCGGCTCGGCCTCGATGGCGACTACGTCTTCGTACCCACCGTCGGTCCTTGCCGCGTAGCCGACTCCCGCTTCGCGGCAGCGGGGCCACTCGGCTCCACCGCCGCCCGCCAGCTCTATGCCTACTCGCAGAGCGGTGGCTACGACTGGACCAATCAAGGCGGAACCGGCACCGCCGGCATCGGCAACTGCGTGGGAACGGAGTTCATCGGTACCGAACCCCCTGTCGCGGTCATCGCCACGGTCGCGGTGACCAACGGAGGCACCGCCGGCTCGATGCGAGCGTGGAATGGCGGAACCAACCTCACGGTGGGCGGCATTCTGGGCTGGAGCGCCGGGCAGACCATTTCCAATACCACCGTGATTCCCGTCGATCGCTCCATCACCGCCTATCCAGGCAGCGGTACCAAGCGTGATTTTGGCCTCTACAACAACTCCGGCGGCAACGTCGACTACATCATCGACGTCGTCGGCTATTTCGCGGTGAACAAGGCCACGCCGCTCGATTGCTACGTCGAAGTCGGCCCGAGCTACGACCTCAACAACGGGATCAGCACCTTGTACATCGCGCCGACCTGCGACGCCGGTTACACCGCGGTCGTCGCGCGCCCCATCGCCGCGTACCTCGGCTTGTACATTGGCACGCTGAATGAAGGACAGTGCCGCATTTCCAACGCGTCGGGGGTCACACGCTCCGTCGCTTGCGACACGCGTTGCTGCCGCGTCCCGGGTCGCTGATCGCCGTTCAACCGAGTGACGCAGGGCCCGGCGCGTGCCGGGCCCTCTTTCATTGCGTCGAGGATGCCTCCGGCTCGTCGTACTGCTGCAGGAGGTAGAGCCGCTGGTAGATGCCGTCGGGGATCGTCATCAGCTCGTCGTGCGTCCCTTGCTCGGCAATGCGTCCGTGGTTGAGGACCACGATGATGTCGGCGGCGCGGATGGTGGACAGGCGGTGGGCGATCGCCACGATCGTCGCGTTGCCGCCCAAGTCGGTAAGCGCGGCCTGCACCTCGCGCTCCGTCTCGCTGTCGATGCGCGACGTGGCCTCGTCAAGATAGAGCACCGCGGGATCGCCCGCCAGGGCGCGCGCCACCGCCACGAGCTGCTTCTGCCCGGCCGACAGGCGCGCCCCGCCTTCGCCCAGCAGGGTATCGTAGCCTTGCGGCAGCCTGCCGATGAAGCCATGCGCATGCGCCGCGCGAGCCGCCGCCTCGATGCGTGCGGCGGGCAGGTTGCGCCCCATGTCGATGTTCTCTCGCACGCTCGCCGCGAGCAGCAGCGGCTCCTGCGGCACCAGGCCCACCTCCGCACGGAAGTGATCCTCGTCGATGTCGTCGATGCTGGCGCTGTCGTAGCGGATGCTGCCGCGCTGGGGACGATAGAAGCGCAGCAGGAGCGAGAGCAGGGTCGACTTGCCGCTGCCCGTGTGGCCCACGATGCCCACGAAGCTGCCGGCGGGAATGGCGAGAGAAATGTCGTGAAGCACGGGGCGCGCGGGGTCGTAGCCGAAGGTCACGCTGTCGATCTCGATGCGGCCGGCGTCGAGGCGCCCGCCCTCCCCGCCCAAGCGGTCGAGCGGCTGCTGCATCAGGTTGTTCACGCGCGAGGCCGCCACCATCGACTGCTGCAGCACCGCGAACTGCAGCGTGATCTGGATGAGCGGCTCGATCACGCGGGCGACATAGGCGATGAACGCGTAGAGCAGCCCCACTTCCACCACGCCCATGCTGTTCGTGCCCACCGCCACCACGATGGCGGCGATGAGCAGGATGTTCACGAAGTCGAGCGCGGGGCGCAGCAGCCACGCATTGGCGCGCAGGATCTGGCGTCGTGCGTCGTAGTGCGCGTCGTTGGTACGGGCAAAGCGCGCGCGGAAGCGCCCCACCGCGCCGGCGGCCTGCAGCACCGCCATGCCGGCGATGCCTTCGGCCATCTGCGCATTGATATCGCTGCGCAGCTCGCGCGAGCGCGCGACGGCGGCGGCCGACAGCTTCTCGTACCCCCACACGATCAAGGCGGTGGTGGGCACGAGCAGGAGCACGATCAGCATGAGGCGCCAGTCGAGCCACAGCATCGCGATGGCGACGCCGAAGAGCACGGTGACCCCTACCATCATCTCGAAGATCACCTGCGTATAGAGTTGCTTCACGGCCTCGGTGTCGTTGGTGATGCGGCTCACGAGCTGGCCGGTGATCGCCCGGTCGAAGTAGCTCATCGGCAGCCGCAGCACGTGCGCGTATACCCCTTCCCGCAGGCGCTGCACCGAGCGCGTGGCGAGGCCGGCCAGGCGCACCAGCTGGTAGTAGCGCAAGACGCTCGCGAGCCCCGCGCACGCGAAGGCGCCGCCGATGAGGAGCACGATCGCCGGCACATCCGCCACGCGCGGCACGAGGTAGTCGTCGATGAAGCGCTTGCCGAGGACCGGACCCGCCGCCTCGAGGAGCCCCGCCACCACGAGCCACCAGGCGGCGCGCACCACGTGTTGCCGGTCGGGCCGGGCCGACGCCCACAGCAGGCGCAATGCGCCGGCGCGATCGAGCTTGCGCGCCTCGCGCGTGGACCGTACCGGCAGGGAATCGGTGGCAATCTCCACGGCGAACCTTAGGCGGACTCGAGCGCGGCTTCGAGCTGCTGGTAGCGCCACTGCGCAGCGTACCAGCCGTCGAGCCTCAGGAGCGACGCGTGGTCACCGCGCTCCACGACGCGCCCGGCCTTCAGCACCAGGATCTCGTCGGCGTCCGCCACGGCGGAAAGACGATGGCTCACGATGATCGCGGTGCGTCCCGCCCGCGCTTCGCGCAGGTGCGCGAGGATGCGCGACTCGGTGCCGGTGTCCACCGCGGACAGGGCGTCGTCGAGCAGGAGGAGCGGCGCGTTGGACAGCACGGCGCGCGCGATGGCCACGCGCTGGCGTTGCCCCCCGGACAGCGTCACGCCGCGCTCGCCCACGCGCGTGTCGTAGCCGTCGGCAAAGCGCAGCACGTCGCCGTCGAGGTCGGCCAGCCGGGCGGCCTGCACCACCTCCTCGCGCGTGGCGTCGGCACGCGCAAGGGCGATGTTCTCGGCGATCGTAGCCGAGAAGAGGAATGGCTCCTGCGGCACCCACGCGAGCGAGCGCCGCAACGCGGCCAGGGTGAAGTCGGGCAAGGCCACACCGCCCCACGCGAAACGCCCGCGCACCGGCTCGTAGTGGCGCAGGAGCAGGTGCAGGAGCGTGGACTTCCCCGCCCCGGTGGCGCCTACTATGCCCAGCGTGCGACCGGGCGCGAGATCGAAGCTCACCTCGTCGAGCGCGGGCGCGGTGGTGTCGGGATAGGTAAACGTCACCGCCTCGGAGCGCAAGGTCCCGGTCGGGGGCGATTCGCCCCGGCCCTCGTCGGCCACCGTCAGGGGAGCGCGCAGCACGGGATCGAGGCGCGCCCACGCCGCCTTGCCGCGCTGCACGAGCGAGAGCACCCAGCCTGCCGCGAACATCGGCCAGATGAGCTGCGCGAGGTACATCGTGAAAGCGGTGAGCGTGCCGAGCGTGAGCTCGCCGTGCCACACGAGCCAGCCGCCGAGCGCGAAGGTGAACATCGTCGCGGCCGCCAGCGACAAGCCCACCGCCGGCTCAAAGGCCGACTCCCGGCGCTGGGCATCGAAGGCGGCGTCGGTGGCCGCCTGCGCACGCGCGCCGAAGTCGCGCCGGGCGCGCGCCTCCAGGCCGAGGGCCCGCAGCGTGCGCACGGCCGTCATCGATTCCTGCACCTGCGTGTTGAGGTCGGAGAAGCGGTCGAGCGACCGGCGCGAGGCCTCGTGCACCTGCCGCGAGATCACGAAAAACGCCCACGCCATGAGCGGGAAGGGAAGCAATGCCACGAGCCCCAGCCGCCAATCGACGCCGAGCGTCATCATGGCGACCACGAGGACCAGCGTGAGCGTGCCGTCGAAGCCCGCGAGGAACGCCTCGCCTGCGGCCATCTCCACCGCATCGACGTCGTTGGTGGCGCTCGCCATGAGGTCGCCGGTGCTCATGCGATGGAAGTAGGCCGGCGCCTGCAGCGACAGGCGGGCGAAGAGCTGCGCGCGCAGCTCGAGGCCCATCCGATACGCTGCGCTGAAAAGCGCCAGGCGCCAGCCGACCCGCAGGAGATAGATCGCCGCGCCCATCACGAGCAGCAGGCCGATCTCGCGCCACAGCGCGCTGCCGACGAGCGTGCCGGCGATGAGCTCGTCGATGATGTGGCCCACGCGTCGCGGCACCCACACCGTGAGCACGGCAATGCCGATCAGCATGGCGCCGGCGCCGGCATAGGCGTGCCAGTGCCGCGCCGCGAAGCGGGCGATCGAAGCAGTGAGGGTCACGAACGCAAGGCGTGCGGAAAGCGCAGGAGGGCCCCGATTGTAGCGCGCCCATCCGCACGCCACGCGACAGCCGCGCTCGCCGGCGTCAGGCTGCCGGTAGCCTGATCTCGAAGCGCGCCCCGCCGCCGTCCGCGTCGGTGATCGCGAAGCGGCCGGCGTGGGCGAGCGCGATCTCGTTGGCAATGGCGAGGCCCAGGCCGCTGCCCGCGTTGCCGCCGTGATCGCCGCGATGAAAGCGTTGCACGACGCGGCTGCGCGCCTCATCCGGAATGCCGCGTCCCGAGTCCTCTACCACGATCGCCGGTTCCGGCAGGCACTGCACGGACACCGTCACGCGCGAGCCGCGCGGACAGTACTTGAGCGCGTTGTCCAGAAGATTGTTGATGGCCTCGGCCAGGAGCGCTGCATCCACCTCGACTGTCACGTGGGCGGACGACTCGTCGAAGCCGAGGTCGATGCCCGCGCTCACGGCGGCCGGCACCCAGGCGCGTGCCGTCTCGAAGGCCAGCTCGTAAAGATCCGTGGGCGCGCGGTTGGCTCCCGACTGCGCCTCCGGCTCCGCGCGCGACAGGAGCAGGAGCTGGTTGGCGAGACGGGTCGCGCGTTGCACGGCCGTGCGCAGGTCGCGCACCGCGGCGCGCATCTCCGGCAGGCTGTCGCTATGCAGCGCCTCCTCGGCCTGGAGGCTCAGCGCCGTCAGCGGCGTGCGCAATTGGTGGGCGGCGTTGGCGATGAAGGTGCGATGCGCGAGCGCCGCGGCGTCGAGCTTGACGATGAGCGCGTTGAGGGCCTCGATGAGCGGCTGCATCTCCTCGGGCATGTCCGCATCGGACACCTCCGACAACTGCCGGTAGCTCATGTCGCGCAGCGACACCGAGAGCTCGTGCAGCTTCTGCGTCTGGACCACGATCGTGCGCCACGCGAAGCCGCCCGCGAACATGAGCACCACGATCTGCGGAACCCATACGGCGAGCATGATCTCCTCGGTGAGACGATCGCGCTTGTTGGTGGTCTCGCCCACCACGATCGTCACCTCCTCGCCGACGGGCGGCAACGGCGAGGTAAGCACCGCCCAGCGCATGAGGGCACCGTCCACCTCCGCGTCGAAGTACCGCAGGTTGAAGAGGTGCTGTGCATTGCTCCCCTGCATCGGTACCTCGTGGCCGGCGATGAGACCGCTGCGCGAGCCTTCCACCCGGAAGAGGATGCGATCCTCCGAGTCCCATTCGAACATCTCCTGCGCCACTCGCGGCAGGTTGAGCGCCGCCGTGCCGCGCGTAAGCCGCACCTGCTGGGCGAGGCTTTGCGCCGAGTCGTAGAGCCAGCGGTCGTATACATGGTTGGCGTAGTGGCGGGCGGCCCACGCGGAGAGCGCGCCGTCGCCCGCGAAGAGCAGGAGCAGCGGCAGCGCGAGCTTGAGCAGGAGGCGGCGGCGCAGGCTCGCGCCGGCCGGGACGCGGGCTTCCATCGTGCGGCTACCCCGCCGTGCGCAGCAGATACCCGAAGCCACGCACGGTCACGATCTCCACGCCATTGCCCTGGATTTTCTGGCGCACGCGATGCACGTACACCTCCACGGTCTTGTCGCCGATGTCCTCGTTCAGCGCCGCGAGCGTCTCGGTGAGCTGCGCCTTCGTCACCACGCGGCCGGCGTTCTTCATGAGCCGACGCAGCACGTGCAGCTCGCGCGGGGTGAGGCCGAGAGGTCCATTGCGGCCGAACAGGCGCGCGCCGTCGGCATCCAAGCGCAGGTCGCCCACGGCGATCTCCTGCGCGAGGTTGCGGTCGGAGCGCCGCAGCACCGCCTTGATGCGGGCATCGAGCTCGGCAATGTCGAACGGCTTGACGAGGTAATCGTCGGCACCCGCGCGCAAGCCGCCCACGCGCTCCACCGGCTGGTCGCGCGCGGTGAGGCAGATCACCGGCAGGGTATCGCCGGCGGCACGGAGCTCGCGCAGGAAATCGGCGCCGTCGCGATCAGGCAGGCCCAGGTCGAGCAGCATGAGGTGCGGAGGCGCGCGGCGCAGCTCGGCCGCGGCCGCCGCGGCCGAATCCACGGTCTGCAGCACGTACCCCATCCGCCCGAGCTCGCGATCGAGCAGACGGGCGATGTGGGGGTCGTCTTCCACGGCGAGGATGCGCACTTGCACGGCGAGGACTGTAACCGATCCGCACGCGCGGGGCTTGCCCTCGCGGTATTTCCCTCGGTGATGAAAGCCATTTGAAAGGTGCGCCTCCTACAGTGGGCGCCGACAACAACACGGCGTCGCGTCGCCAACGGAGGAACCAGCGCATGCAGTGGATACGCAGTCCCAAGGACTTCTGGGCCGGCCTGCTCTTCATCGGGATCGGCGTGTTCGCCATCGCCGTGGGGACGAACTACCAATTGGGCTCCGCGGCACGCATGGGGCCGGGCTACTTCCCGCGCATCCTCGGCATCCTCCTCATCTTCCTCGGCGCGATCATCACCCTCACCGGGACGCGGACTCGGGGCGAAGCGATCCCCGCGTGGAACTGGCGCGCAACGATCGTCGTGCTTGGCAGCGTGATCCTGTTCGGCTACTTGGTCGAGAAGATCGGCATCGCCATCGGGACCGTGCTTCTCATCGTCGCGGCAAGCTTCGCAAGCCACGAGTTCCGCCCGAAGGAATCCCTGGTGGCGGGGGTGCTGCTCGCCGCGCTCGCGGTAGGCGTGTTCGTGATCGGCCTGCATCTGCAACTGCCGATCTGGCCGCAGTTCGGTCGCTAAGGGGACTCGCATGGAACTCGTCAGTCACCTCCTGACCGGCTTCGGCGTCGCGCTCACGCCGATCAACCTCTTCTACGCGCTCATCGGCTGCCTGCTCGGCACGCTCATCGGCGTGTTACCGGGCATCGGCCCCGTCGCGACCATCGCGATGCTCCTCCCCACGACCTACGCCCTGCAGCCGGTGTCCGCGCTCATCATGCTCGCGGGCATCTACTACGGAGCCCAGTACGGCGGCTCGACGACGGCGGTGTTGCTCAACATGCCGGGCGAGTCGTCATCGGTGGTCACCTGCCTCGATGGCCATCAGATGGCGCGCAAGGGCCAGGCTGGCGCCGCGCTCGCCACGGCGGCACTCGGCTCGTTCTTCGCGGGTACGGTGGCCACGATGCTCGTGGCCGGCGTCGCGATCCCGCTCTCCGAGCTCGCCCTCAAGTTCGGTCCCGCGGAATACTTCTCGCTCATGGTGCTGGGTCTCATCGGGGCGGTGGTGCTCGCCAGCGGTTCGCTCGTGAAGGCGATTGCCATGATCGTGACCGGCCTCCTGCTGGGGATCGTGGGCACCGACGTCAACTCCGGCACCCAGCGCTTCTCGTTCGGCATCCCGGAGCTCTCGGACGGCATCGGCGTGGTCGGCGTGGCGATGGGACTTTTCGGCTTCGCGGAGATCATCACCAACCTCGAGTCGAAGGAAAAACGCGAGCTCGTCACCAGCAAGGTGACGGGTCTATGGTTAACGAAGGAGCAGTTCCGCGCGGCGTGGCCTGCGGTGTTGCGTGGCACGGGTTTGGGTTCGATCCTCGGTATCCTCCCCGGGGGTGGGGCCATGCTGTCCTCCTTCGCTTCTTACACGGTAGAAAAGAAACTCTCGAAGACGCCCGAGGAGTTCGGCAAGGGCGCAATCGCGGGCGTGGCGGGGCCCGAGTCCGCCAACAATGCGGGCGCGCAGACCTCGTTCATCCCGCTGCTCACGCTCGGCATCCCCGAGAACGCGGTGATGGCCATGATGGTCGGCGCCATGACCATCCACAATATCCAGCCCGGCCCGCAGGTCATGACGTCCAACCCGCAGCTCTTCTGGGGCCTCATTGCCTCGATGTGGGTGGGCAACTTCATGCTGGTGGTGCTGAACCTCCCCATGATCGGCATCTGGATCAAGCTCCTCACGGTGCCCTATCGCCTGCTCTACCCCGCGATCCTCCTCTTCTGCGCGATCGGCGTGTACACGGTCAACAACACCTCGATGGACGTGATGATGACCGCCTTCTTCGGCTTCATGGGCGTGCTGTTCATGAAGCTCGGCTGCGAGCCCGCGCCGCTGTTGCTGGGCTTCGTGCTGGGTCCGATGATGGAGGAGAACCTGCGGCGGGCGATGCTGCTGTCGCGCGGCGATCCAACGGTATTCCTGTCGCGACCCATTTCCGCGTTCATGCTCGCAGCCGCGGTCCTGCTCGTGGTCATCATCGCGCTGCCCAATATCCGCAAGACGCGCGAGGTGGCGTTCGCCGAAGAGACGTAGCCCGCCCCCCAGCCCAACGCGGGCCGGGTTCTCCCCTCCATCGCCCGGACGGCCGCAAGGCCGTGCCGGGCGATGGCTTTTCCGGGGGCCGCGCGGCCGGTCGTCGTTTTGGTACTTGCCAACTATCATGTGTGTGGTCCAACATTACGCCATTGCAACGGCCCCACCGGGCCGCCTTGGGAAGGCGCGATGGACTTCATCTTCATGTTGACCCGGCACGACCGCACCGTGGAGGACGCGCTCGACATCGTCGACCTCGTCTGCGAGCAGGGCGTGACCCACGTAGGCTTCAAGGACATCGGCGTGCCGCCGCCCACCATGCGCACGCTCGTCGAGCGCATCCGCCAACACGGGGCCACTACCTACCTCGAGGTCGTGAGCACCACGCCGGACTCCGTGGCGCAGTCGCTGGCCGTGGCGGGGGAGCTCGGGGTGGACCGCGTGCTGGGGGGCACGGACGTCGCGGCGGCGCAAGCCGCGCTCGGCTCCCTTGCCGGCTACTTCCCGTTCCCGGGCCATCCGCAGGGCCATCCCACCCGACTCGCGGGCAGCCCCGACCTCGTGGCGGCGCACTGCACGCGCGCGCTCGCCGCCGGCTGCGGCGGGGTGGACCTGCTCGCCTACCGGGCGACGGAGGCCGCGCCGCTGGATCTCGTCCGCGCCGCGCGGGCGGCCATGCCGCGGGGCCGGCTCATCGTCGCCGGCAGCGTGTCGTCCGCGGCGCAGATCGAGGCCCTCGCCGAGGCGGGCGTGGACGCGTTCACCATCGGCTCGGCGGTGTTCGAAGGTACCTTCTCGCCCGCCAAGGGGTCGCTACGCTCGCAGATCGCCGACGTGCTTTCGGCGTCGGCCCGGGCCACCGGCCG
>CALFEY010000110.1 GCA_937958295.1 uncultured Pseudomonadota bacterium
GCGAGCAGCGCGCAGGCCGCGCCCGCCTGCGTGCGCGCCATGCGCCACACGAGCACGCCGCATCCTGCCATCAGCAGGAACGATGGGAGGCGCGCGGCGAACTCGTTGGCGCCGAAGACGCGCATGGAGGCGGCAGTCAGCCAGAACGAGAGCGGAGGCTTGCCCCAGAAGGGCACCCCCTCCGCGTGCTGGGGAACGAGCCACTGGCCGCTGTCCAGCATGAGGCGCGCGATCTCCGCATAGCGCGACTCCGAGGGATCGAGCAACGCATACGCGCCCAGCGTGGCCACGCGCAGAACGATGGCCAGCGCGAGCAGCGCCACGAGCAGCCCCCGCTGGCGCGGGGTGAGGAGGAGATCCGGGGTCATGGCCCCGGCTCGGCAATGCCGGCGGTCGCCGCGCGTGGCGTCACGAGGGCGGACGCGCGTCCGCGACCTGCTGGGTGCTCGCCAGATGCCGTTGCACGAGATAGAGCGGACGCTGCTTCACCTCCACGAACATGCGTGCGAGGTACTCGCCGATGATGCCGAGCGCCATGAGCTGCAGGCCGCCCAGGAACAGGACGAGTACCGCGAGCGTGGGGTATCCGCGCGCGGGGTCGCCGAAGAGCAGCGTCTTGACGATGATGTACGCGCCGTAGGCGAACGCCGCCACGGCGGTAATGATGCCGACGTAGCTCGCCACCTTGAGCGGCACCACCGAGAACGACGTGATGCCCTCGATGGCGAAGTTCCACAGTCGCCAGTACGTCCACTTCGAGTGGCCGGCGCAGCGCGCGGGACGGTCGTAGTCGATGACGGTCGACGGATACCCGATCCACGCGAAGAGGCCCTTCATGAAGCGGCTGCGCTCGGGCAGGCGGCGCATCGCCTCCACGGCCCGGCGCGACAGCAAGCGGAAGTCGCCGATGTTCTCCGGGATCTCGATCGCGCCGAGGCGCGCGAGCGTGCGGTAGAACGCGCCCGCGAGCAGCCGCTTCGCCCGGCTCTCGGCATCGCGGGAGCGGCGACGCATCAGCACCACGTCATGTCCCGCGTGCCACGCGGCGAGCATCTCGGGGATGAGCTCCGGCGGGTCCTGGAGGTCGGCGTCGAGCAGGATCACCGCGTCGCCGCGCGCGAAATCGAGCCCGGCACTCATGGCAATTTCCTTGCCGAAGTTGCGCGAGAGATCGACGACCGCCACGCGCGCGTCGCTCTGGCGCAGGCCGCATAGGATCGCCATGCTGCGGTCTCGGCTGCCGTCGTTGACGAACACGATCTCGCTTGCGCAGGGCAGCGCGGCGAGCGTGCGGCACAGGCGCGCATGAAAGGGAATCAGCGCGTCTTCCTCGTCGTACACGGGCACGATCAGGGACAGAAGGCCGGTGCCCGGCGCGGGCGGGCCCAGCATGTCGGTCGCAATGCTCAGAACGTCCATGCGCGATTGGCGAAGTAACCCGCGCCGAGCACGGCGAACGTGGCCGCCGTCTGCGCCGCGATGTAGTGAGCGCCGGCGAAGACGAGCAGCGCGATCACGAGCGCGTTGACGATCACGCCCATCGTGGCTACCGCGGCGAAGCGCGGCAGCGCAAGCGCATGGCCCCGCCGGCTCGCGAACGTGAAGCGGTGATTGAGCATGTAGTTCACGAGCGCGCCGGCAACGGCACCGGCGGTGGAGGCAAGCACGGGATTCGTCCCCTGAGCGCGCACGAGCGCGACGAGCACGAGGAATTGGCAAGCAGTGCCAGCTGCACCCGCGACCGCATAGCGGAGGAATTGGGAGCGCATGGAGGACTGGGGCGACCCAAGCGAATGAGCCGCCGGCGCCATTGTAGGCGCATGCACGGTGAATGGGTGAATCGCGAGCGTGCGTCCAAGGAGGCGTGCTTCCAAAAGCAGACGGCCGACCCCGCGTTGCCACGGGGTCGGCCGTCGTGCATTCGCGGGCCGGAAGAACCGGCCGCGATGCGAGAGCGCGTTACTTCAGATGATTGGAGACGAGCTTCGTCATCTCGAACATCGAAACCTTCCCCTTGCCCCCGAAGACCGCCTTCAGCTTCTCGTCGGCGTTGATGAGTCGCTTGTTGACGGCGTCTTGCAGCTTGTTCTTCTTGATGTAGTCCCAGATCTTCTTGGTGACTTCGGTGCGCGGCATCGGCGTGGCGCCGACGACGGCAGCAAGCACTGCGGAAGGCGTCATCGCCTTCATGAACGCCGCGTTGGGCTTGCGCTTGGCCGCGGGCTTCTTGGCGGCGGCCTTCTTGGCAGCGGGCTTCTTCACGGCCT
Organism: uncultured Pseudomonadota bacterium; assembly: GCA_937958295.1. Lineage (GTDB taxonomy): Bacteria > Pseudomonadota > Gammaproteobacteria > Burkholderiales > Casimicrobiaceae > VBCG01. The sequence continues at coordinate 2,268 of CALFEY010000110.1, forward strand.
TGACGGCCTTCTTTGCGGCGGGTTTCTTTGCGGCGGGCTTCTTGGCGGCCGCTTTCTTGGCAGCGGGCTTCTTGGCGGCGGTCTTCTTCGCAGCTTTCTTGGCAGTAGCCATGGGTCTCCTTCCTGTCTGTGTGTGCGAGCGGGCTCTAAAGCCGATCGGCCTGAAGCAGTTCCCTTCCTGTCATGGGTACCGCTTCATCGCGGCCGACTATACCGCATTTTCCCTCGTGGCAAGAGCGTTTTGAGAGGGAAAACGGGGGATTGCCCGGCACTGTTGCGCGGCCGTTCGCGCAGGGGGAAGCGTGTCGCGTCAGGGCGGGGCCAGCCACTGGATGAACCCCTGGAGGACGATGGCGTTGGCGATGTCCACGAAGAACGCACCCACGAGGGGCAGGACGAGGAAGGCGCGAGGCGAGGCGCCGTGGGTCTTCGTGATCGCCGTCATGATGGCAATGGCCGTGGGCGTGGCGCCCAGGGTGAGGCCGAAGTACCCCGCGGTGGTCACGGCGGCGTCGTAGGAGCGGCCGAGGAGGGGGAACACCACGTGGCAGAGCAGCACCCAGGACAGGACCACCTGCGCCGTCACCACCACCACGAGCGGCAGCGCGGTGCCTTGCAGCGTGGCGAGGTTGAGCGTCATGAGCGACATCGCGAGGAAGAGGCCGAGCGCCACCTCGGAGATGAGCGCCATGGCGGGGGAGCCCGCCGGCCAGCGCAGGCGCGGGAAGAGGTAGGGAATCGTGTTCGACATCACGATGCCGGTGAGCAGGGCCGCCACGAAGCCGGGCAGCACCACGCCCGCGGCGCCCAGAAAATCGTTGACGACATCGGCGACCGCCATCGCGAGGGCGATCACGAGCAGAGACGAGAGCACGGCGTCGGCATCGAGCTTCTGGGTCGCCTCCCCTTCCCGGGGCAGGCCCACCGAGAGCGTCTGCGCATGGGCGCCCGACAGGCGGTGGCGGACGATCAGGCGCTCGCCCAGCGGACCGCCGAGCACGCCGCCCACGATGAGGCCGAGGGTGGCGGTGGCCGCGCCGAGCTCGGCGGCGCCGGCGACGCCGAACCGCTCGGTGATGATGGGCGCCCACGCCAGGACCGTCCCGTGCCCGCCCAGGAGGCCGGCGGAGCCGGTGAGCAGCCCCAGCGCCGGGGGCAGGCCCATCGCGGACATGAGCCCGACTCCCACCAGGTTCTGGACCACGATGTTGACTACGGCAATGGCGGTGAGGAGCGCGAGGAACGCGCCGCCCGCCAGCAGCAGCGGCACCCGCGCGGCGAGGCCGATCGTGGTGAAGAAGGCCACGAGCAGCGTATCCCGGTTGGCGAGATCGAAGGTGACCGTGGAGCCGCTCGCGGCCACGGCGATGGACAGGACGACCGACGCGATGAGGCCGCCCGTGACCGGCTCCGGGATGCTGTACCGCGTGAGCCACGCGAACCGGCGAGTGACGTAGCGGCCCACGAACAGCACGAGGATCGCGAGGATGAGGGTCTGACGGCCGTCGACGTGCATGTTTTGGGGATAGGACCGGCGATTGAGGCGGAAGCCTTCGGAAGAGTAGAATACGGGTCGCACCCCCCGCATGAACACCCCGCCGCTTTCCGACCTTCGGACCGACTACAAGCGCGCCTCGCTCGACGAGCGAGAAGTCGCGGCCGATCCGCACCTGCAGTTCGCGCGCTGGTTCGCCGACGCCGTTGCGGCGAAGGTGCCCGAGCCCAACGCCATGACGCTTGCCACGGCCGATGCCGCCGGGCGTCCGTCGGCGCGCATCGTGCTCCTCAAGGACGCCGATCCCGCCGGCTTCACGTTCTACACGAACCACGCCAGCCGCAAGGGCGACGAGCTGGGCGCGCGCGCGCAGGCGGCGCTGCTCTTCTTCTGGCCCGAGCTCGAGCGCCAGGTGCGCATCGAGGGGCGGGTGGAGCGTGTGGCCGACGCCATCGCCGACGCCTACTGGAACAGCCGGCCGCGCCTGTCCCGCATCGGTGCCTGGGCATCGCCGCAGAGCGCGCCGCTCGCCGATCGGGCCGACCTCGAGACCCGCTTCGCGCAGGCGCAGGCGCGCTTTCCCGGGGATGCGATCGAGCGGCCCCCGCACTGGGGTGGCTTCCGGGTGGTGCCTTCGCATCTCGAATTCTGGCAAGGACGTCCGTCCCGCCTGCACGACCGCGTCGTCTATACCCACAGCGGCGACCGCTGGCAGATCGGCAGGCTCGCGCCGTGAAGCGGATCTTCGGCCGCAATCCCGCGCTCACGGCGGTCATCGCCCTGGGCGTGGTGAATCACATCGTGCTCGCCGGCAGCCGCGTGACGGTCACGCTCGACGCGCTGCGTCAGGGCAGCTCCACGGCGATGGTGGGGATCCTCCTCGCGCTCTTCGCCCTCCTGCCGGCCCTGTTCGCGGTCGCGGCGGGACGTCTGTCGGATCGCATCGGGGTGCGCCGGCCGATGATCGTGGGCTCGCTCGTGCTCGCCGCGGGGGCCGCGCTCCCTCTCGTGTTTCCCGGCCTGCCCGGGCTGTTCGTGAGCGCTGCGCTCATGGGCGTGGGTTTCATGCTGTTCCAGGTGCCGGCGCAGAACGCCACCGGCGAAATGGGCCCGCCGGAGCTGCGCGCCCACAATTTCAGCACGCTCGCGCTCGGTTACGCGCTCTCCGGCCTGCTGGGGCCGCTCATCGCCGGCCTGTCCATCGACCATGCGGGGTTCGTGTCCACCTTCGCGGTCTTCGCGGTGCTCCCGCTCGGCGTCGCCGCGGTCATGGCGCGCGGCCGTCCCGCGCTGCCCGTTCCCCACCCCGACGCTGCCAAGCCGCGCAGCGGCGGAGCCATCGAGCTCCTCACCCACCGCAAGCTGCGCCGCGTGTTCATCGTGAACGTGCTGCTCGCGATGGCGTGGGACCTCAACACCATCGTGATCCCCGTCTACGGCAACAGCATCGGCCTGTCGGCCTCGCAAATCGGCCTCATCCTCGCCTGCTTCGGCGCGGCCACCTTCGTGGTACGCCTTGCGATGCCCTGGATCGTGCGCCGGGCCAACGAGCATCAGGTGCTCACCCTCGCGCTGCTCATCGCGGGCACGGTGTACATGGCCTTTCCCTTCTCGCACAGCGCCACGTCGCTCATGGTGTTGTGCTTCTGCCTCGGGCTCGGCCTCGGCATGTCGCAGCCGATGGTGATGTCCCTTCTGCACACGCACGCGCCCGCCGGGCGCATGGGCGAGGCGGCAGGGGTGCGCATGTCGCTCGTGCAGATGATGGCCGTGGGCGTGCCGCTCACCTTCGGCACGCTGGGCGCCACCGTTGGGCTCACGCCGGTATTCTGGTCGGTGGGCCTGCTGCTCGCGGGCGGCGGTATCTTCACCCGGCCCCCGCGAGGCTAGCCGGCTTGGCCTTCGTCGGCCCCTTCACGCTGGTCAAGCGGGTGATCCGCCGGCTCGACGGCGTGGGCTGGACGCGCGCGGCCGGCAGCCTTGCCTTCACCTCGCTCCTGGGCCTCGTGCCCATGCTCACGGTGGCCTTCGCCTTCGTGGCGCAGTTCCCCGTGTTCCAGGAGATGCTGCGCGCACTCGAGAACTATCTCCTGCGCTACACGCTGCCCGAGACGGCCTCCACGCTCGTGCGCACCTACATCATGGGCATGGCCTCGGAGGCGGCCAACCTCAAGGGCATCGGCATGGTCTTCGTGATCATCACGGCTGTGCTGGTGGTCGACCTCGTGGAGGCCGAGATCAACGCCATCTGGCGCATCGAGCGCAAGCGGCCGCTGCTGCGGCGGGTGATGATGTACACGATCGGCATCACCGCGGGGCCGGTCCTGGTAGGCGGCGCGATCCTGCTCATCCGCTGGATCATCAGCGTATCGATCGATGCGGTGTCGCTCAATCGCGCGGACATCCCCGCCATCGCGCATGTGGTCACCTTCTCGCTCACGGTGGCGGCCTTCACGCTGCTGTACGTGATCGCCCCCGCGCGCAAGGTGCGCTGGCTCCACGGCCTTATCGGCGGCCTGCTCGCGGCGGTGGTGTTCGAGATCACGCGGGTGGCGTTCGCCTTCTACGTCGCGAACTCGCCGAGCTACGAGATCCTCTACGGCGCGCTGGCCGCGGTGCCCATCTTCATGTTCTGGGTGTACGTGTTCTGGCTGATCGTGCTGGCCGGCGCGGCGGTCACGGCGGCGCTTGCGGAGTCGGGTTGAACGCGCCCGCGGTTACGCGGTCTCTTTTCTTGCGAACACAGGCGCTTACAAGCTACATTTCGAACGTTTTCGACTTCGGAGTCCCTTAACGTGTGGTCCATCATTCAGGCCGCGGGCTGGCCGATCTGGCCGCTGATCCTGGCGTCCATCATCGCTCTCGCTCTCATCTTCGAGCGCCTGTGGTCATTGCGCAGCTCGGTAGTGGCTCCCCCCGGCCTCGTCGATCGCGTGCTCGCCGAGTACCGCACCGCCGGGGCCACCCCGGAGCTTCTCGCCAAGACTGCCGCGCAAGGCGCGTTGGGGCGCATCCTGGCCGCCGGGCTCGCCAACGTGAAGGCGCCGCGCCCCGTGATGAAGGAGGCCATCGAGGAGGTCGGCCGCGTGGTCACGCACGATCTCGAGCGCTTCCTCACCACGCTCGGCACCATCGCCGCCATGTCCCCGCTGCTGGGGTTGCTCGGCACGGTCATCGGCATGATCGAGATCTTCGGCTCGCAGACCTCCGCCGGATCCAATCCGATCCAGCTCGCGCACGGCATCTCCATCGCGTTGTACAACACGGCCATGGGCATCATCGTGGCGGTGCCGGCGCTCATCTTCTATCGCCACTTCCGCTCGCGCATCGACGACCTCGTGGTGGAGATGGAGCAGCAGGCCATCAAGCTCGTCGACTTCGCGCACGGCGAGCGCAAGTGACCGGAGTGGGGCCATGAACCTGCGCGGCGCATCCAAGCGAGAGGATCCGGAGATCAACTTCATTCCGTTGATCGACGTGCTGCTCGTGATCCTGATCTTCCTCATGGTCACCACCACCTATCAGCGGGTGGCCGAGCTGCAGATCACGCTGCCCGAGGCCGATGCCGATGCTGCCAAGCAGAGGCCCCGGGAGATCAACGTCGGCATCGACGCGCAGGGCCGCTACGTGATCGACAAGAACGTGTTCACGTTCACCACGGTGGGCGCGCTCGCCGATCTGCTGAAGCGCAGCGCCGGCGACGCGAAGGAGCCGGTGATCATCATCAATGCCGATGCCAATGCCACCCACCAGTCGGTGATCCACGTGATGGAGGCCGCGCGGCAGGCAGGGCTCGTGTCGATCACCTTCGCCACGCAGTCCGCGGCGAAGTAGCGTCGGGGCGCGCGCCCGGACGCCGCGCTGTCGAGGCCCCCGATGGCCCCCTCCGGCGACAGCGCCTTCGCCCGGCGCCTCGTGCGGGACTGGTATCTGCCGCACCTCACGCCGCTCACCGCGCTGCTGTGGCCGCTGTCGCTGCTCTTCGGCACGGCCGCCGCGTTCCGCCGGATGCAGTACCGGCGCGGGTGGCGGCACGTGGAGCGGCTGCCGGTACCTGTGGTCGTGGTGGGCAACATCACCGTGGGTGGGGCCGGCAAGACGCCGTTCTGCGCCGCGCTCGTCGCCGCGCTGCAGGAGCGCGGCTACCGGCCCGGCATCGTGAGCCGTGGCTACGGCCGCCGCGACAGCGCGGCGCGCGAGGTGGCGCCGCGGGACGATCCCGGACACGTGGGCGACGAGCCGCTCATCCTCGCCGAGACGGGCGTGCCGGTGTTCGTGGGCCGCGACCGCGCGGCCGCGGGGCGCGCGCTGCTCGCGGTGCATCCGGACTGCGACGTGCTCGTGTCCGACGACGGGCTGCAGCACTATCGCTTGGGCCGCGACGTGGAGATCGCCATCGTCGACCAGGCGCGGGGCGTGGGCAACGGCTGCCTGCTGCCGGCGGGACCGTTGCGCGAGCCCGAGGCGCGGCTGGACGAGGTGGATGCCGTGGTGCGCCTGGTGTCGGGCGACGTGTCCCGCGCTGGCACCGGCGAGGGCAGGGCGACTTTCACCACGCACGTGCCGCAGCCGTGGCGCAATCTCGTGCATCCGCAACGGGAGGCCGATCCGGCTGCCTGGGCGGGCTCGGGCGTCCATGCGATCGCGGGCATTGCGCATCCGCAGCGCTTCTTCGCTACCCTGCGGGCGGCCGGCATCGCGGCCACGGAGCATGCCTTTGCGGATCACCATGCCTACCGTGCCGGCGACCTCGACTTTCCCGGCGCCACCGCGATCCTGATGACGCAGAAGGACGCGGTAAAATGCGCGCGGTTTGCCGACGAGCGGCACTGGTTCCTGCCGGTGCGCGCCACAGTGGATCCCGCGCTCGTCGATCTCGTGGAGGAAAGCATCGGTGGACCCCAAGCTGCTCGAGCTGCTCGTGTGCCCGGTAACCAAGGGACCCCTGGTGTATGACCGCGAGCGCGCGGAGCTCGTGTCGAAATCGGCGCGGCTCGCCTATCCGGTGCGTGACGGCATTCCCGTGATGCTCGAGGAGGAGGCGCGGCGCCTCGCCCCCGAGGAATACGAGTAGCGCGCCGCTCGCGCGCCCCCGCGTGTCCTCGTCCAGCGTGCCGCCCGCTCCAGGCTTCACCGTCCTCGTACCCGCTCGGTACGCGTCGACCCGCCTGCCCGGCAAGCCGCTCGCCGACATCGCGGGCAAGCCGATGGTGGTGCGCGTGGCCGAGCGCGCCCAGGGCAGCGGCGCCGCGCGCGTGGTGGTGGCCACCGACGACGCCCGGGTGCACGCCGCCGTTGCCGCGCATGGCATCGAGGTGCTGATGACCCGTGCCGACCATCCCACCGGCACCGACCGCCTTGCCGAGGCCGCGGCGGCGCTGGGGCTGCCCGACGATGCGATCGTGGTGAACGTCCAGGGCGACGAGCCGCTCCTCGACCCCGCGCTCATGCGACGGATGGCCGAGCTCCTGGCCGAGAAGCCCCAAGCCGCGATCGCCACCGCCTGCCATCCGATCACGGACATCGCCGAGGCGTTCAACCACAACGTGGTGAAAGTCGTGCTCGATGCCGCCGGGTGCGCGATGTACTTCAGCCGCGCGACGATTCCGTGGGCGCGCGACGCCTTCGCACGCATGCGCACGGCGCTCCCCGAAGGGCTTCCTCTGTACCGGCACTATGGCCTTTACGCCTACCGCACGGCCTTCCTGCGTGCGTATCCCACGCTCGCGGCCTCGCCCCTCGAGGGCTTCGAGGCACTGGAGCAGCTGCGCGCCCTTTGGCACGGATACCGCATCGCGGTGGAGGTCACCCACGGCACGCCCGCGCCCGGTATCGACACGCCAGAAGACCTGGCCCGCGTGCGCGCCTTGTTCGCGGCGGGGGCCGCCGCCTGACCGCCCGTTCCCGGTCCGGTCCCGGGGTTTGCCATAATGGCGCTCGCGGGCGGGTCTTCCGGTCGCCCTTTCGTCATACACGAGGACATCGACCCCATGCGACTCATCCTCCTCGGCCCGCCCGGCGCGGGCAAGGGAACCCAGGCCACCTTCATCAAGGAAGCCTTCGGCATCCCGCAGATCTCCACCGGCGACATGCTGCGGGCGGCGGTCAAGGCGGGCACGCCGCTCGGCCTCGCGGCCAAGAAGATCATGGACAGCGGTGCGCTGGTGTCCGACGACATCATCATCGGCCTCGTGAGGGATCGCCTCACGCAGCCGGATTGCGCCAAGGGCTATCTGTTCGACGGCTTCCCCCGCACGATCCCGCAGGCGGAAGCGATGAAAGAGGCGAAGGTCCGCATCGATTACGTCCTGGAGATCGACGTGCCCGACTCGGCGATCGTCGAGCGCATGAGCGGGCGGCGCGTGCACGTGGCCTCCGGCCGCACGTATCACGTCAAGTTCAATCCGCCCAAGGTGGCCGGCAAGGACGACCTCACGGGCGAGGACCTCATCCAGCGCGACGACGACCGCGAGGACACGGTGAAGAACCGCCTCGCCGTGTACCACGCGCAGACCGAGCCGCTCGTGGCGTACTACAACGGCTGGAGCGCCACCGGCGACGGTGACGCGCCCAAGTACCGCAAGATCAACGGCCTCGCCGCCGTGGACGCAGTGCGCGACGCGGCGCTCGCGGCGCTGCGCTCGTAACCGTCGCGGCCGCCGGCGTGGCCGCCCAGCACCGTTGCCCCCTCCCGTGAGCGTGCCGACGCGCGTGAGCGTGATCGTGCGCAGCATGGCGCGGCCCTCGCTCGGCGCCACCCTCGATGCGATCGCGCAGCAGACCCACCCCGCCCTCGAGGTGGTGCTCGTGGCGGCCTGCGGTGCGGCGCATCCCCCGCCTCCGGCGCGCTGCGGTTCCCACCCCATACGCTTCGTGCCCGGCGAGGCGCCGCTCGATCGTCCCCGCGCGGCGAATGCAGGGCTCGACGCAGCCACCGGCGACTGGATCACGTTCCTCGACGATGACGACACGATCGAGGCCGGCCACGTTGCCGGGCTCGCGGCCGGCATTGCGGAAGCCCCGGACGCCGGCGTGATCCACTCGCTGTCGCGCGCCGTGCTGAAGGATGGCACCAAACGCACGCTCGGGCGCCCCGTGGCGCGGGTGCAGCTTTTCGAGCGCAGCTTCATCCACCTCTCGGCGGCTCTCGTGGACCGCCGCCTGGTGGCCGCCGGCGCGCGCTTCGATGCCGACTTCGCGATCCTCGAGGACTGGGACTTCTTCCTCGGGCTGTCGCAGGTCACGCGCTTCCACTTCGTGCCGCGGGCGACGTTCGTATGGCATGCCGATGCCGGCGACTCGGGGGCGGGCGGTGGCGTCAATCAGGACGACGCGCGCTTCGCGCACTTCCGGGACCGGATCTACGCCAAGTGGCGTCCGGCGCGCGAGGCACTCGCCGCGAAGGTCGAGCCGATGCTCGCCGCGGCGGCGTCCGCGGCGCAAGGCGGCCGCCTCGACGAGGCGGAGGCCCAGGGCCACGCGGTGCTCGCCGCGAGTCAGAATGATCCCTGGGCGCTCAACCTCCTCGCGCTGGTGGCGCGCGGGCGCGGCGACCTCGCCCGGGCACGGCGGTTGCAGTCGCTCGCGGTGGACGTGCGGCCGGGTGACGCCGACCTCGTCTACAATCTGGCGCTGCTTTGCCGGGATGCCGGCGACCTCACCGCGGCACGGGCGCACGCCGCGCATGCCGCCATGCTCGCGCCGCAGGATCCCAAGCACCGGCGCCTCATCGCCGGCCTCGACTCGCTCCCCACCCGTTCCTGAACATGAACAAACCGAAGCCTCGCAACGCCTTCTACGCCCAGTCGGGCGGCGTGACCGCCGTCATCAACGCGAGCGCCGCCGGCGTGATCGAGACCGCGCGCAAGCACAAGACGCGCATCGGCCGCGTGTACGCCGGGCGCAACGGCATCATCGGCGCGCTCACCGAGGACCTGATCGACACGAGCCGCGAGTCGGCCCGCGCGATCGCCGCGCTGCGCTATACCCCCGCGGGCGCCTTCGGCTCCTGTCGCTACAAGCTCAAGGGTCTGGAGGAGAATCGTGCGCAATACGAGCGCCTGATCGAGGTCTTTCGCGCGCACGACATCGGGTACTTCTTCTACAACGGTGGCAACGATTCGGCCGACACCTGCCTCAAGGTGTCGCAGATCGCGGACAAGCTCGGGTATCCGCTGCAGGCGGTGCACGTACCCAAGACGGTGGATAACGACCTGCCCATCACCGACAACTGCCCGGGCTTCGGCTCGGTGGCAAAGTACGTCGCCACCTCGATGCGCGAGGCGGCCTTCGACGTGGCCTCGATGGCCAAGACTTCCACCAAGGTCTTCGTGCTCGAGGTGATGGGGCGCAACGCCGGCTGGATCACCGCCGCCGTGGGCATGGCCGACAGCACCGACACGCCCATCCCGATGGTCCTGCTGTTTCCCGAGGTGCCCTTCGACGAGACGAAGTTCCTGGCCCTCGTGGACGCCAGGGTGAAGGAGTTCGGCTACTGCTGCATAGGCGTGTCCGAGGGCCTGCGTACGGCCGACGGCAAGCTCATGGCGGAAGCCGGCACGCGGGATGCCTTCGGGCATGCGCAACTGGGCGGCATCGGCCCGCAGATCGCCTCGCTGGTGAAGGACACGCTCAAGTACAAGTACCACTGGGCCGTGGCCGACTACCTGCAGCGCGCCGCGCGCCATCTCGCCTCGAAGACCGACGTGCTGCAATCGTATGCGGTGGGCAAGGCCGCGGTGGAGATGGCGCTCGCCGGCCACAATGCGGTGATGCCCGCGATCACGCGCGTGGGCGACAAGCCCTACAAATGGAAGATCACGAAGGCTCCGCTCGCGAAGGTGGCCAACGTGGAGAAGATGCTGCCGCGCGGCTTCATCACCAAGGACGGCTACGGCATCACCGCCAAGGCCCGCGCCTACCTCGGCCCCCTCATGGCCGGCGAGGACCCGCCGCCGTTCAAGGACGGCCTGCCGCGGTACGAACGACTGAAGAACGTGGCGGTGGGCAAGAAGCTCGCCACGGGCTTCGACATCTAGCCCTTTCGATCCGGAGAATCTGCATGGCGCATCCGCACGTCGTCGACTATTACCTCGCCCCCGTCTCGCCGTGGACCTACCTCGGCCACGCCCGCTTCGTGGAGCTTGCGCACCAGCACCACGCCACCGTGCACGTGAAGCCGGTGAATCTGGGCGAGGTTTTCCCCGTTTCCGGCGGGCTCCCGCTGCCCAAGCGCGCGCCGCAGCGCCAGGCGTATCGCCTGGTGGAGCTCGCCCGCTTCTCGCAGCATCTTTCCATTCCCCTCAACGTGCATCCCAAGTTCTTCCCGGCCAACGGCGACCTCGCCGCCCGGTGGGTGATCGCCGCCAACGAGGTGAGCGGCGAGCAGGCCCTGGCGCTCGTTGGGGCCGTCGGGCGGGCGCTCTGGCACGAGGATCGCGATATCGCCGACCAGGAGACGCTTGCCATCGTGGCGCACGGCATCGGCCTCGATGCGCAGAGCCTGTCCGATCGTGCCCAGACGGACTCCGTCGCCGCCCGCTACGCCGCCAACACCAAGGAGGCGATCGACCGTGGCGTGTTCGGCGCGCCCACCTATGTGGTGGACGGGGAAATCTTCTGGGGGCAGGACCGATTGGACTTTGTCGGCCGCAAACTGGCAAAATAGCGCGTTTTCCCGGCGGCGCCGCTCGTGCGCGGCCGGGGGATGGGTCAGCAAAGGGCAGTAACCGGGGGGGAGCGTTTCGCCGGGCCTTACGGGGTGTGCCGATCGGGCGGGTGCCGATCGCACGCAAGCATCCCGAAGCCGGCAGCGCGGCAGGGCGTCCGTCAGAAGGCGTTCGACGCGGTCACTTTCAAGCCACTTTTCAGGGAGCAACGTCAGTCATGTCCACAGGACTCATCTTCGCGCTCGTGTGCGCGCTCGCCGGTATCGTCGTCGGCGCGGTCTGGACCAGCTCGGTCCTGGCCAAGCCCGCCGGCAATGCACGCATGCAGGAGATCGCCGCGGCGATCCAGGCCGGCGCCAAGGCTTACCTCAACCGGCAATACCTCACCATCGGCATCGTGGGGGTGATCCTGTTCGCGGTCATCTGGTGGGCGCTGGGCGGGCGCACCGCCATCGGCTTCGCCCTGGGCGCGATCCTGTCGGGCCTTGCCGGGTATATCGGCATGAACGTCTCGGTGCGCGCGAACGTTCGCACTGCCGAGGCCGCTCGCACCGGGCTCAACGAGGCGCTGGCCGTGGCCTTCCGCGGCGGCGCCATCACCGGCATGCTGGTGGTGGGCCTCGGGCTCCTGGGCGTGGCGGGCTTCTACTGGTTCCTCGTGGGCAACACCCCGCCGGGCGGCAAAGACCTGCATCACGCGATTCAGCCGCTCGTGGGCCTCGCCTTCGGCGGCTCGCTGATCTCGATCTTCGCGCGCCTTGGCGGCGGCATCTTCACCAAGGGCGCCGACGTGGGCGCCGACCTCGTGGGCAAGGTCGAGGCCGGCATCCCCGAAGACGATCCGCGCAACCCGGCGGTCATCGCCGACAACGTTGGCGACAACGTGGGCGACTGCGCCGGCATGGCGGCCGACCTCTTCGAGACGTATGCCGTGACCATCGTGGCCACGATGCTGCTTGGCGCCTTGCTGTTGCCGGCCGTCGCGGCGGACGCGGTTCTGTATCCCCTGGTGCTCGGCGGCGCCTCGATCATCGCCTCGATCATCGGCTGCTACTTCGTCAAGGCCACGCCGGGCGGCAAGATCATGAACGCCCTGTACAAGGGCCTCGCGGTGGCGGGCATCCTGTCGGCGATCGCGTTCTGGTTCATCACCGATCGCATGACGGCCGGCTTCACCGCCGCCGATCCGACGCTCACCTCGATGCGCATCTTCGGCGCGGCGATGGTCGGCCTCGTGCTCACGGCGCTGATGGTCATCATCACCGAGTATTACACCGGCACCGACTTCAAGCCCGTCAAGCACGTGGCGGAAGCCTCCACCACCGGCCACGCGACGAACATCATCGCGGGTATCGGCGTGTCGATGAAGTCCACGGCCTGGCCGGTGCTCGCGGTCTGCGCGGCCATCCTCGTGTCCTACTGGTGCGCGGGCCTGTACGGCATCGCCATCGCCGCCACGTCGATGTTGTCGATGGCGGGCATCGTGGTGGCGCTCGACAATCGGAAGAGCGTCGTGTAGGGAAAGAGTGT
>CALFEY010000111.1 GCA_937958295.1 uncultured Pseudomonadota bacterium
CTTCGCTCGTTCACCGGCAGCGCGATGCGCTTGCAACGCGATTCATCATATGCGAGGCTGTCTGGAAATGTCATTCCGATAAACGGAATTGTGCGGCGCCAAGGTTCGATGGCGCCGCGACGTGCAGGAGGGCGCAGGTTTCCGACATGGAGGGCAACATGCACCGAAAGATCATCCGAGCTGGCCTGGCCGCGGTGGGCGCGGCGCTGATATTGGCGTTGGCACCCCTTGCGGCAGCGCAGTCATTCCCGAGCCGCCCTGTGCGGATCATCGTGCCCTATCCCCCGGGCGGGTCGGCCGACGCGCTCATTCGTCCGCTGGCCCAGCGGATGTCGGACAAGCTCGGGCAGCCGGTGGTGATCGAGAACAAGCCCGGCGCAAACGGCGTGGTGGGGATGGAATACGTCGCCAAGTCGCCCCCCGACGGCTACACGATCGTCCTCGGTGCGATCGGACCGCTCTCCGTCACCGGGGCGATGCAGAAGCTGCCGTTCGATCCCGTGAAGGACTTCCTGCCGATCACCTTCGTGGCCTCGGTGCCGAACGTGCTCGTGGTCAATTCGGTCTCGCCGGTGAAGTCCGTGCCCGACCTCGTGGCCCTCGCCAAGGCCAAGCCGGGACAGCTCAACTACGGCTCGGCGGGACCGGGATCGTCCAACCAGCTGGCCGCCGAGCTCTTCAACCAGGCGGCCGGGCTCACCATCGTGCACGTGCCCTACAAGGGCGGGGCGCCGGCGCAGGTGGATCTGCTCGGCAACCAGATCACGCTGATCTTCGACAACCTGCCGCCGTCGCTACCGCACATCAAGTCGGGCAGCTTCCGGCCGCTCGCGGTCACGAGCCGTGCGCGACAACCGTCGCTGCCGGACGTGCCTACGATGATCGAGCTCGGCTACGCGCGCTTCGAAGCGGGCTCGTGGTTCGGCCTGCTCGCGCCCGCCGGCACGCCACCGGCGGTCATCGAGACGCTGAATGCGGCCGCCGTCGGTGCCCTGCGCGAGCCGGAGCTGCGTACCTCTCTGGTGGGACAGGGCTTCGACGTCAATCCAGGCACGCCCGCCGACTTCGCGCGCTTCATCCGCGAGGAGACGGAGAAGTGGGGTAACGTGGTGAAGGTCGCCAAGATCACCGTGCAGTGAGGCCGCCGCCGATGTCCACCCAAGCGGCCGCCACCGCGCGCTACGTCAATGCCGATGAAGCTCGGCAGCTTCTCTCGCTGGACGACTCCCTCGCTCTCGTCGAGACCGCGTTCACGTACTACGGCAACGAGGGGAGGGTCACCTCCAATCCCTCGGCGTCGTACGTCATCGCGCGCAACGAAACGCCTACCATGTTCTGGATGAAGGGGGCGGTCGCGCGCGGTGCCGGGGCCACGGGTGTGTTCTTCGGCGCGCAGTTCGGCGACTACTACTTTGCGGTCTGCGATAGCGTGACCGGGCGCCTGCAAGGCATCGTGGAGCAGGCGTGGCTCACCAAGCGCCGCACGGCGGCCACGGGGGTGGTCGCGGCCCGTCACCTGGCCGGGCCGGACGTTCGGGTGGCCGCGCTGATTGGCGCCGGCCAGATCGGCGAAGAGGTGGTTCGCGTGCTCGCCGCGGCCTTCGAGCTCGACGAGCTGCGGGTGGCCTCGCGCACCTTCGAGGGCGCGGCCGCAGCCGTGCGGCGGCTGCAACCGGAGGTTCGCGCGCCGTTGCGGGCCGTGGCCACGCCGGAGGAAGCGATCCGCGGGGCGCAGGTGGTGATCACCATCACGCTCGCCACTGCTGCCTTCGTGCGCGCCGGCTGGCTGGCCGAGGGTGCGGTGTTGGTGTCGATGGGCGGTGTGCACGAGGTGGACTTCGCCGTCCTGGGCGAGATCGACCGGCTGGTGGTCGACGATCCGGGCTATGCATTGCTGCGCGGCGATCTCGCCGCGTGGATCGATCGCGGCGAGATCGGCCAGGAGGCGCTCGTCGGCCGCATCGACGCCAACATCGGCGAGGTCGTGGCAGGGCGCAAGCCCGGCCGTACGGCGCCTGGCCAGCGCATCATGGCCGTCATCCAGGGGATGGCGATCTGCGACCTCATCGTGGCACAGCACCTGCTCGAGCGCGCGGCCGCCCAGGGCCTCGGGCAGCCGCTCGTCATCGGGGCCCAGATGGACGTTCCGGCGCACGAGCGCATGAAGCCTCGCTCCGACATGATCGCCGCCGGACTCGCGCGGCGGCGCGGCTAGAAAGCGAACGACCATGCCACGCCCCGCAGCGGCAGTGTGGACGGTGCAGGGCACGCTGCTCCTCGTCGCGGCAAGTGGCATCGTAGGCGCCACGAGCCTGGGCTGGGGATCCGGCGACGCGCCGGGGCCGGGCATGTTCCCCGGCATCGCCAGCGTGTTGCTGCTCGTGTTCACGCTCGGCGGTCTCGTCCGGCAGTTGCGCTCCACGTCGCGCACGCCCGCGCCAGCAGCCGGGGACGAGGCAGGTGAAGCGGGCGAAGGCGCCAACCCGGCCCGGCTCCTCGCTTATGCTGCCGCCCTTTTGCTGGCGGCGTTCACATTCGAGTCGCTCGGCTATCCGCTGGCCATCGCTTTGGCACTGATGGTGATGCTCGTGGCGGGCGAGCGCGTGCGACTCGCCAAGGCCCTTGTCATCACCCTTCTCGCCGTGGTGGCCACGTGGGGGCTCTTTGCCGGGCTCCTCGACGTGCCGTTGCCGATGGTGCCTCCGCCGCTGCGCGGCTTCTTCTGAAGGGCGGTCTGGCCAATGGGGGTTATCGACGCACTGACGCTGGGCTTCTCGGTGTCGCTGAGCTGGCAGAATCTCTATTTCTGTTTCATCGGCGTCACCCTCGGGACGGCCGTCGGGGTGTTGCCGGGTCTCGGACCTACGGCGACCATCTCGCTGCTCCTTCCACTGACCTTCAAGATGGAGCCGGTGTCCGCGCTGATCATGCTCGCGGGCATCTTCTACGGCGCGATGTACGGCGGCTCGATCACCTCGATCCTCATGCGTGTCCCGGGCGAGGCCGCGAGCGTCATCACCTGCCTCGATGGCCACGCGATGGCGCGCAAGGGCCGTGCTGGGGTCGCGCTCGGCATGTCCGCCTTTGCTTCGTTTGCCGCCGGCATTCTCTCCACCATCGCGATCGCGGTGGTCGGTCCGCTCGCCGCGCAGCTCGCCTTTGCCTTTGGGCCCGTGGAGCGCGCGGCGCTTGTCCTGCTCGGACTCGTGATGGTGACCATGATCTCCACCGGCTCACGCGCGAACGCGCTCGCGATGGTGGGCCTGGGCCTTCTCCTCGCCACCATCGGCGCCGACTTCGTCACCGGCATGGATCGCTTCACCTTCGGTCGCGCGGAGCTCTCCGACGGCATCAACATCGCGCTCCTCGCGATGGGCATGTTCGGCCTCTCCGAGGTACTCGCGATGGCCGACAAGGCGGGCGGTGCGGTTCGCCTCTTGCCGCAGCCCAAGCGACTCGTGGAGATGCTGCCCAACCGCGAGGACTGGCGCCGCTCGGCGCTGCCCATCGGACGCGGTTCGGCCATCGGCTTTTTCCTCGGCATCCTGCCCGGCGGCGGGGCGCTCATCGCATCGTTTGCGTCGTATATCGCGGAGAAGAAGCTCTCCCGCCGGCCGCAGGAGTTCGGGCACGGGGCGATCGAAGGACTCGCCGGGCCGGAGGCTGCCAACAACGCCGCGGCGCAGGGCGCCTTCATCCCGCTACTGAGCCTGGGCATTCCCGCCAATGCGATCACGGCGCTGATGCTCGGCGCGCTGATGATCCAGGGCGTGACGCCCGGGCCCAAGCTCGCGCTCGACAACCCCACGCTCTACTGGGGCACCATCACGAGCCTCTTCACCGGCAACCTCATGCTGCTGGTGCTCAACCTGCCGCTGCTGTGGCTGTTCGTGATGCTGCTGCGGATCCCGCAATACGTGCTGTCGCCGCTCATCGCGCTGTTCTGCCTCATCGGGGCCTTCAGCCTCGCCAACAGCCCGCTCGACGTCGTGCTCGTCGTGCTGCTGGGTCTCGCCGGCTATGCGCTGCGCAAGGCCGACTACGATCCGGCGCCCCTCGTGATCGCCTTCGTGCTCGGCCCGATCTTCGAGAAGGCGTTTCGCCAGTCGCTGCTGCTGGGTTACGGCAGCCCGCGCATCTTCCTCGAGCGCCCCATTTCCGCGACGCTGCTCGCGTGCTGCCTGCTCATGCTGTCGTGGCCCTTGCTGCGACGCGCGCTGGCGGCATGGCGCGCGCGTCGATCCTGAAAGACCCGTCTCACTCCACGGAGCCTGTCATGCTGCGCCACACCGCCTTGCTTTTGCTTGCCACGCTCGCCGCTGCTGCGCCGTCGGCGCAGGCTGCCGATGCGCCGTATCCCACCAAGCCCATCCGCATCATCTCGCCCTTCGATCCGGGCGGCACCAGCGATCTGTCCACGCGCGTGATCGCCGACATCGCCAAGGACATCCTCAAGGTGCCGGTCATCGTGGAGAACCGTCCCGGCGCCGGCGGCACCGTGGGCATCGGGCAGGTGGCGAAGCTGCCGCCCGACGGCTACACCCTGGTGCAGTTCAGCTCGAGCCCGATCGTGATCCGCCCGCTCGTGGCCAACGTGCCGTACGACCCCACCAAGGACCTCACCTACGTCGGTCGTTACCTGGTCAGTCACTCGCCGCTCATGGTGCGCGCCGACAGCCCGTGGAAGACTTTGGCCGAGCTCGTGAAGTACGCCGAAGCTAATCCCGGCAAGGTCCGCTGGGCGGCGGGCGCCCCACAGGGGGCGGCGCACCTGTCCACCGAAGCGCTCTTCCGCAGTGCCAACGTGAAGACGACGTTCGTGCCCACCGGCGGCGGCGCGGAGGCCATGCTGCAGCTTGGCGGTGGTCAAATCGAGGCGGCCTCGGCCACGGACTTTGCGGGGCCGATGGCCGAGGGCAAGGTACGGCTCCTCGCCGAATCGGGACCGGTGCGCATCGCGACGGCACCGAATGTGCAGACCTACAAGGAGCTCGGCTATCCGCTGAGCCTCGCGGTGTATCTCGGTCTCGCCGGGCCGGCGGGCCTGCCCCCGAACGTGGTCAAGACGTGGGACGACACGCTGAAGCAGGTGATGGAGCATCCGCGCTTCAAGGAATTCCTGAAGGCGCAGAACGCGTCGCCTTACTACGCGAACAGTGCGGATCTGACGCGCGACGTGAAGGCCGAGGTGGGCTCGCTCAAGGACACGTTGCAGCAGATGGGAATGGCGAAGAAGTAGACTTCGCACGCGGGCATTCGAGGCTTGCGCGGCGGACGCGACCTGCGCCGCGAAGCCCGAGCGCGGCGGATGCCCGCGCGATTGCGAAGGGCGCGACCTTGAAAGCGGGGGGATTGGTGCCGGTGGAGAGAGTCGAACTCCCGACCTTCGCATTACGAATGCGCTGCTCTACCAACTGAGCTACACCGGCAGGTGCTGCAGGACATGCCCGGACCCCTCATGAACCGGCGTCAAGGCAAGCCCAATACTATATCAGAATCGCCGGGGCGTGGCGAGCCCGTCAGCCCCCGATCCGCTCCGTGATCCGGAAGAGGCCATCGGCCCCGTTCCACATGATCTGCACGCCGATGCACAGCAGGATGAAGGCCGACAGCCGCATCACCACGGCCAGTCCACGCGGTCCGAGCCGGCGGCTCAACGCATCGGCGTAGGCAAAGCATACGTAGATCGACAAGGCCACGAGCAGGATGCCGATCGTGGCCGACGCCGCGTCCCACACGAAGGGCTGCGGCGTCGAGGGAAAGTTGGCCCCGAGCGTGATGGCCACCGAGATCGAGCCCGGGCCCACGGTCAGCGGCAGGGTGAGGGGGTACAGGGCCTTCGACTCGATCGACGCATAGGACTCGGGGGCCCGAGCCTCCTGGTCCTCGTCGGGCGCCTGCAAGAGCCGCCAGCCGAGGCTCGCCACCACGAGGCCGCCCGCGACCTGCACCACCGGCACCGTCACGCCGAAGAACGCCAGCACCATGTCGCCCACGAACAGCGACGCCAGAAGGAGAATGAGCCCGTTCACCGCCACCTTGCGTGCGAGCACCCGCCGCTCGCGATCGGACAGGTTGCGGGTGAGGATGAGGAAGATCGGCGCGATGCCGAGCGGGTTCACGATGGGGAAGAGCGCTGCCGCGGTCAGCAGGGCGCCTTGCAGCAGACCCCGCAGGTCCTCGGTCATGGCGTCTTGGCCGGGGTAGCCGAGGCAGGCAGCGTGGCCGCGGGTGCGTCCCCTTGCGTTGTCGCTGGGGCTGCCGCCGCCGGCGGGGCGAACGTCAGCTCGGAGGCCAGCGCGCGGATGCCGTTCCAGGTGATCTCCACGCCGATGCACAGCACGATGAATGCCGACAGGCGTAGCACCACCATCATGCGCGTGTGCCCGAGCCAGAGCGCGACCCGTTGTGCGTAGCGGTAGGCGAGCCACACGCAGATCGAGATGAGCGCGGTGCCGGTCACGCCCGCGGCAAAGCCGATGATCATGCGCTCCACGCCGTGCGCGTGGTTGGCGCCCACGGTGATGGCCACGGAGATGGCGCCGGGATCGACGGTGAGCGGCAACGTCAGCGGATAGAAGGCGCGCATGAAGACCGCGCCGGTGTCGATCTTGTCGTCGGGGGAGGGGGCCGGGGAGTCCTGATTGAGCAGGTTCCACCCGAGGGCGCACAACACCGCACCGCCGGCCACCTGGACCACGGGGACCGACAGCCCAAAGACCTTGAGCACGTAAGCGCCGAAGATCAGGGATCCGATGATGAGCAGGAACGTGTTGATCGCGATCTTGAGCGCGAGCGTCTGCCGCGTGGCGAGATCGGCGCCGTGCGTCATCACGAGGAACATGGGGGCGCTGCCGACCGGATTGACGATAGGCAGCAGGCTGCCCACGACGAGCAGCAAGGCGGTGAGGAAGTGGCGGACGTCTTCAGCGATCATGGTGACCTCGACGCGCGAACCGACCCCGCACTGCCTCGGCGGCGGTACACTAGCACAGCCGCAGCACAGAGCCCGCCGCCTTTGCGTCCCGCGCCCGCCACCCGACCCCTCTTCGGTTTTCATGCCGTCACCGCGCGCCTGCGGCAGCGGCCCGACGCCATCCACGCCCTCTACGTCCTGGTCGGCCGGCAGGACCCGCGGGCGCGCGACCTCGTGGCACGCGCGCAGGCCGCGTCGGTGGCCGTGCATCCGGTCGACGCGTCGCGCCTCGACGCGCTCGCCGGCCACGGGCGGCACCAGGGCGTGGTGGCGCTCGTCGATGCCGCGCTTCCGCACGTGACCCTGGACGATGTCCTCGACACCCTCGCCGAGCCGCCGCTGCTGCTGGTGCTCGACGGCGTGACCGATCCGCACAACCTGGGGGCCTGCTTGCGCAGCGCCGATGCATTCGGCGCCCACGCGGTGATCGTGCCCAAGGATCGCGCCGTGGGCGTGAACGCCACGGTGGCCAAGGCGGCCTCCGGGGCCGCCGACACGGTGCCGGTGATCGCGGTGACCAACCTCGCGCGCACCCTGCGCGACTTGAAGTCGCGCGACATCTGGGTGCTGGGCGCCGACGCCGGCGGCGAGGCGCTGCCGCAGGCCGACCTGCGCGGCGGCATCGCCTGGGTGTTGGGCGCGGAAGGCGCCGGCCTGCGGCGGCTCACGCGCGAGTCGTGCGACCGCATCGTGGGCATCCCGTTGGAAGGCTCCGTGGAGAGCCTCAATGTGTCGGTGGCGGCCGGCATCTGCCTGTATGCCACCCGCGCGGCGCAAGCGCGCGCCGTGGCCGCGCCCGCCTGAGCGCCCTCCCGCGGCACGAGGCAAGGCGCCGTGCTTCGCTTCATCCTCACCCGCCTGGGCCTGCTGGTGCCCACGTTCATCGGCATGACGCTGGTGGCGTTCTTCCTCATCCGGCTCGTTCCGGGCGACCCGATCGAGACGATGGCGGGCGAGCGCGGAATCGATGCCGAGCGCCACGCCAAGCTCCTCAAGGAATACGGCCTCGACCAGCCGGTGATCATGCAGTACGGCATCTACATCGGTCGCGTGCTCCAGGGCGACCTCGGCAAGTCGATGATCACGCAGGTGCCGGTGCTGCGGGAGTTCCTCGCGCTGTTTCCGGCCACGATGGAGCTCGCGCTGTGCGCGATCGCGTTCGCACTGGTGCTGGGCATTCCGGCGGGCATCGTCGCGGCGGTCAAGCGCAATTCGGTGTTCGACCACGGCGTGATGGGGCTCTCGCTCACCGGCTACTCGATGCCCATCTTCTGGTGGGGGCTGCTGCTCATCCTGCTCTTCTCCGTGCAGCTCGGCTGGACGCCCGTGTCGGGCCGCATCGACGTGCGCTACTACATCGAGCCGGTCACGGGCTTTCTCACCATCGACGCGTTGCTGTCCGGCGAGAAGGGCGCCTTCCGCTCGGCGCTCGCGCACCTCGCCCTTCCCACGATCGTGCTGGGCACGCAACCCCTCGCGATCATTGCGCGCATGACGCGCTCGGCCATGCTGGAGGTGCTGGGGGAGGACTACATCCGCACGGCGCGCGCGAAGGGACTGTCCAGCCTGCGCGTGGTGGCGCTGCACGCGCTGCGCAACGCGCTGATCCCGGTCATCACGGTCATCGGCCTGCAGGTGGGCGTGCTCTTCACCGGGGCGATCCTCACCGAGACGATCTTCTCCTGGCCCGGCGTGGGCAAGTGGATGATCGATGCGATCGCCCGCCGCGACTATCCCGTGCTGCAGGGCGGGGTCCTCCTGCTTGGGCTCATCGTCATGGCGGTGAACCTGCTGGTGGACATCGCCTACGGCATCATCAATCCGCGGATCCGCCATGCCCGCTGACGGCGCCGTCGGGCTCCTCCGCGGCGCCGCGCGCCCGCGCTCGCCGTTGCGCGAGTTCTGGGGCTACTTCAGCGCCAACAAGGGCGCGGTGGCGGGACTCGTGTTCGTGGTTGCGATCACGCTCGTGGCGATCCTCGCGCCGTGGCTCGCGCCGCACCCGCCCGACCTCACCAACAACACGGCCTTTCTCAAGCCGCCCGTCTGGCAGGCGGGCGGCACGTGGACCTATCCGCTCGGCACCGACGCCATTGGCCGCGACATCCTGTCCCGCCTCATCCACGGGGCACGGTTGTCGCTTCTGATCGGCGTGGCCGTCGTGGTGA
Source organism: uncultured Pseudomonadota bacterium (assembly GCA_937958295.1). GTDB lineage: Bacteria > Pseudomonadota > Gammaproteobacteria > Burkholderiales > Casimicrobiaceae > VBCG01. The sequence goes on from CALFEY010000111.1 coordinate 9,145, forward strand.
TCGCGATCATCCTCGGCGTGGGGCTAGGCCTCATCGCGGGCTTCTTCCGCGGGGCGATCGAGACGGCGATCATGCGCCTCATGGACATCGTCCTCACGTTGCCGAGCCTGCTGCTCGCCATCGTGATCGTGGCGATCCTCGGTCCCGGCCTCATGAACGCGATGCTCGCGGTGGTGGTCGTTGTGCTGCCGCATTACGTTCGCCTCACGCGCGCGGCGGTGATCACCGAGACGTCGAAGGACTACGTGACCGCCGCGCGCGCCGCCGGCGCGTCCCGGATGCGGCTGATGCTCAACGAAGTCCTGCCCAACTGTGCCGCACCGCTCATCGTGCAGGCGTCGCTTGGCATCTCCACCGCCATCCTCGACGCCGCGGCGCTCGGCTTCCTCGGCCTGGGCGCGCAGCCGCCGGCCTCCGAGTGGGGCACCATGCTCGCCGACGCGCGCGAGTTCGTGCTGCGCGCATGGTGGGTGGTCACGTTTCCCGGGATCATGATCCTGCTCACCGTGCTTGCCTTCAACCTGCTGGGGGACGGCCTGCGCGACGCGCTCGATCCCAAGCTCAAGCGCTAGCTGCCACGCTCATGCCCCTGCTCGAGATCGAGGACCTCACCGTGGAGTTCTCCACGCAGGGCGGCGTGCTGCGCGCGGTGGAAGGGGTGAGCGTCACGCTTGACGAGGGCGAGGTCCTGGGCGTCGTGGGCGAGTCGGGCTCGGGCAAGAGCGTGTCGATGCTGGCGCTGATGGGCCTCGTGGCGTATCCCGGGCGCGTGCGCGCGAAGCGATTGCACTTCGCGGGCCACGACCTGCGCGACCTGTCCGATCGCGCCAGGCGCAAGGTGGTGGGCCGGCAGATCGCGATGATCTTCCAGGAGCCCACTACCAGTCTCAATCCGTGCTTCACGATCGGCTTCCAGCTCGCCGAGATGCTTCGCCTGCACCTGCAGATGGATCGCCAGGCGGCGCGCCGGCGGTCCATCGAACTCCTGGAGCTCGTGGGCATTCCTGCGCCCGAGGCACGGCTGCGCGATTACCCGCACCAGCTTTCGGGCGGGATGAACCAGCGCGTGATGATCGCCATGGCCATCTCGTGCAATCCGCGGCTGCTCATCGCCGACGAGCCCACCACCGCGCTCGACGTCACCATTCAGGCGCAGATCCTGGACCTCCTGCGCACGCTGCAGCGCGAGCGCAACATGGCGCTGGTGCTCGTCACCCACAACATGGGCGTGGTGGCGCAGGTGGCGCGGCGGGTGGCCGTGATGTACGCCGGACAGGTGATGGAGGAGCGCGCTGCCAATCGCATCTTTGCCTCGCCGCAGCACCCCTACACAGCGGCGCTGCTGGCCGCGATGCCGGAGCGCCATCGCGCGGGCGAGCGTCTGGCGACCATTCCGGGTCTCGTCCCGGGCCTGGGCGATCGTCCCGCGGGTTGTCTTTTCGCCCCGCGCTGCGCCGACGCCACCTCGCGCTGCGCGCAGCGACCCGAGCTCACCGACTGGGAAGGCGGGCAGGTGCGTTGCCACTATCCGCTGGGGCTGCCGGCGCGCGAATCGCTGCGGGCAACGGACGCGTTGCCCACGGCCACGGGGGTATCCTCGTGACGGGCGCGCCGGCGCGAGCGGCGGCCGGAGCCGCCGAGGGCACGGCCACGTTCGACGTCGTCGCCGCGTGCGACCTCCGGCGCACCTACGCCATTCGCCGTGGTGCCTTCACGCCGCCCGCCCTGCTGCAGGCCGTGGGCGGCATCTCCTTCACGCTTGCGGCCGGACACACGTTGGCCGTGGTGGGGGAGTCGGGCTGCGGCAAGTCCACGCTGGGACGGGTGGTGGCGCTCCTCGAGCCGCCGACCACCGGCACGCTGGCAATCGGTGGCATCGATGCGCTCCACGTCCGCCCCGCGCAGCAGCGCGCGCTGCGCCGCTCCGTGCAGATGGTGTTCCAGAATCCCTACGGTTCGCTCAATCCGCGCAAGAAGGTCGGGGCGATCCTCGAGGCGCCGCTCGCCATCAACACCGACGTTTCGCCGAAGGCGCGCGCGGAGCGGGCCCGGGCGATGCTGGCCAAGGTGGGGCTGCGTCCCGAGCACGTCGACCGGTACCCGCACATGTTCTCCGGCGGACAGCGCCAGCGCATCGCCATCGCCCGCGCCCTGATGCTCGACCCCGCGGTGGTGGTGGCCGACGAGCCCGTGTCCGCACTGGACGTCTCGGTGCAGGCACAGGTCCTGAACCTCCTGGCCGACCTGCAGCGTGACCTCGGCGTGGCTTATCTCTTCATCTCCCACGATCTCGCGGTGGTGCGCTACCTCGCGCACGAGGTGCTGGTGATGTACCTGGGCTTGGCGATGGAGCAGGGGCCGAAGGAGCGGATCTTCGCGCGTCCGCTGCACCCGTATACCCAGGCGCTCCTGGCGGCCACGCCCACCCTCGACGCCCCGCAGCGGGAGCGGATCGTGCTCACCGGCGAGTTGCCGTCGCCCCTGTCGCCGCCGTCCGGCTGCGTGTTCTCGCCCCGCTGCCCGCATGCGATCGACCGCTGCCGTGCGGAGCGTCCGCTCCCGCGTTCAGTGGCCGGGCGGGAGGTGGCCTGTCACCGGGCGGAAAAATTCCTCGATTCCGACGATAATCCGGGGTCGGCTGCCGCTTGAGGCCATGAGCCGCGAGACGGCACTGCACCGAACCATTGCATTCCTACAGGGAGATCTGCATGAAAGCCCGTCGTTCGACGCCCCCGGCGGCTGTCCGCCGCACGGCCCTCGCCCTGGCCCTGGCCTTCGCGGCCGGCGCTGCCGGTGCCAAGACCCTCGTGTACTGCTCTGAGGGAAGCCCCGAGAATTTCTACCCCGGCATCAACACCACCGGCACCTCGTTCGACGCCAACAGCCAGATCTACAGCCGCCTCGTGGACTTCGAGCGCGGCACCACCAAGGTCGTGCCCGGCCTCGCCGAGAGCTGGGACATCTCCCCCGACGGTACCGTCTACACCTTCAAGCTTCGCAAAGGCGTGAAGTGGCACAACCATCGCGCCTGGAAGCCCACGCGCGACATGAACGCCGACGACATCATCTTCATGCTCGAGCGCCAGGGCAGGGAGGGCAACCCGTATTTCAAGGTCACGAGCCCCAACCATTCGTACTACAACGACATGGGCATGGGCAAGCTCATCAAGTCGATCCAGAAGGTCGACGACTACACGGTGCGCATCACCCTCAACAAGGCCGAGGCGCCGTTCCTGTCCAACCTCGCCATGGAATACGCGGGCGTGCAGTCGAAGGAATACGCCGACGCCATGCTCAAGGCCGGCACGCCCGAAAAGATCGACCAGGAGCCGATCGGCACCGGCCCGTTCTACCTCCTGCAATACCAGAAGGACGCCATCATCCGCTACAAGGCCTTTCCGACGTTCTGGGGCGGCAAGGCCAAGATCGACGACCTCGTGTTTGCGATCACGCCGGACGCGTCGGTGCGCTGGGCCAAGCTGCAGAAGGGCGAGTGCCACGTGATGCCCTACCCGAACCCGGCCGACCTCGACGCGATCCGCAAGGACCCGAACGTCACCGTGCTGGAGCAGCCGGGCCTGAACGTGGGCTACCTCGCGTACAACACCACGAAGAAACCCTTCGACGACGTGCGGGTGCGCAAGGCCATCAACATGGCCATCAACAAGAAGGCCATCATCGACGGCGTGTACCTCACCACCGGCGTGGCCGCGAAGAACCCCATCCCGCCCACGCAGTGGTCCTACAACGACACGATCAAGGACGACCCGTTCGATCCGGCGGCCGCCAAGAAGCTCCTGGCGGAGGCAGGTTACCCGAACGGCTTCGAGACCGACCTATGGGCCATGCCGGTGCAGCGGCCGTACAACCCGAACGCCAAGCGCATCGCCGAGCTCATGCAGGCGGATCTCGCGAAGATCGGCGTCAAGGCGGAGATCAAAAGCTTCGAGTGGGGCGAGTATCGCAAACGCATGCAGGCGGGCGAGCATCAGATGGGCATGCTGGGCTGGACCGGCGACAACGGCGATCCCGATAACTTCCTCAATACCCTGCTCGGGTGCGACTCGGCCAAGAGCAACGGCAGCAACGTGGCCAAGTTCTGCAACCAGGCCTACGAAGACCTCGTCCAGAAGGCCAAGAGCACCAACGGCCAGGCGGCGCGCACACCGCTGTACGAGCGCGCGCAGGTGATCTTCAAGGAGCAGGCGCCGTGGTTCACGATCGCCCATGCCGTGCAATTGAAGCCCGTGCGCAAAGAAGTGATCGACTTCAAGCTCTCGCCCTTCGGGCGGCACACCTTCTACGGGGTCGACATCAAGGAGTGAACCGCGCGCGGTGCGTCGGCGCTCCGGTGCCGGGGCGCGATCCCGCCGCCGGTGGGACGCGCCCGGCGCGCGCGGGCCACGCATAGCCGTCTCCCCTCGCGCGCAATGCTTGCCTTCATCCTCCGCCGGGTCGTCCAGTCGGTCCTCGTGATGCTGGTGGTCGCGTTCATCGCCTTCGGCCTGTTCAACTTCACCGGCGATCCCGTGCAATTCATGGTGGGGCAGGACACCACCATGGAGGAGCGGGCTCGCTTGCGCACCGAGCTCGGCCTCGACCAGCCGTTCTACGTGCAGTTCGCCCGCTACGTGGGCAATGCCGCGCAAGGCGAGTTCGGCCTGTCCCTGCGGCAGGCGCGCAAGGTGTCCGTCCTGCTCAAGGAACGCCTGCCGGCCACGGTCGAGCTTGCCACCGCGGCGGCGCTGCTCGCGCTGGTGGTGGGCATTCCGCTCGGGGTGTACACCGCGCTGCGGCGCAACTCCGTGGTGTCCCACGTGCTCCTCGCGGCGTCGCTCATCGGCGTCAGTCTGCCCACGTTCATGATCGGCATCCTGCTGATCCTCGTGTTCGCCGTGCAGCTCGGCTGGCTGCCGTCGTTCGGCCGCGGCGACACCGTGGCCTTCGGCTGGTGGACCACGGGGCTGTTAACCAAAAGCGGCCTCAAGGCGTTGATACTGCCCACGATCACGCTTTCGCTCATCCAGATGACCCTCATCATGCGGCTCGTGCGCTCCGAGATGCTCGAGGTCCTGCGCACGGACTACATCAAGTTCGCCCGCGCCCGCGGCCTTACCGATCGTGCCATCCACTTCGGCCACGCGCTCAAGAACACGCTGGTGCCGGTCATCACCATCGTGGGCCTGCAGCTCGGCGCGATCATTGCCTTCGCCATCGTCACCGAGACGGTGTTTCAGTGGCCCGGCATGGGGCTTCTCTTCATCCAGGCCGTGTACTTCGCCGACATCCCGGTGATGGCGGCGTACCTGTGCCTCATCGCCCTGGTGTTCGTGATCATCAATCTCGTCGTCGACCTGCTGTACTACGCCGTGGATCCGCGGCTGCGCATCGAGCGCAGCGCGGCGGGCGGGCACTGACGCACGCGCACCTTTCCCGACCCCATGAAGCCTTCCGACTACATCGCTCGCTGGCACGACCAGTTCACGTCCGTAAGGCGCGACCTCCACGCGCATCCCGAGCTCGGATTCGAGGAGCACCGCACGGCGCGCGTGGTGCAGGACGCGCTGGCCGCCCTCGGCATCGAGCACCACACGGGCATTGGCAAGACCGGCGTGGTCGCGGTGATCCCGGGACGCTCCGCCGGCAGCGGCCGCTCCGTGGGCTTGCGCGCGGACATGGACGCCCTGCCCATGCACGAGGAAAACGCGTTCGCCCACAAGTCGCGCTACGAAGGGCGCATGCACGGCTGCGGCCACGACGGCCACACCACCATGCTCCTCGCCGCCGCGCGTTATCTGCACGAGACGCGCA
>CALFEY010000112.1 GCA_937958295.1 uncultured Pseudomonadota bacterium
CCGAGCTCGAGGCGGTGCTGCGCACGCATCCCCGCCGCTATCCGGCCCTGCTGGTGGATCGCCTGGACGAATGCCTGCCGGGCGTGTCTGCCAAGGCGCTGAAGTGCGTCACGGTGAACGAGCCATATTTCCAGGGGCATTTTCCCGGGTACCCGGTGATGCCGGGGGTGCTGGTGATCGAGGCACTCGTGCAACTGTCCGTGCTGCTCGCCGTGGAGTCCGGGCAGGCGGTGCCGGACTCGATCCGTGGCATCGACGCGGCGCGTTTCAAGCGGCAGGTGATCCCGGGGGACCTCCTCGTGCTCGAGACACGCCTGCAACCGGATGGCCGCTTTGCCGTGCGCGCCAGCGTGGATGGCGAGCTCGCTGCGGAAGCCACGGTGGTGCTCGGCGTGGGCCCCGCGGAGGGGTCGTGACGCGGCCTGCCTCGCGATGATCGGGATCCATCCCACCGCGATCGTCGATCCCACGGCCCAGGTCGCGGTCGATGCCTTGATCGGACCGTATTCCATCATCGGGGCGCAGGTCGTCATCGGCGCCGGCACCGTCATCGGACCGCACGTGGTGATCGGCGCGCGAACCCGCATGGGGGAGCGCAACCGAATCTTCCAGTTTGCCTCCATCGGCGAGGTGGCGCAGGATCGCAAGTACGCCGGCGAGCCCACCACCACCACGATCGGCAACGACAACACCTTCCGCGAATATGCAACCGTGCACGCCGGCACGGTGCAGGATCGCGGCGACACCGCAATCGGCGACGGCAACCTCTTCCTCGCCTACACGCACGTCGCGCACGACTGCGTGGTGGGCAATCGCACCACCTTCTCCAACAACGCCCAGATCGCGGGGCACGTACACGTCTCCGACTGGGCCGTGCTCGGCGCCTTCGCCGGCGTGCACCAGTTCTGCCGCGTGGGCGAGCACGCGATGCTCGCAGCGTTCTCCGTGGTGCTGCAGGACGTCCCCACCTACGTGACGGTGCAGGGCTACCCCGCCAAGCCGCACGGCACCAACAACGAGGGCCTGCGTCGGCGCGGCTTCACCGGCGACGACATCCTCGCCATCCGGCGCGCGTACAAGGTGCTCTACCGAGAAGGGCTCTCGCTGGAGGATGCGCGGGCGCGCATCGCCGCCGATGCCGCCACGGCGGCGCCGCTCGTCCCGCTGGCGGCGTTTCTCGCGTCGTCGGCGCGCGGCATCGTGCGCTGATGCGCGACCGGCCACCGGCGGACGACACGGCAGCCCGCGGCGCAAGGGCTCTGCGGTGAGCGAGCGTCCGCGCGACGCCGCGACGGTCACGGTGGGCATCGTGGCCGGCGAAGCCTCCGGCGATGCGCTCGCCGCCACGCTGATCGAGGCCGTCCGCGCGCGTTGCCCGCAGGTGCGCTTCGTGGGCATCGCCGGGCCGCGCATGGAGGCGGCCGGGTGCGAGGCGTGGTATCCGCTGGAGAAGCTCGCCGTACGCGGCTTCGCCGAGGTCATCCGCCACCTGCCCACGCTGCTGCGCATTCGCGGCGAGCTTCGCCGCCGACTGATTGCCGCGCGCGTTCCGCTGTTCGTGGGCGTGGATGCCCCCGACTTCAACCTGGGCCTCGAGCGCAAGCTCAAGCGCGCCGGAGTGCGCACGGTGCACTTCGTGAGCCCGTCGGTGTGGGCGTGGCGGCGCGAGCGCCTCGCGACCATCGGCAGCAGCGTGGATCGCGTGCTGGCCCTCTTTCCCTTCGAGCCGCCGCTGTACGAGCAGGCGGGCATCCCGGTGACCTACGTCGGCCACCCGATGGCACAACGCGCCGCCACGCACGCCACGCGGCGGGAGACCCGCGAGCAGCTGCGCCTGCGCGTCGCGACACCGGTGTTCGCGCTGCTGCCCGGCAGTCGCCTATCGGAGATCGAGATGCATGCCAGCATGCTGCTCGACACCGCAGCGAACATCCTCGAGGCGCGCCCCGACGCCCAGTTCCTGGTGCCGTTCGTCACGCGCGCGACCCGCGAGGCGTTCGAGGTGGAGATGCACCGGCGCGAGCAGGCGCACCTGCCCATCACCTTGCTCTACGGCCACGCCGACTACGCTTTGCGCGCGGCAGATGTCGCGCTCGTCGCGTCGGGCACCGCCACGCTCGAGGCGGCGCTGGCGCGCTGTCCGCACGTGATCTTCTACCGCGTGTCGCGGTTGACCGCGTATCTCGTCCGGCGCAAGCTCCTGCTGCCCTACGTGGGGCTGCCCAACGTGCTTGCCGGAAAATTCGTGGTGCCCGAGCTGATCCAGGAACAGGCAACCGCTGTCAACCTCGCTCAGGTGGCGTTGAACCTGTACGACGACACCGTCACCCGGCGGCGCGTGGAGGCGCTCTTCGCGGGCTTCGCGCGCGATCTCGCCGCCGACACGGGTGCGCTCGCGGCGGAAGCCGTGACGGGCGAGCTCGCGCGGGCGGGGGTACCATGCTAGTGGCCGGCATCGACGAGGCCGGTCGCGGGCCGCTCGCGGGCCCGGTGTACGCTGCCGCGGTGATCCTCGATCCGTCCCGGCGCATCCGGGGGCTGCGCGACTCCAAGGTGCTCGCGCCGGAGCGGCGCGAGGCGCTCGCGCACGAGATCCGCGACCGCGCGCTGGCCTGGGCCGTGGCCTCCGCCGACGTGCACGAGATCGACACGCTCAACATCCTCCGCGCTACGCTCCTCGCGATGCGCCGCGCGGTGGAAGCGCTCTCGGTGCTTCCCGTGGAAGCGCTGGTCGACGGCAACCAATGTCCCACGCTCGCCTGCCCGGTGCACGCCATCGTCAAGGGCGACCGCGACGTCGCGTCGATCTCCGCCGCGTCCATCCTCGCCAAGACCGCGCGCGATGCGCTGCTCGTGCAGCTCCACATGCAGTATCCCGAGTACGGCTTTGCGCAGAACAAGGGCTACGGCACGCGCGATCACTTAGCCGCGCTCGATCGCTACGGTCCGTGCGCCATCCACCGGCGCTCGTTCGCGCCCGTGGCGCAGACCTCGCTGCCGTTCTAGGCGCGCGCCGGCGCGCGCCGACCGGGCCTCCCGGTCGCCGGTGCTAACATGCGGCGCGTGTCACGCTCGTTCCCGTTCCGGCCACGATGAATCCGCCCGCGCCAGATCTGCACCTGCCATCCTTCGCCGACGTCCGGGCCGCGCACGAGCGCATCGCACCGTTCGTGCATCTCACGCCCGTCATCACGAGCCGCTCGCTCGACGCCGCGTGCGGCGCCCAACTGCACCTCAAGTGCGAGAACCTGCAGAAGGTCGGTGCGTTCAAGGCCCGCGGTGCCTGCAATGCGGTCTTCAAGCTCGACGACGCGGTCGCGGCGCGCGGCGTGGTCACGCACTCGTCGGGCAACCATGGCGCCGCGCTTGCCTATGCCGCAGCGCGCCGCGGCATCACGGCGCACGTGGTGATGCCCGATAACGCGCCGCGCATCAAGGTGGCCAACGTCGAGGGCTTCGGCGCCAAGGTGCACTTCTGCGCGCCGACCCTCGCGGCGCGCGAGGCGATGTGCGCCGAGCTCGTGCGCACCACGGGCGGTGCGCTCGTGCATCCCTACGACGACCCGGACGTGATCGCGGGGCAGGGCACCGCCACGCTGGAGCTCATGGCTGCCCACCCGGGCCTCGAGGTGGTCATCGCACCCGTCGGCGGAGGCGGCCTGCTGTCCGGTACCGCCATCGCTGCGCATGGCGTGAATCCCGATGTCACGGTGCTGGGGGCGGAGCCCGCGGGCGCCGACGATGCCGCCCGCAGCTTCGCGAGCGGGCGTCTTGAGCCGATGCCGCATCCGGCCACTATCGCCGATGGCCTGCGCGGCGCGTTGTCGGCGCGAACGCTGCTGGCGCTACGCACGCACGTGCATGCGATCGGCACGTGCGGCGAGGGTGCGATCGTCGCGGCGATGCGCCTCGTGTGGGAGCGGGCGAAGATCGTGATCGAGCCGTCGTCGGCGGTGGTGCTCGCCGCGCTGCTCGAGAAGACGCTCGACGTGCAGGGCCGCCGGGTGGGCGTGATCGTGACCGGCGGCAACGTCGATCTCGACCGCCTGCCCTGGCAGCACTAAGCTCCGCTGCGGCGCGGCCTCGCGGCCGTGGCGGGGTCTCGCGGCGGCCGACGGCCCCCGCCGAACGCCGCACCTAGGCTGCGCCTGCCGCCGCCGCGATGGTCTCGCGCAGCGGATTGAAAACGCCCGGTGCGGCGGCGATCACCTCCGTGGTGCGCAGGAATTGCGTGCCGCCCGCGAAGTCGCCGATGCGTCCCCCCGACTCCTTCACCATGAGCGCGCCGGCCGCGATGTCCCAGGGCTTGAGGCCCGTCATCCAGAAGCCGTCGAGCCGGCCCCCGGCGAGGTGCGCGAGGGACAGCGCGCTGCTGCCGGGCTGGCGCACGCCCGCGCAGGCTCGGTTGACGGCCGCCACGAGGGGCAGCGAATCGGCGAGCTTGGGATGCTCCCGCGACGGAGCCACGGTGGCCACCAGCGCGCTCGTGAGGTCGAGGCAGGTGGACACGCGCAGCGCCACGTCGTTGCATGTGGCGCCCTTGCCGCGCGCCGCCGCATAGAGTTCGTCACGCACGGGGTCGAGGATCACCGCGTGGGTGATCTCGGTGCCGTGCACGAGGGCGATCGAGATCGCGTATGCCGGATAGCCATGGACGAAGTTGGCGCTGCCGTCGATGGGGTCGACGAGCCAGCGGTAGCCGCCGCCTTCGCGCGCGCCGACGATGTGTCCCGATTCCTCGCCGAGGATCGCATGGTCGGGAAAAGCGCCGCGCAGGGTGGCGACGATGGCGTCCTCGGCCTCCATGTCCGCGCCAGACACGATCTGCGCGTGCTCCTTGGAGAACGTGGGCAGGCGCAGGAGGTCGCGCGCGGCGTCGAGCAGGATGCTGCCGGCCGTGCGCGCGGCGCGGATCGCCACGGCGAGCACGGGATCGGTGGCGGCACTCATGTGTGGGACCGGATGTTCACGAGGCGTACTTTGCCACGAACGCGCGATCGATCCGGTCTTTCCATCGCCACACCCAGTCGCCCTCCACTGTGAACGCGCCGCGCGCGGCCACGGCGTGGCGCCCGCCGGTGGTGAGGATCGCGAGTGCCTCGCGCTGGGGCACGTGACGCACGAGGCGGCGCCCCGCCACTGCGCGGCGGAGATTGGTCGCGAGCGGGGGACCCTGGCGCACGGCATGCACGCCCGACTTCGGGCGCGGGTGGCCCTCGATGGTCGCGCAGTCTCCCGCGGCAAAGACGAACGGGTGCGACAGGCTCCGCAGGTGCTCATCGACGCGCACGAAGCCGAGCTCGTCGCACGCGAGGCCGCTCGCCGCGAGCCAAGGTGGCGCGCCGGCGCCGGTGGCCCACACCACGTGATCGGCCGGCAGCCGCTGCTCTCCGCTCGCCACGCCGTCCGCCGTCACCGCGTCGATCGCGAAGTTGCGATGGACGTCGATCGCGTGCTCGTGCAGGACCGCCGCCAAGCGCGCGCGGGTTACGCCGTTGAAGCCGGCGAGGACCTCGGCCTCGCCGGATACGAGGCCGATGCGCACGTGCCCGGCTCCGGCGCTACGCAGGTGATGGCGCATGGCGAGCGCGAGCTCCACGCCGCCGGCGCCCGCGCCGGCCACCACCACCGCGCGCAGCGCGCCGGTACGGGCGCGCGCCACGATCGCCTCCCATCCTGCGAGGAGCGTCGGCACCGGCTTGACGGGTAGCGCGTTCGCGGCGACGCCCGGCACGCGCGCGTCGGCCACGGCGCCCACGTCGAGCGAGAGGAGGTCGAAGGACAGGCTGGTGCCGCTGCCGAGCGTGACGGTGCGCGCCGCGGGATCGAGCACCGTCACGCGGTCCGCGACGAGCGCCACGCCGGCGCGAGCCGCGAGCGCCGCGAGGTCGATGCGGGTATCCGACAGCGCGTAATGCCCGGCAATGAAGCCCGGCACCATGCCCGTGTAAAGGAGCTCGGGGTCGGGCGTGACGAGCGTCACCCGCGCGCCCGCAGGCGCTCGCAGGGCAAAGCGCCGCAGCACCTCGATGTGGCTGTGTCCGCCCCCGGCCAGCAGCACGTGGCCGCCGACAAGCGAAGGGCCGGCGCCCGGAAGGGAATGCTCGCGCTGCATTCGACTATTCTATGGCACGTCCATGCGCATCTCCGTCTCGCGCCGCCGCCCCCGGCGCGGCGCTTCGCTCCCGCTGCCGGCGTTGATTCTCTGCGCGTGGGCGGCGGGGCCGGTGTCCGCCGACGATGCCGCGCGCCTCGATCCGGTGGTGGTGTCTGCCACCCGCAACGAGCAGCGTAGCTTCGATGTGCCGGCATCGGTGGACACCGTCGATCGCACCGCGATCCGCGACGCACAGCCCGCCATCAACCTGTCCGAGACGCTTCCACGCGTGCCCGGGGTGTTCGCCGCCAACCGCAACAACTACGCGCAGGACCTGCAGCTGTCCATCCGCGGCTTCGGCGCCCGGGCGACGTTCGGTGTGCGCGGGGTACGCCTGTATCAGGACTTCATTCCGCTCACCATGCCCGATGGCCAGGGACAGACCGGCAGCGTAAGCCTGCTCGCCGCCGAGCGCATCGAGGTGTTGCGCGGGCCGTTCTCCACGCTGTACGGCAACGGGTCGGGCGGCGTGGTGGCGATCTTCACCGAGGCACCACCGGACGTGCCGGAAGTGGTCGCCAGCGCGAGCGTTGGCAGCTTCGGGACCTCGAACGTGGGCCTGCGGGCCGGCGGCGCCGTCGCGGGCGTGGGGTTCGCCGTGGCCGGCAACCGCTTCGATACCGCGGGCTATCGGGCGCACTCGGCCGCCACGCGCGACATCACCAACGCCAAGCTCGCCTTTGCCGTGGGCGAGGCCACGCGTGTCACGGTGCTGGGCACCTCGCAGCGCCAGCCCGAAGCGCAGGATCCGCTCGGCCTCACCCAGGCGCAAGTCGAGGCCGACCCGCGGCAGGCCGATCCGGTCACCGCACTCTTCGACACGCGCAAGTCAGTAGGCCAGACGCAAGGCGGTATCGCGGTCGAGCACACGTTGGCGCCGTCCACATTGGCGCGCTTGACCGCTTACGCCGGCACCCGCCAGGTGGAGCAGTTTCTTGCCTTCGCCGGGGCCGCCGCCACGTCCTCGGGCGGCGTGGTGGACCTCGATCGCGACTACGGCGGCGTGGGCCTGCGGGTGGTGTGGTCCGGCGTGCTCGCCGGCGGGCCCTTGACGCTCACGGCGGGCGCGGACGCCGACCGCATGCGGGAGCAGCGGCAGGGCTTCGTGAACGACTTCGGCGTGGCGGGCGCGCTGCGCCGCGACGAACAAGACACCGTCCAGAGCGCGGACGCCTACCTCGAGGGGCAGTGGCACCCGCATCCGCTCGTCTCGGCGACCGTGGGTGTGCGCACGAGCGTGGTGCGCTTCGAGGTCGACGACCGCTACGTGACCACGGCAAGCCCCGACGACAGCGGCCGCCGCCGCTACACGAACACGAGCCCCATCGCGGGGCTCGTGTTGCACGCGACCGACGATCTCAACGTCTACGCGAGCTACGGTCGCGGCTTCGAGACCCCCACCTTCGCCGAGCTCGCCTATCGCCCGGCAGCGCCCGGAGTGAACTTCGCCCTGCAGCCGGCCACGTCCACGGCCTACGAAGTGGGCGCGAAGTGGCTCACGACCACGCAGCGTGCCACGCTCGCGGCCTTCCACACGCGCACCGAGCAGGAGATCGTGGTGGACACGGCCACGGGCGGCCGCACGACGTATCGCAACGCAGGCGCCACCCGGCGCCGCGGGGTGGAGGCGGCATGGGACGCCACGCTGCCCGGCAGCGTCCTGGTGCATGGCAACTACACCTGGCTCGATGCCACCTTCGCGGACGCTTTCGTGGCAGGGACGCCGCCGGCGGCGGTGCCCGCCGGCGCGCGCCTGCCGGGGGTGCCGGCGCAGCAGGCGTATGCGAGCCTGCGCTGGGCGCCGCCGTCGGCATGGGGGTTTGCCGTGGGGGCGGAAGTGCAGTACGTGGGACGCGTGTACGCGAACGACCGCAATACCGCCGTGGCGCCGGGTTACGTCGTGGGCAATGCATGGGTCGGGGTGGCGCGCACGCTGGGCAACGTGCGCCTGTCCGCGTACGCGCGGGTGAACAACGTGGCCGACGTGGCCGTGATCGGATCGGTCATCGTGAACGACACCAACGGGCGCTACTTCGAGCCGTCCCCGGGGCGCAACGTGTTCGCCGGACTTGAAGCGACGCTCGCCTTCCGCTAGACGCGCTCGATGCTGCGGCGCGAGAAGCCGCGGCGCGAGAAGCCGCGGTCCAATTGCCGCGCATGCCCGTTGCGCAGTATGCTTCACGGGCATTGCACGCCTGTCCATGCCGAGCCGACGCAAGATCGGCCGCGACCTTCGAGGAGATTCATCCGTGTCCATTCCGCTTTCGCTCACCGTGAACGGCCAGGCCGTCACGACGACCGTCGACGCGCGCACGTTGCTCGTCGACCTGCTGCGCACCGGGCTCGCGCTCACCGGCACCCACGTGGGCTGCGATACGGCCCAGTGCGGCGCGTGCACCGTCCTCGTCGACGGGCGCGCCGTCAAGTCCTGCAACGTGCTCGCAGCCCAGGTGGCCGGCGCCAAGGTGCAGACGATCGAGGGCCTGGCGGCCGAGGACGGCACGCTGCACCCGATGCAGGCGGCCTTCCGCGAGTGCCATGGGCTGCAGTGCGGCTTTTGCACGCCGGGCATGGTGATGAGCGCGCTCGATCTCGTTGCCCGCCATCCCGGCGCCGACGAGGCCAAGATCCGCGAGGAGCTTGAAGGCAACCTGTGCCGCTGCACGGGCTACCAGAACATCGTCAAGGCCGTGCGCTTGGGCGCGGCCGAGATGGCCAAGTAGGAGGAGGCGACATGGGTGCGAACGAAACAGGCCCGATCGGGCAGGCCGTGCGCCGCCGCGAGGATGCGCGCTTCCTCACCGGGACGGGACAATACACCGACGACGTGACGATGCCGCGGCAGACCTGCGCGTATTTCCTGCGCTCGCCGCATGCGCACGCGAACATCCGCAGCATCGATACCAAGGCAGCCAAGGCCGCGCCTGGCGTGGTGGCCATCTACGTCGGTGCCGACCTCACCGGCGTGAACGGCCTGCCGTGTGGCTGGCTCATCACGGGCACCGACGGCAAGCCGATGAACGAGCCGCCGCACCCGGTGCTCGCGCAGGGCAAGGTGCGCCACGTGGGCGATCCCGTCGCGGTCGTGGTCGCCGAGTCGCTGCTCGAGGCGAAGGATGCCGCGGAGATGATCGCGGTGGACTACGAGGTCCTGCCGGCGGTGGTGAGCGGTGTCGATGCGCTGAAGCCCGGCGCCCCGCAGATCCACGAGCAGGCGCCCGGCAACAAGTGCTACACGTGGGCGCTGGGCGACAAGGCCGCGGTCGACGCCGCGTTCGCCACGGCCCATCACGTGTCGAAGGTGGACATCGTCAACAACCGGCTCGTGCCCAATGCGATCGAGCCGCGTGCCGCGGTGGCGTCGTACAACCGCGCGGAACAGTCGTACACGCTCTACGTCGCGAGCCAGAACCCGCACGTCGAGCGGCTGCTGATGACCGCCTTCGTGCTGGGACTCCCGGAAACGAAGGTGCGCGTGATCGCCCCGGACGTGGGGGGCGGCTTCGGCTCCAAGATCTACCTCTACGCCGAGGAGACCGCGCTGGTGTGGGCGAGCAAGCACGTCAATCGCCCCATCCGCTGGGCGGCGGACCGCAGCGAGGCGTTCATCTCCGATGCGCACGGGCGTGATCACGTCACGCACGCCGAGATGGCCGTCGACAAGGACGGCCGCTTCCTCGCGATGCGCGTGACCACGACCGCGAACCTGGGCGCCTACCTGTCCACGTTCGCGTCGTGCATTCCCACGATCCTTTACGCGACGCTGCTTGCGGGCCAATACACCACGCCTGCGATCTACTGCGAGGTCACGGCCGCGTTCACCAACACGGTGCCGGTGGATGCCTATCGCGGCGCGGGGCGGCCTGAAGCCACGTACGTCGTGGAGCGCGTCGTGCACCAGGTGGGGGTGGATTTGGGCATCGCGCAGGACGAGATTCGCCGTCGCAATTTCATCCGTGCGTTCCCCTACGCCACGCCCGTCGCGCTCACCTACGACACCGGCAACTACGACCAGACGCTCGACGAGGCGATGCGCATGGCCGACGTGGCGCACTTCACCTCGCGCAAGGCCGAGGCCGCCAGGCGCGGCAAGCTGCGCGGCCTGGGCTACTCGTCGTACATCGAGGCATGCGGGCTCGCACCGTCGAACATCGCGGGCGCCCTGGGCGCGCGTGCCGGCCTGTACGAGGCGGGCGAGGTACGCGTGAATCCCACCGGCGGCGTGACGGTCTTCACCGGCTCGCACAGTCACGGCCAGGGCCACGAGACCACATTTGCACAGATCGTGGCGGACAAGCTCGGCATCGACATGGCCAACGTCGAGATCGTGCACGGCGACACCGGCCGCATCCCCTTCGGCATGGGCACCTACGGCTCGCGCTCGCTGGCGGTGGGCGGCACGGCGATCGTCAAGGCCATCGACAAGGTCGTGGCCAAGGGCAAGAAGATCGCGGCGCATCTCCTCGAGGCCGCGGAGACCGACATCGAGTTCAAGGACGGCAAGTTCACCGTGGCAGGTACCGATCGCAGCAAGGCGTTCGGCGAGGTGGCGCTCGCGGCCTACGTCCCGCACATCTATCCGCTGGACAAGCTCGAGCCGGGCCTGAACGAGACCGCCTTCTACGATCCCACCAACTTCACCTATCCCGCGGGCACGCACATCTGCGAGGTGGAGATCGATCCGGATACCGGCGTGACCGAGGTCGTGAATTTCGTCGCGTGCGACGACTTCGGCAACATCATCAATCCCATGATCGTGGAAGGCCAGGTTCATGGTGGCCTCGCGCAAGGCCTCGGGCAGGCGCTGCTCGAGAACTGCGTGTACGACGCCAAGACCGGCCAGCTCCTCTCGGGCAGCTTCATGGATTACGCGATGCCGCGGGCCGATGACCTGCCCACGTTCAAGGTGAGCACCAAGGTCACCCCGTGCACGCACAATCCGCTGGGAGCCAAAGGGTGCGGGGAGGCTGGGGCGATCGGCGCTCCGGCCGCGATGATGAATGCCGTGCACGATGCCCTGCTCGGCGTGGGCGTCAAGGACATCCAGATGCCCGCGTCGCCGCATCGCGTGTGGCAGGCGATCCAGTCGGCCAAGGCCGGCGCGTAAGGGAGCGAGGGACATGTACACGTTCGAACTCAAGAAAGCCGATTCCGTGGCCAACGCCGCCGCGCTCCTCGCGGCCAGCGGCGGCAAGGCGCTCGCGGGCGGGCAGAGCCTCGTCGCGGCGCTGAAGCTGCGCCTCGCGCAACCCGGAACGCTCGTGGACCTCTCCGGCATCGCCGAGCTCAAGGGAATCCGGCGCGAGGGCACCCACGTCGTGATCGGCGCGATGACGCGTCACGCCGACGTCGCGGCCTCCGCGGAGGTCAAGGTGGGCATTCCCGCGCTCGCCGCGCTTGCCGAGGGCATCGGCGACCGTCAGGTGCGCAACATGGGCACGCTCGGCGGCTCGCTCGCCAACAACGATCCGGCCGCGTGCTACCCCGCTGCCGTTCTCGGGCTCGACGCCGTCGTGCACACCAGCAAGCGCAAGCTCGCGGCCGCCGACTTCTTCAAGGGCATGTACGAGACGGCGCTGGCGGAAGACGAGCTCATCACGAGCGTGAGCTTCCCGGTGCCCGCCAAGGCGGCCTACGTGAAGTTCGTGCAGCCCGCGTCGCGCTTCGCGCTTGTGGGCGTGTTCGTGGCGCAAACCGCCGGCGGCGTGCGGGTGGCGGTGACGGGCGCGGGGTCCTCGGTGTTTCGCGCCAAGGCCCTCGAGGATGCGCTGGCGAAGAGCTTCACGGCGGACGCAGCCAAGGCCGTGAAGGTGCCCGCCACGGGGCTCAACAGCGACCTGCACGGATCCGCCGAGTATCGCGCGCACCTCATCTCGGTGCTCGCGGCGCGGGCAGTGACGGCCGCCGGCTGATCGCGGTCGCGTTCCGGTCGCGTACGTAGCGCGGCCTGTCGAAGCCCGGTTACTTCGGCGGCGTCGTCGCCGTGGAGTTCTTGGCAGGCGCCGACTTGGCAGCGGCGTCCTTCGCGGGCGCCGCTTTCGTCGTGGGCGCCTTGGCCGGCGTGCCCTTGGCGGGCGCCTTCGGCTTCGCACGCGCCATCTCCGCCTTGACGCTGCGCAGCACCTGCGACCACACCGGGTGGCCGGCTTCCGCCGGGGCGAGCGCGAACGCGGGATCGGCCTCGAGGGCCAGGCGGAACTCGTCACGACACGTCTTCTCGCGGCCGTTCACGCACACCATGAACGCGCGGTACTTGTGCGCCTGCGCGCGGTCGCCGGCGCCAGGCAGGCCCATGTCGAGCGCGCTTTGCAGTTGCCGGGTAGCGGCGGCGAAGTCGCCGTCTTCGTAGCTCTTGATGCCCGCGGCGAGCTCCGATACCGCAATGAGGCGGGGACGGCGGTGTGGGGCGGGTTTGTGCATGAGGTGCGCATT